>JBNLEN010000061.1:0-34564 GCA_050304975.1 Polyangiaceae bacterium
CCGGGCCACCCGCAGGCGGACAGCTTTGGTTGCGTTTACAGGTCCATTCTCCCGAGCGACGAAGAACAAGACATCCTCGGCACTTCCGGATGCCAGGACTGGTTTGACTGCGAGCAGGGCCACTGTGTGTCGGGGATCTGCTCCGCCTCCCCAGGGCAGTGCGTCCTCCGCTGAGAGATATTCGTGGTCCTTCAGGGCTAGTGGGCCACAGGCCCTGAGCCGACCCAGTCAGCTAAGGCGGCATCTGAGCCCGACTTGTGGTTCGGTTTCTTAACCCCCCAACGGCTCCTCAATCTCGCGTTGCGGCGGGAGCAAGAGTACTGTGTCGGCCTTCCCGATGCACGCGCCAGCAGACTCCAAACCTTTTCATGAGGTGCCCTTGGATAGCAGCGCCCTGCACGATCGTTTGGAGCCGCCGCCGTCGAGCGAAGGGCCTCCGTCGACGATCTCCCCCCGGGTCCTGAGGGTCGAGCCAATACGCCGCTCGTCGATCCCGCCACCTCCGGATATCTTCATCGCTCAGGCCGTCACTGAGCTACTGCTCGCCGCCGCTCACGCGGACTCCAAAGTCTGTCGCAAGGAGCTGAAGGCGGTGCGCCAATTGACGCGTCAGCTGCTGAATGTGGAGCAGACGCCGGATTGGGTGCTGCATCGGATCGAGACGTTCGACCCCAATGAGTTCGACATCGAACACTCCGTTCGGGTGTTGGTTTCACTGCCGACGGAGCAGAAGCGTCACATTCTGGAGTTGGCGCGGCGTGTGTGTGACTCGGACAACTCCTTCAATCTCGAAGAAGAGAGTTACCTGATGTCGTTGGTGCCGGCGTTGCAGCTCACCACGGAAGACGTCGCCGATCTGGTGATCGAACCCAACAAGCCCACCAGCATGCTGGCCAAACGCATCTTCGACATCGCGTTTTCGGGCACGTTCTTGCTGCTCGGCTGGCCACTGCTGTTGTTGATCGGGCTCGCGGTGGTGCTGACCTCCAAAGGCCCGCCGCTGTTCATTCAACGCCGATACGGCGAAGGTGGGAAGATCATCCGCGTGTGGAAGTTTCGCACGATGACCGTCGCGGAAGATGGCGACGTCGTGAAACAAGCCAAAGCGAACGACAGCCGTCTAACGCCTATCGGGGGCTTTCTGAGGCGCACCTCGTTGGATGAATTGCCCCAGTTCATCAACGTGCTGCTGGGTGACATGTCCGTCGTCGGCCCCAGGCCGCACGCCGTGGCGCACAACGAATTTTACCGCAAGCAGATCCTAGAATACATGCTGCGCCACAAGGTCAAGCCGGGGATCACGGGTTTGGCCCAGGTCAACGGTTGGCGCGGAGAGACCGACACGCTCGACAAGATGGTGCAACGCGTCGCTTTCGACCTGGAATACATCCGCCGGCAGTCCTTCTGGTTGGACGTGCAAATCGTCATCCGCACCGTCCTCGGCCGTACCTCGAAGAAAAACGCGTATTAGTCGAGTCGAGTCTAGTCTAGTCTCTAGACTGATGCGCATCCCCCTCAGCGCGCGGGCTGGCAGCCCCGCCCCCAGCACTGCCCCGAACGCGGCTCACCTGAGCTACTGCACCAACATTCATCCGGGTGAGAGCTGGGAGCAGGTCAACGCGAACCTGCGCCAATACGTGCCGCAGCTCAAGGCGCGTTTGGCGCCCGAGGGCAGCTTCGGCATCGGCTTGCGTTTGTCGGCGCAGGCGGCCTCTGCTCTGGCTGCACCCGCCGAAATGAATCGCTTCAAGCAGTGGCTCAGCGAGCAGGATTGCTATGTATTCACGCTGAACGGCTTTCCTTACGGCCCGTTCCACGGAACTCGCGTCAAACAAGACGTGTATTTGCCGGACTGGGCTAGCCCTGAGCGGCTGAAGTACTCCGATGAACTAGCGCAGGTGCTCACGGACTTGCTCGCCGACCAGCCCGATATCTCGGGCAGCATCAGCACTGTGCCCGGCTGCTATCGCCCCCTGGCGACCCCAGCTCATCGCGAATTGATCGCGGAAAATCTGGTGCTGCACGGCTTCAGCCTGTGGCGCCTACGCCAAGAGCGCGGCCAGCTGCTGGTGCTCGGACTCGAGCCTGAGCCTGAGTGCATGTTGGAGACAGCTGCGGACGCGGTCGAATTTTTCGAGCAGTACCTCTACGCGCCGAGCGCGGTCGCCCGCTTCGCTGAGCTGAGTGGGCTCGCCATCGGGGAAGCCGAGGCAGCGCTGCGCACGCATTTGGGCGTGTGTTTGGACGCGTGCCACGCGGCGGTGGAGTTCGAGGAACCGAAGCAGAGCTTGCAGGCTCTGAAGGCCGCAGGCATCCCGCTGGCGAAGTTGCAGATCACCACCGGGCTGTCGTTGCAACAGGCAGGCGCTGCACAATTGCATGAGCTGAGACGCTACGCGGACGAGGTGTACCTGCATCAGGTCGTCGTGAACGAGGCCGGCGAGCTGAAGCGATATCTCGACTTGCCACAGGCGCTCGAACGAGAGCCCAACGAGCAAGAAAGTTGGCGGGTGCACTTCCATGTCCCGGTTTTTCAGGAGCAGCTGGGATTGTTCCAAAACACCCAAAAGCACCTGCTGCAGCTGCTGTCAGCTTATTGCGACGATCCAACCACTGCACACCTCGAAGTCGAGACGTACACGTTTGACGTGTTGCCGCCGGAGCTACGCGCCGACGGCGTGGTCAGCGCGATCTGCCGTGAGCTGGAGTGGACACGGGCTCAGCTGCGATGACGTTCAAAGATGCCATCTCTTTGGGGCGGATCTCCAACTTGCCCACGGTGTGGACCAACGTGGTGGCCGCCACCTACTTGAGCGCCGCTCCGTTGACGCCTGGAACGCTAGTGTTGTGCTGCGTGGCGATGTCACTGATGTACACCGGCGGCATGTATTTGAATGATGCCTTCGATCGCAAGATCGACGCGCGACAGCGCCCCGAGCGGCCGATCCCCTCGGGTCGGGTGAGCGCGAGCACGGTGTTCACGGCTGGCTTCGCTCAGCTGGGTGTAGCGACATTGCTGTTGGCCTGGTTGGGGGCCAACGGCGCGCACCCGTTCACTTGGCGAACGTTGTGGGCTGCGCTGGCATTGGCCGGTGTGATTGTCTTGTACGACGTCTACCACAAGCACAATCCGCTCAGTCCCCTGCTAATGGGGCTGTGCCGTGTGGGCGTCTACGTGGGCGTGGCGGTGGCGCTGACGGGCGCTAGCGGTAAAGCCGTGTTGCTCGGGGCAGCCGTGCTGCTGAGCTACCTGATTGGCCTGACCTACACCGCCAAACAAGAGAACTTGGCTCGCGTGGGCAGCTGGTGGCCGCTGCTGTTTTTGGCAGCGCCGTTCGTCTACGCGGGGTTGAACTTGCCGCCCGAGTGGGTGGGGTATTTGTTCCCGCTCTTGTTGCTTTTGTTGGTGTTGCGCGCGTTGGCGTTTTTGCGCCTCAAGCCGCCCATGGTCCCCAAAGCCGTCGTCAGCTTCATCGCCGGCATTTCTTTGGTGGACGCGACGCTGGTTGGATTGGCGGGGCACACGCTGGGCGCGGCTTTGTGTGTGCTGGGGTTCGGGGCTACTCTGCTTTTGCAGCGTTGGGTCAGCGGAACCTGAGGTTCGTTCCACAGGCAGTAGCGCTGGGGCGGCGGCCCTCAGTCAAACACGTGCCGAAGAAGCAGGTCAAACACGTCCGTCGCGGCCACTTCGCCCTCGGGCAGCAGATCTGGTGCGTTCGAAAGCAAGACGGGCGCATCTTCGTCTTGGGTGACGCGACCGTGGGAGCCGCGCACGATGGATCCGTCGAGTCCGATCACGTCTAGCAGCGTGCGGAAGCCGGCCTTTTTCAAGGCGAGCTTTCTGGCGACGCGCAGCCTCGGTGCGCTCAGCTTCGGGTCCAAAAACAGCTCGGCGGGGTCGTAGCCGGGCTTGCGGTGGATATCGACCGTGCGTGCGAAATCTGGAGCGCGGTCATCATCGAGCCAGTAGTAGTAGCTGAACCAGCGATTCGATTGGCTGATCGCCACGAGCTCTCCGGAGCGTTCGTGATCCAGCCCAAACTCCTTCTTTCCGGCGGCATCCAGAACGCGTTCAATCCCGGGCTCGGCTTCGAGCAGCTTCTTGATCTCATCCACCCGCTCGGGCTGCTTCACGTACACGTGCGCCAGCTGATGATCGGAAACCGCGAACGCTTGGCTAGCGCCCGCGTCCAGCAGCTCACGCCCCATCTCTTCGCGAATTTGAATCGTGCCGGCTTTTCGCAAAATGCGGTTGATGTGCACCGGGCTGTCTACCGGAGTGATGCCGTACTCGGATAACACCACCACACGCATGCCGCTCTTGTCGGCCTGCTCGATCAGCTCTCCGCAGAGGGCATCCACTTGGCGCAGATCTTCGTGCAGCTGCGGATGCTCTGGCCCCAGCCGCTGCAGGTTGTAGTCGAGGTGCGGCAAGTACGTGAGCGTGAGCGTTGGCTTGCGCGTATCGAGCATGTGGGCGGCACACTTGGCGATCCAGTCGCTGGAGCGGATGTCCGCCATCGGCCCCCAGAAGTTGAACAACGGGAATTGCCCCAAGCGCTCATTCAGTTCGTCACGCAGCTCCGCGGGGTGGGTGTGGATGTCGGGGAGCTTGCGGCCGTCCGCGGGGTACATGGGCCGCGGAGTCACTGCCCAATCGGCGCTGGAGTACATGTTGTACCACCAGAAGAGCTTGGCGCAGGTGAAGTCCGTGTCGCGCTTTCTAGCTGCCTCCCACAGCTTTTCGCCCTGAACCAAGCGATTGGATTGCCGCCACAACCAGACTTCCGCCAGGTCGCGGAAGTACCAGCCGTTGGCCACGATGCCATGTTCCGTTGGCAGCTTGCCGGTGACGAAGGTGGACTGCACCGAGCAGGTGACCGCCGGCGTGATCGTCCGCAGCGGACGACTTTCGCCGCGCTTGGCCAGCGCCGAAAGGTTTGGCGTGTGCTCACCCAACAAGCGCTGGCTCAAACCAACGACCAGCAGCACGAGTGTTTGCTTCAACGAATTCGCTTTCCGGGACGGGTTAGGTCATAGGCGACGCCCGCATTACATACGGCACGACCTGCGAATGGCATCAACTTTCAACGCGCGGCGTTTGGCCCCGCAAGACCGAGTTACCTTCCCAGAGCTTGGTCTGGTCCACAGGTTGGTCCGCGTTCAGCGCCTCGACGTCCAAACGGCCACTCTGCGCAAAGAACTCGATCGGATTGTGCCAGCAGATCTTGCTGATCTCTTCGTCCGAAATGCCGGCGTCATGCATAGCAGCAGCCGTCTTCGGCACCTTCAGCGGGTCACTGACGCCCCAATCAGCGGCAGAGTTGACGATGATGCGCTGCGAGCCGTACTGCTGCACCAACGACACCATGCGCTGCTCGTCCATCTTGCTGTTGGGATAGATCGAGTGCCCTGCCCAACAACCCGTGTCCAGCACCATGGGCAGAGTGATCTCGTTGTTGTGATCGACCAAGGTCATCTCTTCCGGGAAGTTTTGCTCTTTGATCAACGCTAGACTGCGCTCAGTACCGCGCTTCTTGTCGCGATGGGGCGTATGGATCAGGATTGGCAGCTTGTACTCTTTCGCTAGCTCAATGTGCCGGCAGAAGATGTCTTCTTCAGCTTCGGTGATGTCATCGTAGCCAATTTCCCCAACGGCCACGACGGACTCTTTTTCCATGTAGATGGGCAGCAGGGCCATCACTTCATCCGCCAAGCTCTTGCTATTGGCTTCTTTGGGGTTGAGCCCCATCGTGCAGTAGTGGCGAATGCCGAATTGGCTGGCGCGAAAGCGCTCCCAGCCCACCAGCGAAAGGAAGTAGTCCTCAAACGATCCCGCATGGGTGCGCGGCTGACCAACCCAAAACGCCGGCTCGATAATGGCCCGAATGCCAGCATCCGCCATCGCCTGATAGTCATCCGTGGTGCGCGAGGTCATGTGGATGTGGGGGTCAAAAAGTCTCATGCATTCACCTCGGTTATTGGCCAGCAGTGTTATTGGCCAGCAGTTGGCTGATGCGGTCCACATCTGCGGGTACGACGCGCCCAGCCGCTCGTCGTTCGGCACCGTAGTCTTGTAGCATCCGCACCAGCTCGGGAGTAACCCGCGTCTCGAGCCCGACGACCCGAGAGGTGTCGATGCCCAGAAAAATCGACTTGAGCACCATTTGATTGAAGTTGAGCTCAGGTAAATGAGCCGCTGGGAAAGGGTTCTCACACGCCAGGGCCGCGAGCACCGTCGTGACGTTGGTGCGCGTCGCCTCCGCCGCCAAGTCGGCGAAACGCCCTGGCTCAGGTAGGTAGGCCAAACTGCGTAACACCGCCTTTTGTTCCTGCTCTCCGCCGGTCCGGAAGAGTGTCTCCACCAGTGCGACCTGCTCAGCCGGTGAAATACGCTCGACAGCGGCGAGCAGCACCGCCATGCGGGCGATTTGCTCAGCTTGCCATCCCTCCAGGGGCTCTGGCACGCCCTGCGGCAAGCGCTCAGCTGCAACCTTGGCCGCCGCCGCGAGACGGCCGGCGCGGGCGTACGCTACACGGACTTTCGTGGTCGTGAGGCTGGTATCAGCCAGTGTCGTCGTCAGCAGGTTGCGCACGCGCTCGCCAGCTTCACCGCCCAAACACGCGAGCCATTCGAGCCCTGCCAGGCTGGACGCAGAGGGCTCACTACCAGTTCGCTCAACCACAAATCTCAGCCTAACATAGCTTCCTAGAAATGCGCAGCCAGCGGCGCGCCCTTCCTATGGGTGCTCGGAGCGCGATTTTCAAGTCAGCCAAGCCGATGACCGCGCGCGCAACCCCCAGCTCGCACCGGCTCACCGGCCACCGCTGCACCACTTCCCGTGGGTGAAATCTCAAACGCGCACCCGTTGCAGCGGATCTGGCGACCCGAGGTAGATGTCGCGAAAACCTGCGCGCGCGGGTCGAAAATCAAGCCGGCTCCGTCGTTAACCCCGCACCACCAGTGCCCCGCAGGGACAGCGCATCCGCACGCCCGAATGATGCACGACTTGACAATATCGCCCCAGTCTCGAACCCTTCCACCCGTGAGCGATTCAGAGCTTCAAACTTGGTTGACCGAATTCATCACCCGCCACGGCGGCGTGGCAGGCACGGTGCACCGTCGTGACGGTGAGGTTCTCTCGCTGGCTGGCGCGCACAACATCCCCCCGAAGGTCCAAGAAGTGACCAAACTGATCCCCAAAGGCAAAGGCATGGCGGGATTGGCGTGGGAGCGGGCTCAGCCCGTCCAGACGTGCAACCTCAAGACGGACAATACCGGTGACGTGCGTCCTGGCGCCAAAGCGGTGAACGCCAAAGCTGCCGTCGCACTCCCGGTGCACGCTGACAATGACGAGCTGCTGGCAGTTGTGGGCATTGCCTACAATGATGAACGCGAGTTAGACGAAGCGACGTTGCAGCTGCTGGATGAGCAAGCGCGCGAAGTGCTGCAGCTCCTGCCCGGCTAGTCTACTGCCCGGCTAGTCTACTGCGGGGCTGAAGCGTCGACGTCTTTCGACGGCGCTGGTCCGCGGCGAGCTCGCCATTTCCAGATCAGCCACCCAACGACCGGCAAGGACAACGGCACCACTAAGCCCGGCCCCGCCCAACCTTCCGGCAGCCAGGCAGCTCCACTTCCCGCCAACGCTAGCGCGTAGATGCCGTTGCCTAGACTGAGCGTGAGTAGCAGCGTGCTGAATCTGAGCTTGGAAGCCCCGGCCGCAAACGTGAGCGCTTCGGCCAATACCGGCACCGGGCGACTCAACACCAACGCCAGCGCCGCGGGTTCATTGGGCAGCGCTCCCGACTGCTTCGAAAACATGACGCGCCCCATGCCGTAGCCCACCAAGTGGCCCAACATCAGCCCGGCGAAGGTCCAAGCGAAACCAGCCGCGAATCCCAAACGTGCGCCGAGCAGCGAACCCAGAATGCTGGACGGCACCGGCAGCAGCACGTCCGCCGCTAGCAGGGCCGCACCCGTGGCTCCAAAAGCCAGGGCACTATCCCCCTGCGCTTGAAGCCAGCGCTCACCCGGGAGCTCACCGATGATCGCAAATGGAACAATTGGGATCGCAATGCACAAGAGCAAGATCCAGACGATGCGCTTGGTAGTCGGGGACGGCACGTGTCAGGACGATAATCCACGCCGCCCGGTTCGGCCAGCATCGCTGGCGCTGCGAGCACCATCATCCGTCCGCACGGCAAGCCTTGGATCTGCGATTGCCAAACAGCGCCCCCATCAGCTAGCAGATCGAATTCGATGACCCGTCCGGAGTTTAGCCAGCTGCGTGTTCAGGCTCGTCCGCATGCGGTAGCCCGCAAACTCTTCGCACTTGGCGCCGTGTTGGTGACTCACATGCTCGCTCTAGCCTGCTCGGGTGATAGCACGTCGGATCAGGAAGTTGCTGCGGGTGGAACATTGAGCGCGGACCGGGGCGGCGCGGCCAACGCGGGTGCCCCCATGGATCCGGACGACGCAAGCGGCGGCAACCCATCCGGCGGCAGCGCCAATGGTGGGGCCGCTGAGGACGACATGTCTCAGGCGGGCAGCGGTGGCGCCAGCGAAATGAACCCACCCGCCGGCGGCGTCGCAGGTGAAGGCGGAACCCCAGTTGATAGCGGTGGTGGCGGTGACAGTGGCGGTGACAGTGGCGGCGACGGTGGTGCTGCCGGTGAGAACGGCGGCGCTGACTCTGGTGGTGCGAGCGCTGGAGGAGCCAGCAGCGGCTCAGACGACTGCAACGCCATCAGCGACCAACCTAACATCAGCGTGGCCAAACAAGGCGCGGACTTTGACACGCTGCAAGCAGCGCTAGACAGCTTGTCATCGTCCAATACCACCCCGACCATCATCCGCATCGCGCCCGGCAGCTATCGCGAGAAGCTGCGCATCGACGTGCCCCAGATCACTCTATGCGGACAACTCGGCCGTGAGCAAGACACCGTGCTCACCTTCACGGACGGCGCCGACACTCCCAACGGCAATGGCGGCACCTTGGGCACCACCGGCAGCGCCAGTGTCACCCTGTCATCGGATGATGTCTCAGTCGAAAATCTGACGTTCGAAAACACGCGCGGCGTGGGCACGCAAGCCGTCGCGCTGTTGGTCAACGGCGAGCGAGTGCAGTTCCGCAACGTGCGCTTCTTGGCCAACCAAGACACGCTCTACGTCAAGAACGGCAGCCAATACTTTCGCGACTGCTACGTGGAAGGCACGGTGGATTTCATCTTTGGCGGAGCCACTGCCGTGTTCGAAGACTGCCACATCCACAACGTGGGAACTGGCACCGCCGTGGTGGCGCCGAATACGGATCAAGCCACCGAATTTGGGCTCGTGTTTTTGGGTGGACAGCTGACGGCGGACGGCTCGATTGCTGACGGCAGCATGGCTTTGGGACGCAACTGGGGCGCCTACGGGGCGGCCGCGTTCCTGCACAGCGAACTCGGCCGCCACATCTCTGGCGTGGGCTGGGTCAAGATGAGCGACAACGTGCTCGCCACCGCGCGCTTCTCGGAGTTCGAGACCATGGGCCCCGGCGCCAACCCCGGAGCCCGCGCGCCCGAGTCCCGTCAGCTCAGCGCCGACGAGGCCGCCGTGTACACGGCTGACCAGCTATTCGAAGACTGGGTGCCCAGCTTCAGCCGCTAGCCGCTCGGATTGGATGGCCTGCGCTCAGAGCGCACCCGCTAGGCGCTGGCTGGCGGGCATCAGGCTGTCGAGCACTTGGCGCATGGGCTCGCGCGCGGCTGGCCGAGCCGCGGGCAGCATCACTCGCAAGAACGAGCGCATCTCATCGCTACCGATCGCAGCCAAGATGTGTTCATGCACTACCCCAAGTTCAGCATCGGAATAGAAGCCTTGAAGCGCCGGATTGACGATCATTTCTTCGTGAGCCATGTGCGCCAGGTTGTGCCCAACCAACAACGAAAAGCGCAAGTACAGCTCATCCAGCGCCGCTTCTGATTGATCGGTATCCCAAGCCTGCGCAACCTGTCGGACTTGGCTGATGTCTTCCAGATGGTCTTCGTGCTCTTGGGTCAAGGCTTGGCCATGCTGCGCTAGTGGACCAACCAACAGCGGATGGATATGCCGCTCTTCATGCTCCAGGTGGCGCTCCATCAAGTAAAGCACGCTCTCCAGATCATCCAGCAGCTCAGTCCGCACCCGTGCATCTTCGGGATCTGCATTCCCCAAGCGGAGCATCAACTCCGACAAGGCCAGGCGCAAGCCGCGGTGCACCGTGGAATAGAGGTCGACGCGCGGCTGATTCGTCGCGCTCTCACGCGGGCGGGGTTCAATCTGAGTCGACATGTCAGTGCTCCTGGCTGCTGACCATGGTCAGACTTTTGCTGATAGCTTCCAGCGCCGCGGGGGCCACCTGAGGCTCGGGTACCGGGTTCTTGATCGCTGGTTGCGCCATCAAGAACGCAAACATGGCGCGCAGCTCTTCGTCTTTGAGTGCCGCCAGGTTCTGCATCGGCATTGGCGGCAACACCACGCGCCCAGTCCCCTTGTGGCGACCGCTGCGCACCGTCTGAATGAAGTCTTGCTCAGACCACGTACCGATACCGGTCTCCGGATCCGGAGTGATGTTGGCAGCAAACACAACGCCAAACGGGGTAGTGAAGCTGGTGAAGCTGCCGCCAATCACTGCCTGGTCCCCCGGTCCAGGCTTGGCGCTGGGCGCGGCCGCGCCTTTGGGATGTCCCGAAAACGCCAGGTGGGCTTGAGGCACCGGCATGCCGCGGTTGGGGTCGAACGCCATCGGGGTGTGGCAGTCTTGGCAACCCCCGAGTTGAACCAGCTGACGCCCTTTGTCGACCAGGGCCGCTCCGCTCAACGCGGGCGCCGCTTGTTCTGAAGACTGATCGCCAACTTCCGCGTAGCGATCGCTTGGGGGTGCAGACTTCGTCTGGGCGCTCGCGTCAGGGGCGGCTTGGCAAGCTAGCGGCGCCGCGACCGTGCCGACAATCATCATCCAGCCCAACAAATGCGGGCGCTTGTACTTGTAGTGGGTCATTGATTGCTCCTTGGTAGAACCATGGAGCTGGTTTTGGCGCCTTTACTTCCGCGCTGTCGCTAAGACGGCCTTAAACCAATGCTGAGAGTTTCTTACGACCCTGGTTAGCGTTCTCCGGCCTGGGTATCCGGCTCGCTTTGGGGCTCTTCCAGCCGCAACTCACAATCCGCTTCTAGCCGAAAACAGCCTCGACCGGTGGACACCAGACGGATTTGACAACATTTGGCCTCGAGCCGCTTGCGCAGCAACACCAACCGGCTTTCGAGGTTGTCTCGGATGGGCGGAAGTCTCAACCAAGGATCGAGGCGCAGCTCGCGATTGGAAAACTCGGTGCGGCCGTCATCCACGTACGCTCGCAGCAGCTTCCATAGGATGCGCCCGGGCACGTTGCGGATCAGATACTCATCCCCCGCAAACACGCAGTCATCTTGCTCAAAGAACCGGAGCGTCAAGCCCGCGTTCTGCTCCGTGGGCGCAGCGCTGGCTGAACGTGCCTCGTGAGAGCCATCCGACTGTAGGAAAGCCGAAAGCCTGACGGCGACCTGATTGGCCACGATTTCCAGAAAGGTCTCATCCCAATCATCGAACGCCAGGGGTTTGGAGCTTTCAACGACCAAAACACCTAGCAGCTCTTGCTCGACAACGAGCGGGATGGCCATTTGGCTGGCTGCGTCAGCCAATCCTGGCAGTGGCACCTCCGCATCGATCGCCCGGGCGCCAGAAACGCGATGCGCGTCCGCTCGGATCGCTCGACCGTAGCGCAGATCTCCGCCCACGCTGTTGATGCGCAGTTGCTGGCGTCTTTCAGCAACAGTTCCGACCAAGCCCTCGCCGACGGCAACTTCACCGTCCAAGGTGACGGCCCCATAACCGTGACTGGCCACGGGTTGCAGGTTGCCGGACGCCGGGTTCAACAAGAACACCATCGAGTGAGCGAAGCCGCAGGCCTCATCCAACGCCCCAAGCACCTGTTCGAACAGTTGCTGTTGCGAGCTGGCCCTGCAGGTGCTTTGGGAAATCAACTGGAGCGCACGCAACTCGCTACGCGGTTGTGATGGATCGGCCCCAAGAGGAGGCGACTCGGCTGGCTCCGGCGATAGATTGTCCAGGCGCTCACAACGGACGACCTCATAGATGTCTGCGGAGCGCAGCTTGAACACCCCGGAGAGCCCCGTGTGTGAGGCGATCGCTTGGATCCGTGACGCCATGGAGTCAAACAGCGTGCCCTGCTCTTCCGAGTGGCGAAACTCGAGCTCCAGTCGGTACGACTCAAAGGTCAGTGGATCGTACAACACGATTGTCGCCTGAGGATTGACCAGCGTATTTTGCTTCGTCTTGTTGAAGAACTGACACGACAGAGCGACGTGCCGCTCGTCCGTGCGAAACACCTGGCTGAGGTAGGTCGTATTCGGCAGGCCCTCGAGCGAACACGTAGCGAGCAGCGCGGGGATCACGCCCTGAAAGCAGCGCGGCGGCAGCTGCGAGAGCTCAATCACGTTCGGCTACCATGACTGCACCAGCGCCAGGCCCGGGCGTCTGAGAAAAGATGCTGGCCACGCAGAACTCCAACGCGACACACGGCCAGCGGCGGACACGGCGGGTGATGTGTTTGGGCAGCCCAGCGATGTACGCTTGTTCGGCGAAGGCCTGAACATACGCTTCAACGAGACCCTGCTCGTCGGCGTGGGCGGTTCGCTGTCGCAACAATGTGCCCTTTAGCTGCACAGTCTTGTGGTCCAGGATGCGCGAGAAGGTGACCGCCAGGTTTGGATTTTCCTGCAAGTTGTCCAGCGTGCGCGCAGCCACGGATTGTTCGACGAATAGTGTCAGTCCGCCCGCGTCCGGACGCACCTGGGCGCCCAGTCCACGCACAACTTCAGGCCGATTATCCGCGCTCGCCGTGCCCACGGCGATGGAAATGCCGCTCTCCAGAAAGTCGACCAGATCAGGCGGCACCAGCATCGCGGGGACTCAGATCCTGGCTCCCCAAGAGCCACCTGGCAATAGCGCTCAGCCCAGGGCCCTACTTTTGACGCGAAAGCCGCGCAGGCTTGACCCCAGCGGGTCGTTTGATTGCAAAAAGCTCTGGCTCTGGCTTGCCACGTGAAGGTCAACCGGTCGACATCCGTCCCGCTTGGCCCTACTCTAGGCGGCGTGTCAACCGTCTCCGTGCATGTCTGGTCTGACGTGGTGTGCCCCTGGTGCTACATCGGCAAGCGCCATTTGGAGCAGGCGCTGGCGCAATTTCTTGTAGACACTGACCCTGAGCTGCGAGTGAAGCTGCTGTGGCACTCGTTTGAGCTGGATCCGTCGGCGCCGACGCGGCTGGATCCGAACAAGAGCCATGCGGAATTTCTGGCGGCCAAATACGGGACGAGTATCGCGGGCGCCCAAAGCATGATCGACCGGGTTTTCAAAATCGGTCAGCAGCGGGGCATTGATTTCCGGTTCGACCAAGCGCAGTCGGGCAATACCTTTGGCGCCCACCAGCTACTTCATTGGGCCCGGACCCAACCACTGCCCAGCAAACCGCCAGCGCAGCCACAGTCACTGATCGGGCAAGGGTTGAGGGTGCAGGGCGCCCAGGATCTGCTCAAGGAGCAGCTAATGAAAGCGTACTTCACCGACGGTACTGCAATTGGAGATCCCGATGCGCTGGTCGGCGTGGCCCACGCAGCGGGTTTGGACGAAGAGGGCGCCTACAATGCACTGCGCTCCGGGCAGTTCAAGGTCGACGTCCGCCAGGATGAACAACGAGCTCAGCAGCTGGGCATCGGCGGGGTTCCGTTCTTCTTGATCGGTCGCTATGCGGTCTCGGGCGCGCAGCCCCCAGAGCTGCTGCTGGAGGTGCTGCACAAAGCCGTTGCAGACTTGTCAGATGGTCAGATCACTGAGCTGGTGAATCAGCAGGACGACGTGCTTTGCGAATCTGGCGCATGCGCCATCGCTTGAGCGCGCCGCGCTACGCCTCACAACGCACAATGGCCGGCTGCGGCGGTCACGGACAATTTGGATCGCAAAGGGTCGGCGCTGCCGTGTCGCCGACGAACCTCGGCTCAAAGCAGCCCAGACCGACCGTGGTGTCTTGATAGCCACAAGTACCATCTGGACGGCAGCATCCGGGCAGCTCTTCACCCGGCTGCCATGGCGACCCGGTGGCGAAGTAGCTGGGACAGTTGGCGCAAACCCCACCCGGCTCACCCAAAAGCGCGCAGCCAGTAGCGGGACCAATCGCGGGGTCCATGCTCACCCCGCACTCGTCAGCGGCCGGACCGAGGCAGCATGCCGGCAAGATGGGCTCTGGCGGCGGAGGATAGAAACCGTAGCACTGGGTACTGCCGCACAGCCTGTCGTGCATCATCTGTCCGCCACCGTCACACTGGCAGGCAGCATCTTCCTTCCGACAGCGGTTGAGTGCTTCTGCTACCGCGACGCCGGGGCTGTCGATCCCCCCCATCTGGCTGATCTCGAACTGGCAGGTCTCCGGCAGGTTGCAATCACTGACGCTCGTGCATCCCGTGCGAGCCATGCACCCCGCCAGTGGAGGGCAACCGATGGTTTCGTCGCAAGCCGAAAACTCCAACGGGCAGTTCTGGCAAGCGCATTGGTCGCATGGGCTAGTGAACGTCAGGTTGCAGTCATTGGTCACGCACTGGCTCACGCACAAGCTCGGTTCATTCCCGTTGCAGTCGCAGGCGGAGACGCAATTTCCGCAGTCGGAGCAGCTCGTGTCGGAACAACTCGCTACGCCAAAATCCCGCGCGCACTCCCAGAACTTGCCGTCTCGGTTGCACATGCACTTGGCAAAGCCTGAGAAGCAGGAACTACAACCGTCGATCACGGAACAAGGCTCAGCCGTCAGACACGTCGCATCGCAGACGGCGGCGCTGTTGCCCTGACACAGACAGGCCTCATAACAATTGTTGCAGCCCGCGCAGGCGTCGCCCGCACTGCAGGGCGTCGGGTTGCACAAAGAGTCGCAATAGACGTCGTCATTTCCCTGACAAACGCAAGTATCGAAACAGGAGTTACAGCCCGCACACGCGTCGTCGACACTGCACGGCACTGGATTGCATAGGGAGTCGCAATAGGTATCTGGGTTTCCTTGGCAAAGGCAGGTGTCGTAACACGAGGCACAACCTGCACAGGCGTCATCTACACTGCACGGCGCGCTGCACTGAGCATTGCAGTAGCTGGTCGAATTGCCCTCGCACACGCACGCATCGAAGCAGGTAGCGCAGCCCGCGCAGGCGTCATCCACACTGCAAGGAACCGGGTTGCATTGGTTGCTGCAATACGCGGAGTCCCCGCCTTGACAAATACAGCTATCAAAACACGTGCCACAAGAACACCCACCCTGCGGTGTGCACGCAGGAGGCGGTGGACACTGACTGTCGCAGAACTGTCGAGTATTTCCCTGGCAGGTGCACGCCATGTGGCAGTCTGCGCAATCGCAACCGCCCTGGGGTGAGCAAGGCATCGGCGGGGGGCACTGACTATTGCAATACGCCTGATCCCCATTGTTGAGACACAGGCAGTTTCCCATGCAGTCGTTGCAATTTGCGCAGCCGGTGCGGGGCTGGCAGTCTGCGTAGCATTCGTTCTGGCACTGGGCGTCACCAAAGCCTTCACAACGACACTGCTCGTAGCAGTCGGGGCAATCGAAGCAGCCATCGCCCGGGGAGCAGGCAACCGGCTCCGGACCGCCGCACGGGCAGCCTTGGTTGAAGACGCAATCCAGTGTGTCCTGAAAGCGAAAGAACGTCGGATCACTCGAGCGAGCGATCAACGCGTCGCACGAGGCGGCATCCGGACAAGTCTCGGGACCGTCCAGCGGATCGCACTCGGCCTCCATCACACACGTGAGTATCTCGGCGCAGTCGGGATCATCGGAGCAGTCCGCGATTTCAGCGTCACACTCGGTGCAGAAGCACTCGAGGCAAGCGTCTCGGTCCCCATCGCAGAAGTTTAGCGCGGGGGGGTCGTTGTCACCGGCATCCACGTCATCATCCGTCGAATCGTCGGCGTCATCGTCCGTTGAGTTGTCGGAACTATCGTCGGCATCGTCCGTGGAATCGTCGGCGTCATCTGCGTCGTCGTCGAGAAACTCTGACCAAAGCTCTTCCTGCTCTTCGCGGATCTGTTCGGGAGCTTTGCTCGCGCACTCCGCGCGCAGCTTCTCCTCTTCATCCCGATAGTCCCGCCATCCCTCGCAGATGCAGGTGTGCCACTCAGAAGTGCAAGCGTCACAGATGCCGTTTTCGGGTTCGCATCCCTCGTAGCCATCTGGAGTCAATTCAGCCAGATCCAATCGGCGCTCTTCGATCCCCAGGATCCCGCTGCACGCCGGTAGCCAGATCACCAGCAACAGGAAGACCCATTGCAACCAGCAAACAAAGCGCGGGCGCCCGTCGACTCCTATTCCTCCCGAATCCACACGTAAGCATACGGCCACGACCTGCCCCCGGCGAACCCGATCTCCAGGGGAAATGAAGGCAGGACCCACAAAGTCCCCGCGAGCCAGTCACACAATGTGGGTCAACGTCGTCTCGGCCGACGCGGGTCGAGTCCAAGCACAGTCAAAGGTTCATCCGACACACTGAAGCGGATGGTCTCACCGAGACGCACACTGACCTTCTTGAACGGGCCGTCCAGAAATATCCAAGCGTCGTTCATCTTGTTGGTCAGCACCAGGCGCTGTTTGCTGTCGATTACCAGTCGCTGAAAGTGGTAGGGCTTGCTTTCGCCTTGGTAGGGTTCCCGAACGACCAGCTGCAGTTGCTTGGACGTCAACGGCAAGATCCGACCACCAGCCGAACGCAGGGCCCCCGTAGATCCCGCCGCCGTGCCCACCCAGACACCACTGGAGCGTTGCTCCTCCCGCCGACGGCCGCAGCGCAAGATGTAGCGAGACGTCGCCGCCGGAATTGCATGGCAAAATAGCGCCTCATTCAGGACCCGCGTGGAGATCATCCGTTCATCGATCTCGACCCGCATGCGCGACAACGTCGCGCTGCGTAACTTGCCGTCCAGCGCTTGCGCTAACATGCGCCCCACGCTGCGACGAGTAGCAGCACAGAAGAATCCGATGCTGTGACTCGGCGCGCTGTTGACCCCCAACACGGGAATTTCGCCGACGTTGTGAGATGCCGCCAGTAAGGTGCCGTCCCCACCGACCGTCACAACCAAGTCCGCGTCCGTCGCATCAAAGGCGGTTTGTGGTCCGTATAGGAGCCACTTGCGCACGCCCAGGTCATCCAGGACCTTGGACACTTGCTCGATGGTTGCCAGGTGCTCCTCGTGGGCGCGGCGCCAACGCCGCACACTCGGGTCGGAGCGCTGCACCAATTCGCGCGCCCTCGGATCGCGGTCCTCCTCCACGAACTTGTTGTACGCGGAGCGCTTGGCGACCACGACTACTCGCGCAGGGCGCATGCTTCCACCAACCGTCTTAGCCCCAGCTCTGTCTTGCTATCTGGGATTTGTCCCTGGCGGCACCATTGCAAGACCCGCACTACCGGAGCCGTAATGATTTCGCCGTGTTGTTCGAGAGGAGAGCCATCGAGTTGCGGCTCGCCCCGCTGACTTGGCTCTACTTCGACTTCGAAAAAATACTGCCGCTCGGCGATCATACCTGGAGCCGGAAATACCGGCGGCCCCAGCGGCGTGAAAGCCGTGGCGGGCAGACGAAAGCCCAGCTCTTCCTCGGTCTCGCGAGCAGCGCAGGCTCTCGCCGGATCATCGCTCACTTCTTCCGGCTCAATCAATCCAGCGGGGAGTTCCCACAACGAAGGGCCGGCTTCCACGCCTAGCAGCGGCGGACGCAAGGCGCTGCGCAAGTAGACCCAGCGTTCTCCTTCTCGCTTGAAGTGCGCCACGATGATTGACGCATCCATCGCGCGCCGTTCAACCCGGTCATACGGGAACAGCGCGCTTGTCTGCCCCGCGAAGTGTGCGCGATACTGGGCACGTCGCAGCCGTAAGAAGCCGCCAGGATCCGCGGGTGACGTGTCCTTCACCGGCTCGAGTTCGATTTGCGGCGGCAAGCTGAGCTGATCCGGCCGAACCATCGGCGCCACGATATCAGGCGGGGAGCGCGCGTGCTCCTGAAAAACGCTTGCGAAAGGGATTGCCAGCGGGATGAAAAGCAGGTCGATTCGCGATGGTGACAATGGTTGACTTGGATCTGCGTCGCTTTGAGGCCTGCTTGGTCGATCTGGATGGCACGCTGTACGCTCCTCGTCCGCTCAAAGCGCTGATGGCAGCCGAACTTCTCGTGTTCGGCTCCTGGCACATCTCCGCGTTGCGCGAGTTCCGCCGACAACACGAGCTCCTGCGTCAGGAACAAGCCACCAAGCAGACAGCGGCGGGGGAGGTTCCGGAACACTCGCCGTTTGAGCTCCAGCTGCAGCGCTCAGCGGTCCGCCTCGGTCGCTCTGTCGATGAGCTCAGACCAGTGGTGCACACCTGGATGGTTGAGAGACCGACCAAGTGGCTCAGCCTACTGGCTCGAAAAGGCTTGCTTCACGAGTTGCGCGAGTATCAAACGGGAGGGGGCAAACTGGCGTTGGTCAGTGACTACCCGGCGCGCCACAAATTGCGGGCGTTCCAACGCTGGCTGGAATTTGACACCATTGTCGCCAACGGTGAACAGAATGGCCCCAGCCGCCTGAAGCCCGACCCGGCTGGGTATCTCAAAGCAGCGGAACTACTGGGTGTCCCTGCGGAGCGGTGCTTGGTGATCGGCGACCGAGAAGATGCCGACGGCGCAGCGGCGGCGGCGGCGGGCATGGCATTCAAACTGGTATGACGGGGCCGCCGGAGCCAAATCGAGAGCTGAGGCGTTCAAGCAGCGGCGCCACGCAATGCTGGGCTCCAGACGGTCACCCGATTTCGACCGGCTTGTTTGGAGCCATACAAAGCTTCATCAGTCGCTTTGAACAAGCTTTCCCAATCATCGCCGGCTTGGGGGAACGTGGCAACCCCAAGTGAACACGTGACACTCAGCGGTCCCTGCGGAGTCTTGAACTTGACAGCCTCGAGCTCTTGACGAATGCGCTCGGCCAGCAGCTGGGCCCCGGCAGCGTCGGTCTCTTCGCACACAACGACGAACTCTTCACCTCCGAAGCGTCCCACCGAGTCCGTTTCCCGCTTGCTCTGCTTGAGCACCTCGCCGAATCCCTTGATCACGACGTCACCGATGTCGTGGCCGAAGTTGTCGTTGACGCGTTTGAAGAAGTCGATATCTCCAACGATCACGCTCAGTGGTCGGTTGAAACGTTTGGCGGCGCGGATCTTCTGGCGCGCCGCTTCGGTCAGAGCCCGCTTATTGAGCAATCCCGTCATGCTGTCCGTCGTCGCCAGCTCTTCCAAGCGCTTCATCATGCGCGCGTTGGCCAATGAAACGGCTACGTGCCGCGACAGCACCTCCAATAGCGGACGGACTTCCTCACTGAATGCCCCCGCGTGACGACTGCCAAGTAGCAGACTACCCAAAGCCGTATCGTGCACCATCAGCGGCAGGATGATCAGGCTGGGCATGTCCGGCATGTGTAGATGTTCGTCGAACACCATGTGGGACTTCTGGAAGCGGCCGCGATAGGGCAGCGGGTGCTTGTTCTGCACCACCATCGAGACCAAACCGGCGTTGTGCGCAAACACAGTACCCACGAGTTCGTCAGCGCCTTCACCGCTGACTGCACAAATTTCGTGGGCTTGTCGGCTCTTGTGGAAGAGCGTGACAGCAGCAAAGTCGAAGTGCGCAAACAAGCGCGCTGAATCCACGCCAGCGCGGATCACTTCGACCTCCGAGCGGGCGTCAGAGAGCATATCTGCGGCGCGGTAGAGTTTGCCCTGCTCCGTCTTGGTTCTTTCCAACTGCAGGAAGCTGCGCTCGTTGCCCACGGAGCGCAGGATGAAGCGCGACGCGTCAATCAGCGTCCCCTTGGTGGCGTCATCCAACGTGCGGCCAGGCTCCAAGTCCACGAGCAGCACGCCGACAGCGCCGTTGGCCTCCATCAGGGGAATCGCACAGACGCACTCCGTCTCATTCTCGTTGTCGTATAGGGGCATGCGCGCCCTCGCCCGACTGCCGCTCAGCGTGACTGGGTGCTGCGCCTCGAGCGCCGCGGCAAACAATCCTTCTTTGGCGGGGAATGGTCCCGGCTTCAGCTCGTCAACCGCGGACGATACTTCCCGTAGATGGAGTTTGCTGCCGTCGTCATCCAGCCAAAGCAGAGCTGCCGTCTGCAGACCACAAGTCCGTCGCAATAGCCCCAACATGAAACGCAGCGACAAGTGCAGGTGGTCCACGCTGGAATGCACCAGCTGGTCCGGATCGCTGTCTCGGTCTTCCGAGCTTTCCACAGAGCTTCGCCCCACATCGCGCAAGCGGTAGGAACGCGCCGCTTCGCGCATCTTGCTCAGCTCGGAATCGACCTTTTGTCGAGACAGGCGACGCACCCGGGCGATCTCTGCCCGGAAGACAACCAGGTTGAGTCCGGCGAAAACACCTAGCAGAGCGACGCGAGTAGAGATGGCGTCCGCTTCCAGATCGGTAGCCACCATGCTCAGCGCAACCTCTAGCGCCACCGCCAAGGTGATGGTGGCCGTCATCGCTCGCCGACACAGAAAGCCGGCGGCCCACATGGCCAAGACGTAAACCAGCGCATGAAACGGTCCTTCTAGTCCGCCAGGCAGTTGCTCCAGCAGCGCGAAGGTCAGCACGGCCAGGTGCATCCCGATTTCAGCTTCTCGCCGTGCCGGCGACAGCGGATTGAGCACCCGATAGCGCTGATGCACGCGCCACAAGACCGAACCCGCCAGGCTGATCACCACCAGCGTCCGCAGCCAGCTCCCCAACCCGTACATGTGGGTCAGCACTAGCAGCGCCGCCCCGAATACAGCGACGCTGCTGCCGAACGAGCGGGCCAAAACCCGCTGAGTACGTACGGCTACACGAACTAGGGGGTCCACAGGACGGCGCTAGCAGAAGCCCAAAGTGCCGGCCCACTTTGTGGCTCACGAATTCGCAAGTGACCCAAATGTGTGCGAAACCGCGAGTGTGAAGTTCGGCCTACGGCTTCAAATCTTGATGCTCCTGGGTGGCCTGATGGCGCTAGCCTTCTTGCCGCTTTACTTCGCCATCTCCACCTACACCACGGTGGCTCTGGGCCGCGCACACCAAGACAACAGCCGCGCGCTTGGCCGTACGCTGGCCGCGTACGTGGCTGAGGCGCAAGGGTTTCGAGATCCCGCGCGGCTGAACGACTTGCTCGAGGCCCAAGTTGGGGAGCGCATTGCCGCGGTGGGGGTGTACGACGCTCAGGGGCAGCTCAGGGCCAAGGCGGGCTCCAAGGCAGGGTCGCTGACGTCCAGCATTGTCCCTGGGCGCGAAGCCATCGACCAACTCAATTTGCCTGAGCCCCTGCTGGCAGTGACCGTACCGGGACCCGAGGCTGCCGTGACAGTGTTGGTCAAAGTCCGCGAACACGACGCCGACGCATTGAACCGCCTGCTGGCTCTCTACATGTCACTCATCGCGCTAGCACTACTTGTCGCGGCCTACTTCACTTTGACCTACTGGATTGTTCGACCACTAGATCAGATCTCCGGTGCAGCCAAACGCATCGCCTCGCCAACACGCCACTTGGAAATGCCGCGCTCGCGTTCCCTGGAAGTGCCGATGGCCAAGTCCCGTGAGCTGCAGGCTCTGGCGGACAGCCTGAACCGCATGACGGCGACGCTGTTGGAAGAGGAGCAAGCGCTCCGACACAAGGTGAAGGAAGTAGAGGAGGCCACCGCACAACTGACACAGGCGCAGGCGCAGCTGGTGCGTAGCGAGCGTTTGGCGTCCGTTGGTCAACTCGCGGCAGGGTTGGCGCACGAGGTGGGTAACCCCATCGCCGCGATGCAGGGCATGCAAGATCTGCTTTTGGAAGGGGATCTGGAGCCCGAATTGCAGCAAGACTTCATCCGCCGCATGCGCAAAGAAACCGAGCGCATTAGCCGCATTCTCCAGGACCTGCTTCAGTTCGCCCGTCCCACCAAGAGCGAGCACGAGCGACAACCCGGAGTGGTGGAGGCCGCAATCAATGAAACGGTGACCCTCGTATCTCCGCAGCCGGCCTTGCGTGACGTCGACTTGCAGCTAGATGTGTACCCGGATTTGCCACTCGTCACGTTGCCTCACGAGCAACTGATCCAGGTGCTGCTCAACCTGATCTTGAACGCCGCAGCCGCTCGCTCTGATGGAAACATCCTAGTCCGCGCCCGCGAACTCGAAACTGCCGGCCAAAAGCTGGTCGAGCTGACTGTGGAAGACAATGGGCCGGGTGTTGACCCCAAGTTGGTCGACACCCTGTTTGAGCCGTTCGTTTCCACCAAAGACGTGGGAGAAGGCACTGGTCTCGGCCTGAGCGTTTGCAAAGGCTTGATCGAAGCCTCGGGTGGCAGCATCCAGCTCGATCTCAGCCATCAGCCGGGGGCGCGTTTCGTGGTCACGCTGATACCGTTGGAACCATAGGGCCTATTTTCACCGCGCGATCCAACTTCGGGCTGACTTGTGAACTGATTGACCGGGGTAGAGCCGCAGCCGCTGCTAGAATCGGAGCGATGCGAAGCCAAACCACACTAGTCGCGCTGACGCTCACGATCGCTGCTGCTTGTTCATCCGCCACTGACGACGCACCAGGCGGCAGCAACTGGAACCGCCCGGAGGCGCCCGGCGCGGTTCGAGCGGCTGTCACCGAGCGAGACGCCCATCCCAAAGTCAACGGCCAGGACTTGACCGCGTTGGTTGAGGCGAACACGAGCTTCGCGCTCGATCTGCTGGGTGCGGTTTCCGAACCGGGCGAAGACAAGAACGTATTTCTTGGGCCGTACAGTATTTCGACTGCGATGGCCATGCTCTACGCTGGCACGGACGGGCAGACCAAAGAGCAGCTGGAAACCGGCATGCACTTCGGCAAGGTCGCAGACAATTTCCACGCCACGTTCAACGGCTTGGACCTGGAACTGCTGTCGCGCAATGGCGACGTCACGTTGGCCATGGCAAATCAAGTCTGGAGTGCACCTGATTTCGAGGTGAAGGACGGCTACCTGGACATCCTCTCACGAGAGTACGATGCTCCGTTGGCACTGATTGACTTTGGCAAGGCTGACGCGCGAGACACCATCAATGATTGGGTGAGTGATGCCACCGAAGGGTTCATCGAAGAGCTGTTTCCCGAAGGAACTATCGACGACAACACCATGCTCGTCTTGACCAACGCCATCTACCTGGACGCGCCTTGGAAGTACGAGTTCAGCAGAACGTATGAGGGCGAATTCCGGGGAATGAACGGGGACATCTTCGAAGTTGAGATGATGTCCTACAACGAATTTCTACCGACCGGATTCGGCTCGGATTGGGTGGGTGTCGAACTGCCCTACAAGGGCGATGAGCTGTCGATGATCGTCGTAGTCCCGGAAGATATCGCGCGCTTTGAGCAGAGTCTTGACATCGCCAAAGTGGATGAAGTCTTGCGCGCCATGGAAGATGGCGGTGTGCACCTGCAGATGCCGAAGTTCAAGTTCTCGTTCCACACATCGTTGAAGGAGTCATTTTCAACTCTTGGAATGGACGACTTATTTGATTCGCCAGATTTTTCCGCGATGACCAGTAACGGTGGGCTTTTCGTGAGCGCGATCGAGCATGAGGCGTACATCCAGGTAGATGAAAAGGGGACGAAAGCCGCCGCAGCGACGGGGGTAGCTGTCGCCGATTCCCACGGCCCTAGTGTCAGCGTCGACCGACCGTTCCTGTTCTTCATCGTCGACCGGCCCACGTCCAGCGTGCTGTTCCTAGGGCGCGTCGTGGACCCGCGCGGCTAGTCAGCACGTTACTGGCCGCTGCTCCAGGAACGCAAACTCGTCAGTACCAAAACACCAAAAATGTTACGGATCGGCGACACGCTCTCTCACCGATAAGAGACGATGGCACACGGTGTCGTCGATGCATGACATTTTCGCGTTTTCGCGATCCCCTCGCGAACGGCAGTTGGTCGCTTGGCTCAAATGTTGAACGCTAGTCCTGCCACTGATCCAAGGACACGCACTTCAAACCGAGCTCTTTGGCTCGACTGAGCAACTCGGGAAGAGCAGCCAAGCTGGCAGGTTCGCGATCGCCCCGCTCGGGTGAATCATGGAGCAACACGATCGCACCATCACCCAACTTGGACTTGATACGCTGCACCACGCGCTCGCTGTTGGTCGACTTCAGTCCGTCGCGCGCTCGTAGCGACCACCCCACTAACGTCACCTTGGCGCGCTTGGCCCCGTCCGCCGTGCGTGGACTGATCTGTCCCACGGGTGGACGAAACCAGCGAACGTCTTGGCCTGTGGTCTGCTTGAGGAATGTCTGGCAACGCTGTACGTCCTGCACCACTGCCTTGGGCGTCTTCAACGCATAACTGTATTCGTGCCTGAAGCTGTGCACCCCCAGACTGTGCCCCGCTTCAGCGATCGCGCGGACCAGCTCCGGGTGTTGCTCCGCCTTGTGCCCAATCACGAAAAACGTCGCTTTGGCTGAGTGCTCTCGAAGTACATCTAGCACTCGTGGCGTCCACTTGGGATGAGGCCCGTCGTCAAAGGTAAACGCGACTCCGTGCTTGCCGTCGGGCGCGCACCACAACACGTCCGCAAACATCTCCCAGTGGGGGTTCATCACCCCGCCAATTACCAACGCGACCAACCAGGCCATCAGCAGCAGGCCCCAGAAGCCAGCCACCGGCTCAAACCAGATGTAGCGCGCCACGAGTCCCAACGCGGCTAGCGTTGAAATCCACAGCACGATCCGCGCGATCGGCACTCAACCCTCGCTGGCGGCGGCTTCGCCTGCGGCCCTGGTCCTACTTGCGGTCAGCACGGCCAATAGCTCCAGCAGCAGCGCCGCAACCAGACCGGCCGCGGGAAACGCAAAAAACGGACTGTGTCCCGAGGTCGCGTACTCTCCCCACGGGACCGAAAACATCGCCCAGCTTCGAAGCTGGAGCAACACCAAGACGCCCACCGCCAAACCGATCGGGCCCCGAAAGACGGCACGGTTGCTCCAACGCGCGTTGTCGTCACGCCCGACGATGGCGGCGAGGCCCGTGACGTAAGCAGTCGACGAATAACCCACCAGATCATCGACGAACGCCGGCCCGAAGCTGAAATGCACCGCCACGGCAGCGCATAGGCTGACCAACAGGGAGAGCGAAACGCGTCCGAGCACGGCCCTTTCTAGGGCGTTCGGCCCCTCGAAGCAAGCGCAACTCCAGAGTTCCAGAGCCTCACAGGCGCCCGACGCTAAGGGCTAGCCTTCCACCCGCCTCGGCGTGTACACAACGGCCAGGCGTGCTCTTCAACACCCTGGCATACGCGAAGTTTTTCGCGCTGGTCTTCCTCGTCAGCTGGCTGTTGGTGCGCCGCAGTTCGGCCATTTTCCTGCCCTGGATAGCCGCCTGTGCCTACTGGCTGTTGGGAACCAGCGCCCACACGCAACTGCAGGCGGGCGCAAGTCGCACGTTTGTCGAGCTCGGGGTGCTAGCGCTGGCCGGTGGTTTCACCTGGGCCCTTTCGAAACGGCAGGCTGATCCCGCGCCCGACGCGACCCCCAACGCACGCCTGTTGGCCATCAGTTGCCTGCTGAACTTCGTCGCGTTGGCTTGGTTTGGAGCAGCACACCATGGCTCCGATCTGCTGACGCTGACGCTCGAAGGACTCGGCGTGCAGCTGCCCGAGCTGGCATTGCGTCAGTCACTGGCCGCGCAGATCGCAGCGGGCATCGGGCTTGGTGTCGCGGCGTGTTTTTTCCTGCGCGCGCGCCGCATCCGACTGCTGTTCATCGTCGGCGCCAGCTATGTATTTTACGCCCATTGGGATTGGCGTTTCCTACCGTTGATCTTTGGCTCATCCACGATCGACTACTGGCTCGGCCGCAAGATTGGCGAGGCCGAAGATCCTACGATACGTAAACGCTGGCTGCTGGGCACAGTGATCGTCAATCTGGGTGTGCTGGCGGTCTTCAAGTACCTGAACTTTGGCATCGATACCGCCAAGGCGACGCTAGAAGCGTTCGGGGTCAATGCCCCCGACTGGACCCTGCGCGTGGCGCTGCCGGTCGGCATCAGCTTCTTCACGTTCGAGTCGATGAGCTACGTGATCGATGTCTACCGGAGGGAGATCCCGGTGCATCGAAGCTATCTGGAGTACCTCAGCTTCGTCGCTTTCTTCCCGCACTTGGTGGCGGGCCCGATCGTGCGGCCCCGTGATTTGCTGCCTCAGCTGGGCGGCAAACCTCGCTTCAGCGCGCTGGAAGGCAGCGAGGGGTTGTTCCTGATCGCCTGGGGTTTGCTGAAGAAAGTGGCCATTGGAGACTACCTGGCCGTCAATCTGATCGACCGCGTCTTCGACCAGCCGATCCAGTACTCCGCGCTCGAGTGCTACACCGCCGTCGTCAGTTACGCCGTGCAGATCTATTGTGATTTCTCTGGCTATACGGATGTGGCGATTGGCTCCGCGTTGCTGCTCGGAGTGCGCTTTCCGCTCAACTTCAACGCACCGTATAAGGCGGCGGACATCCAAGATTTTTGGCGGCGCTGGCATATCTCGCTCTCCACTTGGCTGCGGGACTACTTGTACATCCCCTTGGGCGGCAATCGCCTGGGCGTGGTGCGCACGTATATCAACCTGATGCTCACCATGCTGCTGGGCGGCTTGTGGCACGGCGCGAGTTGGACGTTCGTGGTGTGGGGAGGCTTGCATGGCGGCGGCCTCGCGGTGCATCGCTTCCTCACGCGGCGCAGTAAACCCCGGATCCCGACGGCAAAGGCGGCAACCCCGTCGGTCCCGGCAGACGCCGCCCCGGTGCGTGAGGCGCTCGATACCGGCAGCGCTCGTGGAGGACGCTCGCTAGCGCGGTATTGACTGGGCGTCTTCATTACGTTCCACTTCGTGTGCGTCGCGTGGGTCTTCTTTCGCGCGCCCACGTTCGCGCAAGCACGGATATTCTTCAGCCAGCTGGGGCAGCTGACGACCTATCACCCGAATCTGCATTGGCAGGTGCTGGCAGTCCTGGCAGCGGGGCTGCTCACGCATTTTGCTCCCGAAAGATGGTATGAAGGCGTCAAGTCGCGGTTCATTCGACTGCCCGCGCCGCTGCAGGGTCTGGTACTGTGCGTGGCCGCGTGGGTGCTGCGTGAAATGATGAGCGCGGAAGCCGTGCCCTTCGTCTACTTCCAGTTCTGACTATGTCCGAAAAAGAAAGCAGCCAGGAAGCCCCTCAAGCCCTCGCAGAAGAGCGGTCTGACGCCAATCCCACCACGGCCGACCAAGCCGAAGCTAGCCCTCAGGATACTCGTCTACTCGACGCTGACGGCCGCGAGCGCCCGCGCTTCTTGCTCAACTTCCCCAAAGACCCAGCGCTGGACGACCTGGTCGACGCCTACGAGCGCGGCAATTTCAAATACGTGCGCGCGAACGCGACCCAACTGATCCTGGAAACCAAGGATCCGGAGGTCAAGCGTGCCGCTGAACAGCTGCGCAAACGGATTGATCCTGATCCGCTGGTGGTCACCATGTTGGCCATCGCGATCGGGTTGTTCAGCTTTTTGGTGGTTTGGGCGTACGCTCTACACGACCACTGATCGCCTCGCCAGCCTGCGCTACTTCCGCCAGAGCTGACCCCAGACGAATCAGAACGCGACCATCCGCATCTTCTTCCAACGCTGGCGCCAACATGGTTTGCGCGGCGGGAGTGAAGCGCGCCTCAAACTGACCATCTTTGACCAGGCAGTAGAGGGCATCATCTTCTCCGCTGCGGAGCCCGGCCTTCTGCAGCGGCTCTTCGCTGCCATCAGACAGGCGCAAAATGATGCCAGTGGGTTCTATCCGGAGCGAGCGCACGAAGAAGGGAGCGTCTTCGATCGTGAGGTACGTCCAGTCATAGTCGTTCGAGAGGATGAATCGTCCATCGTCTGGATGGCGCCTAATCCACTGAGAAAACGCCTCCGCCATACTTGCGCGAGTGATCGGCTCACCGTCGTGAAAGAAGCGCCCCTGCTTGTCGAGCACGATCGTGCTCTCGCGCGAGCGGCCTTCGGGCGCGGGAAAGCGATAGAACTCAGGATGGTCACCGGGCTTCATCGCACCCAGTGTAACGCCACTGGCGCTAGCGATCCACGGGCGGGGCTGGTGGCCTACCGGGACGCGGATGAATGCCGGTCGCTCCTTGCACCAGACGTCGGTAGGGGCTCTTGGGATATTGTTCGATGAAGCGGTACGTGCGCTCGCGCGCTTCGTCCATGCGTCCCAGATCGACGAGTAACGTCACGATCATTGCGCGGCGTGCTTCAGCGGGCTTGCCGGTTTCGTCGTACCAGTCTTCGCCGGCCAATGCGTAATCCAGAGCTCGCTGCTTGTCAGAAACCTGCAGTCGCTCCAGCTCGGCCCAATATTGTTCCTCGGAGCTGGGACGCTGAAACTCCTCGACGACGGGAGCCGCAGGAACATCCTGAGTCGAACTAGCCGACGGCACTGGCGCCATCGCCGACACCTCTGCCGCAGCGTTTCTGCTCGGGCTCTGGGTAGAAATGGCCGGCGGCGGGTTGAGCTCAATGGACGGCAGCGTTCGTGGAGCTTCCCCATCAGACGACCAATACAGCAGCGCTGCCCCCAATGGGATGACGAGCCCCAGCGGGACGACCCACCGAGCCGCGCGATCCATTTCTATCAGTCCATTTCTGTCAGTAGCTAACCTGGCAGCCCCTCGCGGTCGCGAACGCGCTGATCAGGGTCAGATCCAAGCCTTCGGTACCGGGTTTGGCGATGCAACCGTCATAGTATTGCCACGGCCATGCCCCAGCGTAACCGGCGTCGTACCAGCTGCTGAGCACAGTGTCGAAGCTGGGCATGTCACCGAACGGACCATCCAACAGGTAGAATTCACCCATCACCACCGGCAAATCTGGATACCCCAATTCAGCCGGCGCTAGCGTGTAGGGCCAATACTCATTCACCCACGAGTAGATGTGCGGTTGGTTGAACTCCAAGTCGGTCACATCCTCAAACGCCCACGACCACTTCGCAGCGGCCCAGCCCACGCTGCGTAGAGCGTTTGGCGTGGCAGTACCCAGGGCAGCGAGGGATTCGTTGATCAACGCCTTCATGTCATCCAGCGGCACCGGCGCCAGCTCTGGATTGGGTGCAAAGTCAGCGCCATCTGGTGCAGAGCCCGTCGCCGACACCGCCCACTCGGGCTCGTTGATCACGTCCCACCCAAGTAGACGCGAAGCGTAGGGACTCGCGGCCGCAGCTTCGGCAATCGGAGTGACAACGTTGTCCACAAGCGCGGCGCGCCCGGCTGGGTCCATCACCAGATCAGAGATCCCAGGCACTTCGACCTCACCGTCCATGCGCGTCGGCCGAAACGCATCGAACGAGAAGATCGTCAGCACCAAGTACAGATCGTTGCGCTGGGCCAACTCGAGCGCCATCTGGATATCCGCCACGGCCCCGGCACTGATCCCAGTGGGAGAGCCCCCCTCGAACACGACGCCGTCGCCCCGCATATCCGGGAACATCCACCAACGAATCGCGCTGGCCCCGTTGGCTTTCATCTGGGCAAGATCCGCATTGTAGGTCGCCGGGGCGGCCGAGATGCCGCCAAGATTCCAAGCGGCAAGCCCACCAAAGTCTGAACCGAAATCTCGCCAAGCGTAATTGATGCCGAGCGCGAAGCGATCTTTGCATGCGTGCACCAATCCACCCATGGGGCATTCATCAGCGGGAGCAGCCGCACAATCCGTTGGGGGTGCCTCCCCGGCGTCACCGTCCAAGCTGGGCGGGGTGCCTGGATCCCCACACTGTGCGCCGACCAAGTCTCCGCAGCGCCCACAGCTGAGGTGGCAATAATCGATCAGCCAATCCTCGTTGCATTTGCCGAATCCGGCCTGCTCTTCGCAAGTGAAGCCGTCGTCGTAGGGATACTCGTCCACGCAAGGAACGCCGTCCCCACCATCTCCGCCGACGCCACCTGCGTCCCCTCCGGTTCCAACGTCAGCGCCTCCGGTGGCCTGTGCCCCCGCACCACCGGTGGCCGCTCCGCCACCGTCGGGTCCCCCACTGTCGGCCCCCCCGTTGTTGGGCCCTGGGTTGGCGGCGCCACCATTGCCGTTCGGACCGCCATTTTGGCCGGCGGTGCCCTGTCCGTCCCCGCCAGCGGAATTCGAATCATCACCCGGATCGGGACTGGAGCAAGCGAAACTGGCCGCCATCGAGAGTGAGGCCAATGCGGCAAGAACTGGGGACTTCATGCGCCCAATCCTAGCCCCGTGACCACCAGAAGTCTGCCGTGAGCAGCTCCTGTGAGCCACATCTGTACACTGTGGCGACGAACACCTCGACCGAGTGCGAGCAGAGGGATCCCAGCGTCCGCTAACTCGTCCTCGCCACACCGGATTCGTACAATCCAGCCTCAAAGGTAGGGCGGGTAACGGCCGCTGGACCACGCGCCCCGCGCGACCCGGACTCCCTCGGAGCGGGATCCCTTTCCAACGAACTGCTCATCCCGGTCAGTGCGAAAACCGCTCCCGCGGACCTCTCACCGCCTTTCGAAAGAATGACTCCGCCCCCACAGACCGCCCCCCACAGACCGCCCCCCACAGACCGATCCCCACAGACCGATCCCCACAGACTGATACCTAACTCCGGCCGGTAACCCGCACCGGTGTCCACCTGTCGCGGCTCCAAGACACATTTCGCCGGCTGTTTCCGACACTTCCCACGTCCATCACAATTGTAAATGCTGGACTGCGTTAGACCCCGATACCGCCCCTGCGCGAGAGGTGCACCCATACCGAAGCGCTTACCCGCCATCGGGGCGAGCCCCCGCTCACCTGCCCTCTAGCTTAGCTGCAGCACTTGGGCTAACGTTCCACACCGTGGGCGCTCCCCTGCGCCAGTCCTAGGTGCAAGATGGGTGAACTGGATGAGTTGCGCAGAGAAAATGACCAGCTCCGTCGTGAGCTGGACCGTGAGCGCTCAGGTGGGAGAAACGCGGATTTTCTCCGCGCCCTGCTGAAGTCGATACCAGCTTACGTGGCCCGCGCCGATCTCGAGCTCAAACTGCGTTACGCCAACCACGTCGCGGACGGCTTGAGCATGGACGACGTGATTGGGGCTTCGGTCTACTCATTCATGGAACCCGACCAAATCCCGATCGCCAAAGCGGCGATCGACCGATGCATCGAACGCAGCTCGGTCGAAAGCTACCAGGTCGACGGAGCTGGCCCACAGGGCGAGTATCGACGCTACGAAAACATCGTAACCCCGTACCAGGACGACTCGGGCGAGCGCGGTCTGGTATTCGTCGTGTTCGATGTGACCGAGCGCCACCAGCAAGACCTCGACAGGGCGCGCAGCGAGGAGCAGCTGCGACTAGCGGTTGAGGCGACGGGCGTCGGTCTGTGGAGTTGGGACGTGCGCACCGGCCAGGTCGAGTGGAACGACTGCATGTTCAAGCTCACTGGCTTGAAGGAACCGCTACCCCCCGCCGAGTGTGTCCAGCGCACCGTGCACCCGGATGATCTCGAACTGGTGCTAGGCGCGATTCGCCGCGTGAGAGAACAAGGGCGCGACCAGACATGGCTTACACACCGCGTAGTCTTCGAGCGCGACGGCCAATCTGAAGTCCGCTGGGTGCTCGCTCGCGGAATTGCGCAGCGCGACGACAATGGCCAACTGGTGTCCATGTCAGGGGCTCTGCTGGACACCACCGCGCTGCGCGAGCTGGAGCTCCGCGTGCAGCAGGCCGAGCGCATGGAAGCTATCGGCACTCTAACCACCGGAGTCGCTCACAACTTCAACAATGCATTAGCCATCATCCGCCCCACGCTGGACTTGCTGCAACGACATGTCTCGGACCGAGGCCGGGAGCTGATGGCAGAAGCCACTGAAGCAACAGAACGAGCGGCGGATGTCGTGCGACAGTTGATGTCTTTTGCTGGCAAACGTTCTACCACCAGCGCCCAACCTCACGACGTGACGGAGTTGGCCGAAAGCACCGTGCGGTTGGCGTCAGAGTCCTCTCGGGGCGTGCGCATCAGCTTCAAATCCGAAGTAGTTGGCGCGCATGTGGTGTGTGACGGTCAAGAACTGGAGCAAGTGCTCAACAGTCTCATCGTCAACGCCAGTGACGTTCTCGCGGCGGCAGGCACCAAAGTTCCGACAATTGACGTGGAAGTGAAACTGGTGGAGCGCGACAGCTCGCAGCATGTGCGGGTCTGCGTGACTGACAACGGCCCTGGCGTGAACGATGCCGCCCGGCCGCACATCTTTGAACCGTTCTTCTCCACCAAACAGGCAGCTTCCGGCAGCGGGCTCGGCCTGGCCATGAGCTGGGCCGTCGCGCGGGCCCTTGGGGGGAGCCTGGAACATGAAGATGCCTCGCCAGGCTCGAGGTTCTGTCTTTATCTGCCGATCGCCGATGAGCCGCAGCCCAGCTTGACTCCATCGACAACACCCCAACGCCAGCGGCTGCGCATCTTGCTGGTCGAGGACGACGCTCAGGTGCAGAGAATTACTGCCGCCGTCCTGACTCACGAGGGGCATGAAGTCACGACTGCCAGCACGCTGGCTGACGCGCTCAAGAAAGCGGAAGGCACTCAGTTCGACACGATCTTGCTGGATCAATCGCTGCCCGACGGCATCGGCACCCACGGCGCCGATAGCCTGCGTGGCTCAGTTCCGGACGGCAGGATCTTGTTGTTCACCGGTCAGGACGTCAGTCACGATGAAGTGGCCAAGGTGGACGGCGTGATCACCAAACCCGTGGGCGCCCGAGAGCTGCTATCACGCCTGTCAGGAGCGAAGAGCAACTAGTCGTCGTCGTCGATGCCTGCATCTCCGCGCAGCAGAGAAATCTCGACATCTTTGGTCGTCAGCATGCTGCAGCCTTCCAGCTGCTCGTCATCACTCAGCTCGGCGGTGAGCGTCTCTTCGAGTAGGGAGTAACCATCCGCTTCGACCTCGACCTCGGCCGCGCCGTCAGTCCACATCTCACAATGAATCGCCGCGACCCCGGCGCCCGCCTCTGAACCGGAGCCTCCGCTGTCATCACACTTCACAGCAGGGTAGTCCCCGGACAGCACCTCGCCTGGGCGGCAGCAGACAGTCTTGTTGTCACCGTTGCCCCGCTCAACCGAATAGTGCTCACGCCCCGAGCCGCCGAAGGTCACCTGCAGCTTGGTGTTTGCCGGAATGTTTCCGCCAGGTGCCACGAGCTGGACGCGAAACGCGGGCACATCACGCGGGCAGGGTTGCTTGACTGGTGAGTGATCCTCAGAGCAGCCGAGCGCCGACAAACCGAGCGCCGACAAACCGAGCGCCGACAAACCGAGCGCCGACAAACCGAGCGCCGGCAAACCGAGCAGCAGCGAACCGAGCACGGCCCTACGGTTGGAGGCGGCTAACCATCGGTAATGCTTGATCACGAACCTGCTCCAACCAACGAATCCGGCTGCTTACCTTGCTCTGCACGGCCCCAAATGACTGAAGCCGGCCCTTACTCTTGCGTGCAATAGGACCGGCTTCAAGCCTTGACCAGCCCCAAGCGGGGCTTTTTTCATTCTGGATTAGAATCCAGGTGCGCCACCGGGAGCCGGAGCGTCATCCTTGTCTTTGGGCTTGTCAGCAACCAAAGCTTCGGTCGTGAGCAGCAGGCCGGCAACGCTGGCCGCGTTCTGCAGAGCGCTGCGAACCACCTTGGTCGGGTCAATCACGCCGTCAGCGATCAGATCACCGAACTCACCGCTGCGCGCGTTGTAACCGAAGGAGCCCTTACCGTCGCGCACCTTCTGCACGATGATGGATCCCTCTTCGCCAGCATTGGCAGAGATCTGACGGATCGGCTCTTCGAGAGCACGGCGGATGATCTGCACACCGAAGCGCTGCTCATCAGCCACTTCCATCTTATCCAGAGCCTTCTGGGCACGGAGCAGAGCCACACCGCCGCCAGGAACGATGCCCTCTTCGACGGCCGCACGCGTTGCGTACAGAGCGTCTTCTACGCGGGCCTTCTTCTCCTTCATCTCGGTCTCGGTAGCCGCACCAACCTTGATCACAGCCACACCGCCGACCAACTTGGCGAGACGCTCTTGCAGCTTCTCGCGGTCGTAGTCGCTGGTGGTGTTCTCGATCTGGGTGCGGATCTCAGACTGACGAGCCTTGATGTCTGCCTTCTTGCCAGCGCCATCGACGATGGTGGTGTTGTCCTTGTCGATGTTGATGGTCTTGGCCTTGCCCAGGTCCGTGATGGTCACGTTCTCGAGCTTGACGCCGAGCTCACTGCTGACGACGGTGCCGCCCGTCAGGGTAGCGATGTCCTTCAGCATCTCCTTGCGGCGGTCGCCGAAGCCGGGAGCCTTGACAGCCACGCAAGACAGCGTGCCGCGCAGCTTGTTCACGACCAGCGTAGCCAGGGCTTCACCGTCGACGTCTTCTGCAATGATGAGCAGCGGCTTCTG
>JBNLEN010000062.1:0-33994 GCA_050304975.1 Polyangiaceae bacterium
GAGATATTCGATGGAGAAGGCCAAACCGATGCCGACAGCCAAACCCACCACCACACCCAACGCGATGCTCAGTAGCAAGACGAGTGGAAACGGGGCAGAGGTGGCCTTCAGCTGTAAGATCGTCTCGGCGGTCGTGCCGCTGGTGCGTTTGGCGCCGTTGTCGAAGATCACTAGGCGGGCCACCGCGGCTGATCCCGAACCGTGAATCAACTTGTCGTTGTCGGGGGCTTTGAACTCGGCGAAGGTATCCGCGGACTGTAGCGCCTCGCCCTTCATGCCTTGGGAGATCAGGTGCTGCTGAGCCTTCTTTGCCTGCTCAATGCTGGCTCCCTGTAAGTCTTGGGGCACGGCTTGGCCCGCAGGCACGAAGTAGACCTCGGCCCGGCTCTTGTCGCCGCCCCAGCAGAAATCACCGAAGACTTTGAAGGTGCCTCCTGGATAGACGCCATCCTTGTTGTCGCTGCGCGTCAGTTCCAGATTGACGTCCAGCGGCCAAGTCGTCGGGTCGATCCCGACGGGCACGTCTTTGAAGGATGCGTCGCCTGCGATCGGCGGCTTCACGTTGTTGAACACCAGGCGAAACGTCTGCGTGATCGTGGGGGCGATGCAGCTCACCTTCCACTTCACGATGTTCATCTCGCTGAAGCGCTTGCGTACCGCGTTGACGATGCCCTTGGCGCGCTCACCTTCGCCGGATTGCACGACGTTGAAGAACCCACCGATTGAGGGGTTGGCCATGTTCTCCATGAACTCCAACGAATTGTTCGCGAACTCGTCGAAGGTGCGCGTGGGGAAGTAGATGCTGATCACCGGCACCGGCGTTTTGGGGAGCGCCGTGTTGTCCTCCGGGAAGCGCCCGTTGGTCATGTACTTGGAGAGCTCAAGCGCGCCGGGACCAGTCGTCGCTGGGTCCGCGCCGCCAAAGCCGCTGGACAACACCACCATGGCCTGATGCAGCGGGATCTCCAGGTTGTCACCAGCGTTACCCAGTGCTTTGAAGCCGTCGGTTGCCGCGTTCTTGATGATCGTCAGTAGCGGGCGATTGCGACCGGACTTGGGCAGCGTTCTGTCCACGCCGTTGACGAATGCCAAGCCCTTCTTCTTGTCGGACGATGGCAGCCAACCCGAGTCGTTGAACACCTGGCGGTCGTTGAAATACATGATGTTGACGATGTCATTCGGTCCCATGCTGGACACGAATTGCTCCGCCACCTGCTTGGCGTCCGAAAAGCTGCTGCTCATGCGGCTGTCGGCATCGACTAGGATCAACCAAGCTGTACCGACTCCCGGCTGTCGCTGGCTTTTGCCCCATTCTTCAACGCTGAGCAGTTTCGCGGGACGGTCAGTGCCATCGACCGCCACGCTGAAGATCGCCTTGTCTTTGGGGAAAGGGAAGGTTTGATACAACGGCTTTTCAAGCGCTTCCGCAACACAGCTCAGGCGCGCGTTCTTGGACAGCGTGGCGCAGTGGGCGGTCGCTTTGCTGATGCGCTTGCTCTGCTGGAGCTCGATCACCGTGGTGATGATCGGATTGCCACTCTTGGTGCTGGCGCGCGGATCGATCCGAAGGATGTGCGCTTCCGGAGCGGCCAGTGCCACGCCCGAGGACAGCAGCGTGTAGGTGAGGGCGCTCAAGAGCAACACCAACAACTGGTGGCGTGACTTTGAGTTCGTTTCGATTCGCATTATTCAAGCTCCAAGAACATTGGGGTCGTGCATTCGATTCTAGACAATCTTGACGATGACGGTGAACAGGCCAAACCGTACTCGGTCACCGTCGCGCAGTTCACGCTGCTCATCCGGTTGCAGTGCGGTGTCGTTGACGAAAGAGCCGTTGGTGCTGCCCTGATCCTTGAGCACCATACGGCCAGGATGCGCGGCAGCGTGAATCGTCGCGTGGCGCGATGAGACGGTGGCGTGAGGCAGTTCAATGTCCGCTCCGGCGACCGCCCCGAGGCGTCCAACCAAGTTGGCGCCCTGTTGAACGTTCCACGACTGACCTAGCGCGTTGCCTTCATAGGTCACCAGAAAACCGGTCAGCACGCGGGGTGCGTCATGGGGGACGCTGAGGGGATCGAGGCCGCTTGGCTCCGGAGGCCGATTCGGCAGAATCGACTCGGGAGGATTGTGCGTCATGCGCGCGTCTGCCGCATCGGGATCGACGCGCGAACGAGCGGCGCGGGATTGAATCGCTCCGCGGTCTGGGATGGGCCGGTCCAAATCAGCATCCACCAGGGGAGGCGCCGTCTCCGCGAACTCGATGCTGCGGCTGGGCGGCGCATTCTGCGCTGGGGGTTGTTGAGCCGCGTGGTAGCCACCGCTAGGTTCCTTCGCCATGCCGGCGGTGCCGGCAACGATCAGGGGAGGAGGCGAGCCGGGCGTTGAGGGGCGATGGCGGTAGCTGCCAGAAGGTGTGTACGCCGCGTAGCCGTCGGAGGACGCTTGGTTGGGCTGTGCTGGCTGGTTGGGCTGTGCTGGCTGGTTGGGCTGCGCTGGCTGGTTGGGCTGCGCTGGAGGCTGCTGATGGAAGCTCTGTGGCTGGCCGTGGGGCGAGGCCCCCGGGGGATTGTATGGGTATGGAGCCGCGGGCCGCTGCATAGGACCTGGCTGCGCAGGGGGTTCAGGGGCTGGCTGCGCAGCGGGGTAGTGCGGCGGGGGCTGCGGCGCAGGTGCCGGTTGGTAGTGGGGTCGCGGGGACGCTTGAGGGCTTACGCCGTACGCTGGCTGCTGCGTCGCAGGGGGCGGCGGCGCAGGCGGGGGATGCGCCGGCGGCTGCGGCGGAGCGTGCACGGGAGCCACGAGCTGACTGCCGCAATGCACGCAAAACCGTGATGTCGTCTCGTTGTCATGCCCGCAGCGGCTGCAGCGCGTCATTCAACCAGTCTCCCACTCCACGGACCGTAGATTTTCACCCCCCGCGGAGCGTCAGCATACTAGCCTCGACGCCAGCTTCACGCAGTTCATCCGTTGAAAAGACGGGCGTTTAGCGAAGCGTCAGGCCGGGGAGCCGCACGAGCTGCCAGGATCGGCAAGGCTAGCGGAGAAGCTAGTGCGACACTGCCTCATCCGCGCCTACATATGCCATCAGCTGCAGGCTGAGCCGCCGCAGGCTGAGACGTTCAGCGGTCGCGCTGGTCGCGGACGCGAGCAGCTTTGCCCTTGCGGTCACGCAAGTAGAACAGGCGCCCACGACGCACCACGCCGCGCGAAAGCACTTCGATCTTCTCCAGCCGGGGCGTGTGAAGCATGAACGTACGCTCGACACCCACGTGGAAGCTGGTCTTGCGAACCGTGATCGTGCTGCGGGCACCAGCACGGTGGCGCTTGATGACCACACCCTTGAAAACTTGGGTGCGCATCTTGTCGCCCTCGACGATGCGGTAGTGAACAGCAATCGTGTCACCCACGCGGAAATCCGGTAGATCGTCACGGAGATTTTCGGCTTCAAGCTGAGCAATGATCGGGTCGGCCATGGGGGTGCGGCATTATGCATCTCGCTCTTCGGCCGTCAACGAGCTTCTAGGCTTTTTTGAGGGTCGGGGTTGGGTTCGCCTTGACTGCGGAAGGCCCGGGGGCTACCACCACCGCCCCTTAATCGGCCCCAGATCCAATCACGGGTCACGGCCCACTGCCCCCCGCCAGAGTCGCTGATCCGAAAGATGCTGCGATCTTCGGGGGTAAGGACGTCAGGAGTCATCAATCATGAATACACATCCCGGAATCCTCGGGCGCAAGCTGGGGATGAGCCAAGTCGTCGCTGAAGACGGCGAAGTAACCCCCGTGACCGTCATCCTTGCCGACTGCGTCATCGTTGGCAAACGCACTCAGGAACGAGACGGCTACACTGCTTTGATTCTCGGCATCGAGGACCGCAAGGCGTCACGCACCAACAAGCCGTTGGCGGGCCAATACAAGACGGCCATGGGCGCTCTGAAAACCGAAGACGGTGAGCCTCCGAAGGAAGAGGGCAAAATCGCCCCGCGCCAGGTGCTGCGTGAGTTCCGCTGTCCGGCGGAATACCTCGACAAGTTCGAAATCGGCGATGCACCCAAGCTCGAGGACATTTTCACCGTGGGCCAGTACGTGGACGTGCAAGGGATCTCGCGCGGTCGCGGCTTTACCGGTGTCATGCGTCGCCACAACTTCGGCGGCGCAGGGGCCAGCCACGGCGCGCACGAATACAAGCGTCACGGTGGCTCAATCGGTACCAACATGACTCCTGGTCGCGTGTTGCCCGGCAAGAAGATGCCCGGTCAGTACGGCAACAAGACCACCAGTGTGCTCAATCAGCGTCTGGTCAAGGTGTTGGAGGACAAGCGGCTAGTGCTGATCCGTGGCGGTGTGCCCGGTTCGAAGAACGGCCTGGTCGAGGTGCGCGGTGCCATCAAGAAAGACGGTGGCATGAAGGGCGTAGGCTGAAGACGCCTGCCTCCAGTCAGACCAAGGGCCCGACGCTGACCGCGTTGGGCTCTTCTGCGTTTAGGGGCTCGCGCTTGGCTGAGCGCCTGCACGCTTGCGCGCAAAAGCGCCTGTCCGTGCTGCAGACGAGCAACGCCTGGCGACTGCACGACGCTCAAGCCGATGCCGTGTGCGGAGCCACCATCGAGTGTTTCGACCGCTACGCGGTGATCAACGACTACGGCGCCGCCGATATCGACTCCGTCGCCGGCGCGTTGCAAGAGCTCGGCGCTTTGGGGGTCTATGTCAAGCAACGACTCAAGACAGATCTTCGGCGCGCGTCCAGAGAGCAAGCCGCACCGGAGCAACCGTTGCGCGGGCAGCCTGCTCCGTTCGAGTTTGCTGTCGACGAGGGGGAGCTGCGTTACTTAGTAAGGTTGGCGGACGGGCTGTCGACGGGCCTGTTTCTGGATCAACGAGAGAATCGCCGACGCTTGCAGGGCGATGTGCAGGGAGCGCGGGTGCTCAACCTGTTCTGCTACACAGGCTCTTTCAGCATCGCCGCCGTTGCGGGCGGCGCCGAGCAAGTGACGAGCGTGGATCTCTCGGCCACCGCGCTGCGCCGCGTGGATGCCAACATCCAGCTGAACAATCAGCAGCCATCACGTCACCGGCTGCTGAAGGCGGACGCCAGCAGTTGGCTGGCACGTGCGGTCAAGCGCGGCGACAAGTATGATTGGATCGTGTTGGACCCGCCCAGCTTTGCCAGCATTGGCAAACAGACCTTCAGCGTCGCGAAAGACTACGAGGCGCTGGCAAAGTTGTGCCTGCAACTGCTGAGCCCCTCGGGACGGCTGCTGGCAGTGACCAATCACCGTCAAACGTCGCGTCAACAGTTCGAACAAACGCTGCGTTCGGCCATGAACGACGAGCAGCTTTCGGGTCAGCTGGAGTGGTTGCAGCCGCCTATCGATTGCGCGACTGGTCCCGATGCGGATCTGGCGACCAAGAGCGTGTTGGTGCGCGTTGGAAAGAGCGGCAGATGAGTCGTCGCCAAAATCCATATCGTTCTGATCACCGCACCCAAGCGGCGCGCGCCAAGGGGTACCCCGCTCGCAGCGTGTTCAAGCTGGAGGAGATCGATCAGCGAGTTGGTTTGCTCGGTCCGGGCCAGCGCGTGCTGGACTTGGGGGCCGCACCGGGTTCGTGGAGCCTGTACGCGGCGGGCCGAGTTGGGGCATCGGGCAAAGTACTGGCCGTCGACCTGCAGGAGATTGAACAGGCGTTTCCGGCGTGGGTTACCACCGCTCAGCAAGACGCGCTGGCGCTGGAGGCGGCGCTGCATGAGGGGTTCGCGCCGTATGACGTGGTTCTGAGCGACATGGCTCCGAAGACCGGTGGCGACAAGTTCACCAACGCTGCTCGCAGCTTTGACCTGTTCATGGCAGCGCTCGAGGTGGCTCGCTGCTTCGGCACGCCGGGGAGCCACTTCGTTGCCAAGCTGTTCATGGGGGAAGACTTCGAGCACGCCAAACGCGCGGTGGCCGAGGCCTACCAGAAGCAGCGCGTGATCAAGCCCAAGGGCACCCGGAGCAACAGCGTGGAGCTGTTCATCGTGGGGCAGGGGCTGAAAGCTGCCGCCCCCGACCCCGAACAGGTTTGAGCTGGTAGAACCAGGACCGGCATCCGTCTGCAATAAATTGGGCCAGCGCTGCGCGTTTCCATATCTCCTTGGGACGCACCCATGCTCGCGCCCCGTCTTGCTTTCCGTCTGATGCTGGCGGCTCTCGCCGGCGGCTGCACCATCACCTGTGCCCAGGGCAACCCTTTGGAACGGGTTTTGGCACCCCTGACGCCCCAGCGCAGTCCACTTGCCCCGCAGCTGCAGGCAGATGCCCCGAAGCAGAAGCCGAATGCGGGGCATGGCGAAGCGGTCGTGGTGTCGGTTCCGGAACCTCACCCCGAAGCCACAGCCGCGCAGCGACTGTCGGTGCAGCCCGAGCAGCCTGCCCAGGTTGAGAGCGAGGAGGCGACCGATGCTGAAGCTCGGCAGCTTGCGGCGAAGCGTGCTCTCGAAGGGCCCCTGCGTGGGCTCGATCCGGAACGCGTGCTCGTCTCGACGTCCGTGCGCACCTGGATATACCGTGAGCCCTCCATGTCCTCGCAAAAGATTGGCTACCTGCGCACTGGCGCAGTGGTCAAGCGAGCGGTGCAATCCGCGGGAGGCAATGGCTGTCGAGGTGGCTTCTACGAGATCGAGCCCGAGGGGTTTGTGTGCGTCGGCAGGGCCGCCAGTCTGGACGCCGAACATCCCTTGGTGCACGCCCAGCGCACCCGCCCTGACCGGACTCAGGGGCTGCCATACGTGTACGGGCGCTCGCTTCGCCCGACTCCCCCACTTTATACTCGGGTCCCGACTGCGGATGAGCAGCGCTTCGTCGAGCAGGATCTGAGTCGCCACGCCGTCCAGGCCAAGCAACTGCCTTGGGAGCGACTGCCCCTTAAGGAACTCCCGGAGTTTCTGCGCGACGGACAGCCGTCTTTTCGCACCAATGGGACCCGACGAGAGACGCTGGCGGTCAGCTCTGGCCGAGCTCTGCGAGATAGCGGCTTTGCATTCGTCGAACTGTTCCAAGCCAACGAACGCTTGTTCGGACTGACTACTGACTTCGAAGTGCTGCCGCTCGATCGTCTCGAGCTAGTCGAGCAGAGTAGTTTTCAGGGCGTCGAATTGGATGCAGACATGCCGCTGCCGGTCGCGTTCGTGCGCTCGACGGTCGCCAAGCTGTACGAAGGCAACCCAGAAAGCGGACTACGCATCAAGCGTGACGTGAAGTATCGTGAGGCGTTCAGCTTGAGCGGCGTCAAGCAGCGGGTGGCCGGAGAGCTGTATCACGAGACCAAGGACGGTGACTGGTTGCTCGACACCAATCGCTTGGTGCAAATCAGCGCGCCAAAGAGTTTACCGAAATGGGCCAAGCCAGGGAGAACCTGGATTGATGTGTCCATTCTGAAGCAAAGCTTGGTCGCCTACGTTGGGGAGCGCCCCGTCTACGCCACATTGGTATCCACCGGTGCCGATGGGCTTCAGGATCCAGAAACGACACATTCGACCATTCGCGGTCAGTTCTTGATCCACACGAAGCACGTGACTGTTGGAATGGACAGCGATGTTGAAGGTGACGCGTTTGATCTGCGCGATGTCCCCTACGTCCAGTACTTCACTGAGGGTTACGCACTGCATGCAGCCTACTGGCACGACTCGTTTGGTGCGCCGCGCAGCCATGGCTGCATCAATCTGTCGCCACTGGACGCGCGTTGGTTGTTTGAGTGGACGGATCCACAGGTGCCGGACCATTGGCATGCAGCTATGTCGTTGTTGGACGGCACGTTGATCTCAGTGCACCCGTAGTGCTGCATCGCGCGCTGCCACGAGTAGCTGTTTTCTCCGGGCTTCGACCGCCGCGTCGGCTGGCGTTGGCGTAGTCACAGATCTGTCACAGAATCGTTGCAACCGTGACGCCCCTTGAGGCGCGAGATCGCCTAAACCTGCGCTGGTTCGGCAACGAGCTCAGTGTGTTTAGGCCAGATCATGTGTGTCACAAACGGTTTGCTGCTCTGTCACAGAAACGTCTTTGGCCTTCCTATAGGGTCCGCCGAAATTGGTTTCACGCAAACCCCTAGACACGGGACTTAGCTTTCCCGACGGAGCAAATTAGTAATGAAAAAACTTCGATGGGCCTTACTGGGCACTTTGGTAACAACCCTCTCTCTCGCCACCGTAGCTTGCGGCGACGACGACGAGAGCACTGGTGATGACTCGGCCGACGACGACGCAGATGATGACGCGGACGACGACGCAGATGATGACGCGGATGACGACGTAGACGTAGATGACGATGCGGCCGACGACGCCGACGACGATGCGGATGATGACGTCGCTGACGATGACGCTGGGGCGGATGATGACGCCGACGACGATGACGCTGGCCCGAGCGATCCCGGCGACCTGGACGCGTACCTGGCTGAGCTGGACGAGCACCCGAGCGTCGAGTGCGACGACATGCTCTGCACGATCACTGGCGACTCCACGGATCCGGTCACCGAGGACCTGACCCTGAAACTGTTTGACGGCCTGAACTTCCAGCTGTCACCGGATGCGTATGTCTTCATTGGTGATGACGAGGAAGAAACCGTACTCACCATCGAGCCAGGCGTCACGCTGTTCGGCTCGGGCAAGACCGCGCTGATCATTGCTCGCAACTCAAAACTGATGGCTGAAGGCACCGCTGAACAGCCGATCGTCCTGACCTCCGCCCAAGAGGAGGGCAGCCGAGCTACCGGTGATTGGGGTGGTTTGGTGCTCAATGGCAACGCCACGACCAACAAGGGTGAAGACGTGGTCGGCGAGGCAGAGTCAGGCATCTTCGGTGGTAGCGACGATGAGGACAGTAGTGGCGTGCTCAAGTACGTGCGCGTTGAGTTTGCCGGAAACTTGGTAGATACCGAGAACGAGCTCAATGGTATTGCCTTCCAGGGTGTAGGCAGCGGCACTGAGGTGGACTTCATCCAGGTGCACCACAACGCCGATGACGGCGTGGAGTTCTTTGGTGGAACCGTTGAAGTTAGCCACTTGGTGTTGACGGCTGCTGGTGACGACTCACTCGATTGGACCGATGGCTGGACGGGTAGTGCCACCTGGGTTCTCGCTGCACAAGGCGACAAAGGTGACAACGGCATCGAGGGCGACAACCAGAAGGCAGATAACGCTGCCACGCCGATCTCGAATCCCACGATCTCAAACGCAACGTTCATCGCCGGTGGTAGCTCAGGTGAAGGTATCCAGTTGCGTGAGGGTACGAGCGCGAGCCTGTCGAATGTGGTCGTGGTTGGCTTCGATGATGGCTGCCTGACCATTCAGGCTCACGATACCGTGACCATCGACGATTCAATCTTGTCATGTGGCGACCCCGACACCGATCTGGTCTTTGGTCACCTGGACGACATGGATATGGTGGTGGACGGTGAAGATGCACAGATGATCTTTGAAGCTGGTGACAACAACGCCGTTCAAGACGTCGAGCTCGATGGTTGGGTCGTGGTGGGCGATGGCCCGGCACCAGGGGCTATCGAGTCAGCAGACGAGGACTGGACCGAAGGCTGGATTATCACCGACGACGAATGATCCCATAGCAGCCTGACGTAGCAACAAAGACTCGGCCGGGCGGTATTCGTACTGCCCGGCCGTATTCGTAACAGGGTTCCGAACAATCATGAAAATCGCACTCCGAAGCCTTTCACTCCCTAGCCGTTGGCGGCGTTCACGGCTCACAGCTGCGCTCCTCGTAGTTGGCGTTGTTGGCATAGCCAGTCCTTCTATCGCTGATGGCGTCTCAGGCATGGCGAAGCGACTGACAGAACTTCGTGGAGAAGTGGAGAGTTTGGCAGGAAAGCTCAGCTCCAAGAGTGCAGAAACGAGTGACCAGTTGCGTTCGCTCGCACGTCAGAAGGCGGATATCGAGCTTGAGCTCAAGCGAGAACAAACCCGAGTGCAGAAGATCTCTGCGGCGGTGGCCAAGCGCCGCGAAGAAATTCAGGAGCAGAAGGCCAAGGGCGACCAGCTAGTGCCGCTCTTTGAGCAGTCGACTGAAAACGTCCGCAGCTATATCAAGCGCTCGTTGCCGTTTCGGACGGAAGCGCGCCTCGAAGCCGTGGACAAGATTGAGGAACAATACAAGGCCGGGCTGTTGACTCCGTCACGAGCGCTGGGTCGACTCTGGGGTTTCGTCGAAGACGAGTTTCGCATGACCCGAGAAAACGGTCTGTTTCAGCAGACCATCACGGTTGAAGACCAAGAAATGCTGGCGGATGTCGTTCGGGTCGGGATGGTGATGCTCTACTTCAAGTCAGCGGATGACAGCGTTGTTGGTAAGGCGCTGAAGCAAGACGGCCAATGGAAGTTCGTGACTATTGATGGTCCTGAAGACCGCAAGCTGGTCTTGGAGCTCTTTCAAAGCTTCAAGAAGCAAATTCGCGTCGGCTACTTCGAAGTCCCAAGTGGGATCTCAGCTGAACTGATGACGGTCAAGTGAGCGGAGCTAACATGAACTCGCAGCTACCAAGAATCGTGCAGCTATTGCCCCTGTTTGCAGTGCTGGGCGCAGTCTTACTCCAATCCCAGGATGCCCGCGCCGACCTGCGCGAAGCCTATCAACGAGAGATCGCATTCCTCGAGGCTGAAAAGAACACGCTAGCCAGTCGCCTCAAGCAGCTGGAGGCGGAGAGCCACGAAAAAGTCTCCACTGCCCGGGCAGAAGTGGACCAGTTGCAGGGGGCGGTGCTCGGCCTGTCGTTGCAGGCGGACCGCATGACAGAGATGCTAAGTGACGTCGAGCGACAAGCAGAAAGCGCCAACGAAGGCGACGACGTCATCGAGACCACGCTCACTCAGATGGCGACGACCCTGGAGAAAGGCGGAGTCGAGCTGCCAGCCGTGGAACAAGAGGACGAGGAGGCGCGCATCAAGCAACTACGATTCGCGTTCGAAAAGGCGTTGCCGCTGCTCGACCAGTTTGGGCGGGTGCGGGAAGAGTCCGGCAAGTTCTTCACCGCCGGGGGCGACACCGTGGAGGGGAAGCTCATTCACCTCGGGCAAATTGCGAGCTTTGGAGTGAGCGAAAAGACCTCCGGCACTCTGGCGCCCGCGGGTGCCGGACGACTGAAGATCTGGCCAGGGGTCGAAAGTGCGAACACGGCCCAGGCACTAGCTGCCGGCAATGACCCAGGGCGATTGCATGTCTTCCTGTACGAGTCTTTGGAAAAGGGCGTCGAGAAGCGCAAGGACAAGACGCCCGTCGAAGTGATTGATAGCGGCGGTGTCATCGGTTGGGTGATCGTCGCGGCCGGCTTGGTGGCTCTGCTCATGGCGATCTTGCGTGCTTTTCTGCTCTTCGCAGCGGCTGCCAACACCACCAGCTTGGTCGAGAAGATTACCCCACTTTTGGAGCAGCGGAAGATCAGCGACGCGATTGATGTCTGCAAGAAAGCCAAGAACGCAGGCGGTCGGGTGCTGACAGCGACCTTGAAACACTTGGATAGTGAACGCGATGAGCTGGAGGATATCATCACCGAGGCGATCCTGCATGAGCAGCCCGCATTGGATCGGTTTGGCTCAGCGATAGTGGTGATTGCGGCGGTTGCACCTCTGCTGGGCTTGTTGGGAACGGTGACGGGCATGATCGCCACGTTCGATATCATCACGGAGTTTGGGACTGGTAACCCCAAGCTGCTCAGCGGCGGCATCGCGATCGCTTTGGTCACGACTGAGCTCGGCTTGATTGTGGCGATCCCGGCGCTGGTCATTGGCAATATGCTCGGCGCTTGGTCCGAGGGGATCAAGGACGGCATCGACAAAGCGGCATTGCGGGTGATCAACATCGCTACCGGGGTGCGTCTGTCTCAGCGGCCATCTGTGCCGCCGGCTGACGACCGCAAGTCTTTGGATGAAGCACTGCCGGCCACCTGAGAGTGACTTCGAATGAACGAATTCCTTCAGAATCTGCATTCGTTTCCGACCCAACTGCTGGAGTATTTCGAGGCGGGCGGCTTCGTGATGCCGCCGCTGGCCATCGCAACATTGGTGCTCTGGTACTTCTTGGGGCTGCGCATGCACATCTTGAATCGCGGCAATCGACGCAGCGCGCGCGTGCTGCTTGCGCGCTACCGCAAGGGCTATCGGCGGCCTCCGCGGGGCGTGATCGATACGGCGGTCGTTTGGGGGCTCAATCTGCTGCGCGCCAACAGGGGTAGGGATCTGCGACCCATTCTCGACGACGCCTACGCAGCGTTCGAGCACGAATTGACGCGCGGCAAGGCGATCATCGGGAGCATCGTCGCGACCGCGCCGCTCGCTGGCCTGCTGGGCACCGTGATCGGCATGATTGAAACCTTCGACTCTCTGGCAGATATGGCTCTCTTTTCGCAAACGGGCGGCATCGCGGGCGGCATCTCGCAGGCGCTGTTTACGACGCAGATGGGCTTGGCTGTGGCTGTGCCGGGTATTGTCGTCGGACGCATTCTGGAGCGCAAAGAACAACGCTTTCGAGAGGAGCTGGACCAGATCAAGGAATTGCTTTGCGCCGACGCCAAAGCGATTCGCAACGCGATGCGGCGCGCAGGAGTTGAAGCGTGATGCGGCGGCAGTCCCAGCGGCCGCGGATTCAACGGAAGCGGATCCAGTGGAGAAGTGAACGATGAGAAGGCGTCAGAAGAGTGGCGGCAAGAGTGACATCGACATCTCGCCGTTGATCGACATGGTCTTCATTTTGCTGATCTTCTTCATGGTCTCCACGACCTTCGTCAAGGACATGAAGCTGGACATAGAGCGGCCTGGAGCGGCGAGCGCGTCGCGCGCATCTAGCAAGAGTCTCAGGATCAACATCGATACGAATTCGAACATCTACATCAACGGCAATCCCGTTCGCCCTTGGATGGTGCAAAGCCGCGTGCGCGAATTCTTGGAGGGCAGCGACTCCAAGACCGTCTTGGTGATCACGGATCGCAGAGTGCCCTCCGAGAAGTTAGTGGAAGTGGTCGACCAGTGCCGTCTGGGCGGCGCGAGTGACGTCGGTGTGGCCACCGAAAAGGAAGCGGGAGGCTGAGACCGTGAATGTCACGTCGTTCAAACGCCATCTGTTTAGTGGCGCGGTGATGCTCGCGGGGGCGTTCGCCGTTTTCCTCGTCGTGTTCGTGATGAATGCGCAGAAGCTCCCTCCAAAGGAAGAGAAAGTTCAGAAAGAGGTGGCCTTCCAGGTTCAGAAGAAGACGCCTCCGAAGAAGAAGAAGAAGCGGGAGCGACGTCAGAAACCGAAACCAAAGCGCTCCTCCAGCAAGGCACCAAAGACGCCCAATCTGTCGTCGGCGATATCCGAAGCGGCGTTTGAGCTGCCGGGCTTTGACGCGGCCGCCTTGGGCGCTGCTTCATCAGACCTGATTGGCGATTTCTCCAAGAACTCTCCGATGACTGAAGGCGCGGTGGATACCAAACCCGTGCTGAGAGGCAAAGGAGGGCGCTTGGAGTATCCGGAGCAAGCTCGCAAGCGTGGCATCGAGGGCTACGTGTTGCTCAATGTCCTCGTCCGAGAAGATGGTTCGATCGGTCGGCTTAAAGTGCTTGATTCCAAGCCCCGGGGGATCTTTGAGAAGGACGCGCAAGACTGGGTAAACAATTGGGTGTTCGATCCGGCGACCTACGAGAACAACCCGGTCACGACATGGGTCAAGCAGAAGGTCGTGTTCAAACTTCAGAAGAGCTGAACTATGCGCAACATCTTGATTCTTCCCTGCGTCGTGTTGGCTGTCGCAGCTCCCGTTGCGTTGGAGGTCCAATGCGGCGGCATCAGCGCTGCATTGGCCGCGTCGTCCGCAGGTGACGACAAGCACTCTGAAAATAGCGAGGACGAGGTCGACTATGTCGATTTGGCGGCCCGCATGATCCACGATCAGCACTATGATCGCGCTCTGCAAATGTTGGCCGAGACCAAGCCTGACGCACCAGGCATCGACGCCAAGCGGTACTATACGTTGCGCGGGTTGGCGCACCTCAATAGTCAGAATTTCAAGTCGGCGCGGGATGACTTTCAGGCGGCCGTCAAGGCAGGTCAGGCGGACCCGCTGGTCAAGCTTTACCTCGCGCAGTCTTTTTTCGGTCTAAAGGACTACAAGAACACGCTGCTCGCGCTCGAGGGCGCAGGCGCTGCAGGGAGGAACACCCCGGGTCTCTTTCTGATGAAGTCGGAAGCTCATTGGAAGGTGAACCAGCAATCCGCGTCAATCGAAACACTGCGGCAAGGGGCTGCGAAGTTTCCGGAAAATGCGGAGTTTGAACGACTGCAAATCTTCTACCTGATTGAGCTTGGCTTGTATCTGGAAGCCACTCGCGTGAGCGAGGGCTACCTCGCGCGGAATGAGATCCAAGAGAACGACTATGTCGCTGTGGGGGAAGCTCTGCGCTCCGCCAAGGAGTTCAAGAGGGCCCAAAGCGTACTGGAGGGCGCCCACCTTCGCTTTCCGGAGAGCGAAAAGGTGATGCTTCAGCTAGCGCATTCGTACTTGGATGACGGGCGCACGCTCAGCGCGGCGATGTTGTTCGAAGACGCTGCCCGGCTAAATCCGAAGTACACACTCGAGGCAGCGGAGCTGTACAAGCAATCCCACATGGTTTTTCGCGCCATGTTCTTGAACGCCCGAGTCGGGGACCAGAAAGCCAAGACCAAGCAGCGCCTGAGCTTGCTCGTTGATGCGGGAAACTACGAAGCGGTGACCGCGATGTTGCCAAAACTTGGCCGCCTCGCCTTGCTTGAAGACGACAATGTTCGCTACGCGCTGGCCTACGCATTCTTCAAGACCGAGCGCTTCGCGCAGGCGGAGGAACAACTCAAACACATCAAGCAGCCGGATCTGTTCGAGGCTTCGCTGCAGTTGCGCAAGGCGATGGAGAACTGCAGGGCTGCTGGTTGGGAATGCACCCTCTGAACGGCGCTCTCCGACACCGACATTCAGCAGCAAATGAAGGAAGCCAACGTGCGTTTTTACTCGACGACTGGCGCGCTCTGGGCCGTGTTGGCGGCCGCCAGCGTGCTGGGTTCTGCACAAGACGTGGCGGCTCAGGCCACCCCCCCAGGCGCGCCCGATTCGGATGCCGCTCAGCCCGCGCCAGCGCAGGGGCCGCCAGACGCAGAAGCGGTCGATGAGCGTCCCGGAAGTGTCATGTTGATTGTGTTCCTGGCCGGGGATCAGAAACCTGCCGGTATCGAGATCAGCGCGGACACGGGGGAGAGCGGCACGACCGCTGACGACGGCATCGTACGTCTATCCGTACCCGCAGGAAAGCGGACGTTCTCGTTGAAGATACCCGCTGGGCTGCTGACGGAGTACGACGGTATCGAGCCCAAAATTGCGCAGGTTGGCGGGGTCTTCATCAAAGCCGGGGGCTCGGCAGAGGTGCTGCTCAACCTGGACGCCGCGGGCGTGGTGACGGCGGACGTGGAAGGAGTGACGGTTGCTGAAGAGACTGCGGAGACCGAGCAGGAAAAACCGAAAGCAGTGGAGTACGGCACGATCTCCGGCAAAGTCGTTTCCGACGAAGACAAGGCGCCGATCGAGGGTGCACGCATCTTTGTGCGCGGCGTGGACGTCGAAGCACTCTCAGCGGCGGACGGAAGCTTCTCGTTGAAGGTTCCGGTGGGCATCCACGGGGTTTCATCGATCCACAAGAAGTATTCGACCCAGACGCAGAACGATGTCGCGGTCACCAAAGACGGGGTGACCAACGTCACACTTGAAATGACGCCCGCGTCACTCCAGTTGGATGATGTGGTCGTAATCGCGCCCTATATCGAAGGCGGGGTCGCCGAGAAGATGGCAGAGAAACGCGAGACCAGCGCGGTTGCAGAGGTCATCGGCTCGGAACAAATGGAAGCCTCAGGTGACTCCAGTGCCGCAGGCGCGTTGAAGCGCGTGACCGGGTTGACTTTGGTTGGAGGTAAGTTCATTTATGTTCGCGGTATGGGTGAACGGTACTCCAGTACCTTGATGAACGGTTTGAACTTGCCAAGCCCGGAGCCGGAACGCAGAGTCGTTCCGCTGGACTTGTTTCCCGCTGGAATTCTGGAGAGCGTGACAGTGCAAAAGACCTACTCACCCAACATGCCGGGTGAGTTTGGTGGTGGCTCTGTGCAGATGCGTACCAAGTCTTTTCCTGATGAATTTACCCTGCAAGTCTCTGGAAAGCTTGGCCTCAACACGGAGTCCACATTCAAGGACGGTTTGACCTATCGTGGAGGGGAAACGGACTGGTTCGGGCTGGATGATGGAACGAGAGATTTGCCCAGCGAGTTGGTGTCAAGCGGGGCGATCGTCAAAGCGGACCGTTTCAACAAAGAGGGCCTGACCGCAGAAGAAATTGAGGAACTAGGCGAATCGTTCGATCCAAACTACCGAATCTACCGGCGTCCGATCGCGCCAGATCATGGGGTGGAAGTGACGCTCGGGAACACCTTTGATGTCGGTTTTCCGCTCGGCTTTATGGCCTCACTTTCGTACGAGCGCAAGTTTCGCTACGTGGAGCAGATATCGCGAACGGTGCGTATCAACAGTGAGACCCAAGAGCTGAGTGTTCGCAACAACTACGAGGTTCTGGAGGACCGCACCGAGGTCAACACGGGCGGCATGTTCGTGTTGGGCGTTGAGCCGTTGCCCCATCAACGGGTTGAGTCTACGACTCTGTTGCTCCGGATGACGGATGACAAGACGACCCACATTCAAGGCTTCAACGATACCCAGGGAGTGCCCGCGCGGGGTGCGCAGCTGCAGTGGATAGAGCGACAATTGCTCGCACAGCAATTGATTGGGCACCACCCGTTCACGCTGGACGCCTCTGACGAGGATGCCTCAGACGAGCCGGCGCTGGATTGGCGGTATGGCTATTCGAACGCAACGCGCGCCGAGCCCGACCGGCGCCGCTACCGCTACGACCGTTCGGGGGGAGAATTCGTGGCCTCCCCGGACTCGTTGAATCACGAGCGCTTTTACAGCGACTTAGAAGATGACATGCACGAGGCCGGTATCGATTTGGGGTGGCCAATCTTCTTCAGCGACGAGCGCGACGAGCCGGAGTTCAAGTTGACTCCGAAGCTTGGGGCTTCAGTGCTGCTACGCAACCGCGAAGTAGCCGGACGTCGCTTTCAGCTGGCCATTCCAACGACTGGTGGTGATGCGCGGACGTCCAACGGGTTTCGAGCGGCAGAGCCAGATCTGGTGTACGCCGCGGAAAACATCGACGACGACGGAATCGAGCTAAAAGAGACGACCCTGACCGACCCGCCTGGCCTCGGCTCAGACACGTACGAAGCGCGCCAAAGCTTGGTCGCAGCCTATGGCATGGCCGAAACGACGTTGTTCCAGGACGTTGACGTGATGGCAGGGGCTCGTTTCGAGAAGTTGGTCCAGGTGACCACGAGCTTCGACCAATTTGTCGCGCCTGCAGATCGGACCGAGTCCGACGAAGTGGCGGCCCGCTTGGATGACTTCGACATCTTGCCGGCTGCTACGATTACCTGGCGCTTCGTGGAGGACATGCAGTTGCGCGCTGGCTTCGGAAAGACAGTTTCACGGCCTGACTTCAGAGAGAAATCGAAGTCGCGATTCTTCAATGTCGAAAACGACATCGCGCTAGTCGGGAACCCGGATTTGCAGAGTGCGTCCATTCTGAACTTCGACGCTCGCTGGGAGTGGTATCCGTCCCCGGATGAGAGCTTCAGTATCGGCGGCTTCTACAAGCAGTTTGAACGTCCGATCGAGGTCGTGGGCACCGCTGCTGCCGGCACTCAGTGGTCTTGGATCAACTCCAAAGGGGCAACCAACTTCGGCGTGGAGCTCGAAGGCAGAAAGCGGCTCGACTTTGTGGGTGAAGCATTTGAGGGTTTCTATGTTGCGAGCAACGTGTCCTTCATCCAGTCCTCCGTGGAAATCGCTGATGACGCCGAAGTCAACGGGATCTCAGTTGTTGCCACTTCCAAGGAGCGTCCGCTGCAGGGACAATCGCCCTACGTGATTAACGTTCAGATTGGGTATGATTCTGCGGAGGAAGACGAGGGTATTAGCTCCGCGTTGCTGTACAATGTCTTTGGGCCGCGAATTGACGCTGTCGGAAGCAGCAATGCTCCGGACATCATCGAGCAGCCCCATCATCAGCTGGACTTCGTCTTCGGATACCAGCTGTCCAAGCAATTCAAACTTGGTTTCAAAGCCAAGAACTTGCTGGATGGCCGCCGCCGCAAGACAGCGTCCACGGACGTCGATGAACAAGTTCTTGACTCGGTGCGCAGCGGGCGCGACTTCAGCCTCAGCGCCAAGTATTCATTCTGAGAGCAAGCTCATGGCAATCCGACAATTCAGTAGCTCAGTCGCGTTCGCGCTGCTCACTAGCGCCTGCTCGGGCGATCCCAACTGTTCGGCGTTCGACTACGCTCCGGCACCTGCAGTGATCGTCTTGCGCGACGAGAGCGGCGACAAGTTGTGCGAGTCGTCCAGCGTCGTGGTGACCAACGCCAACTACACTGAGGACGCTGATGTTCCAGAACCGGCAGAGCGCAAGCAGGGGTACAATCAAGCGCTGACCGCTTTTCACTATGTCAAGGAGTGTGAGCTGCGGATCGCGTCTTGGTACGACCGAGACGCGGAGCTACCTCTAGAGGTCGAGTTAGTGGTGCAAACGGAGCAGGCAGTCTACGAGGGCGTGCGTATCGAATTCGACGTCGAGAGGGACAGCTGCGGCGATCCAGTCGCACGTACGCAAACCGTGCGGCTCAACGCCACGCCGTGAGCGAGTAGTGAGGCCGCACTAGTTTTGCGGCCGCACGAGTCTTGCGGCCTCGATGCGCACCGCTTTGCTGGGGTCAGCGCGGTGCCGTGATGCGAGCCGAGAGGTGGCCGCGTCAGCGAACTGGGAGCCCAAGCTGGAGAGGGCGGCAGCCCGGGTGTCTTCATCCAAGCCGCTGCCAACGACCGTCTCCAGCTGCTTTCGAAGGCGGCTGCATTGCGCCTTGGAGCCCAAAGCCGGCTTTGCTGGAGCGTCCGCGCAGGCTCCAGCGGTGGCGCGGACCATGCCGGGAGCCAGTGTCTTGTCTGCCACGCGCGCATCAAGTTCGTCCTGCACCGCATCAAAGGCTGAGCCGCGACAATGGATGGCCATACTGGATGCCAGCGCCAAGAGCGAAAGCCTTCGCTCTTTGAGCAGGCTGGTCGCGAGCTCACAAGCTTGCTTTGCCTCAGCATCCGTCTTGTTGGGCATGCTGCTCGCGCTTTGCAGGGCGGCGCGCGCTACCCGCTCCGGATTGTCATGCAGCAAGTCCTTGACCTTCGGAAATGCCGCCATCCTGCCGTGGGTCATGATGTGGTTGTACGCAGACGCACGGGCATTGACGTCCTCGAGCGTATCGAGAACTTGATACAGCTGAGAGCTGGTCCCCGAGAGCATGGCTGTATGCACCACCACGGGAGTAATGAGCGCAGCCTGGCGTTTGGGCAGTTTTCGATATTGCGTGAGTAGTTCGTCGGCGAGTTCTTTTGGAACCGCACCGTTCGTTGTTTCTCCAAAGCCGCCGCGCAAGCCAGTGCCGATAACCTTTGCGGCTGCCGTCATCAACTTGGGATCTTCGCTGCGCAGCGCCTGGACGAGCACCGGCAAGGCCTCAATGCCTGAACGCTCACCTTCGCGAAACTCGCGGATCAGCGTGTTTTTCTCTTTGTGTTTGCAGTGGCTGATGACTGCTTGTTGTACGTTGAAGCGGCAATTGTCGACGACCGCCCGTAAGTCTCTCATCAAGGGATCGGAGGTCGTCGTCCGAACGTGAGCTGGCGTGACGGCATCGTGAGTCTTGGCTTCGTCCTGCGCTGGCAATTGCTCCGGGCCTGGTTTGTTGGCGCAAGCGGCGGAGGACGTGAGAATGAGCAGCAAGCTGCTGGCGAGACGCGGGCTCGATGATCGGCAGAACATGTGGGCGCCGATCTAGGCGCGGTTGTGTGACAAATTGATGAAGCTCGAGGAGCGTCTGCGTGAACCTTTAGCCAGCAACGGTTTCCAACTGGTACACCGCCAGCCGCTCACGTCACTGGCACTAGCTTTGGCGTGCTACACGGATTTCGTGCGATATTTCCTGGAGTTTTCGCGGCGACGATGAGCCACAAGTGTGGCTTGAATGTCACAGAGGTGTAACTGGGGTCCGCTATCACGCGGCCAGCATGCATCGAGTGCTCATCGTCGAGGACGATCCCGACATTAGTTCAGTTGTGGACTTCAATCTGCGCAAGGAAGGCTTCGAAACCGAGGTCGCGTCACAAGGTTCCACGGCACTGCGAATCGTTCGCGAACACCCGCCAGACGTGATGCTCTTGGATCTGATGTTACCGGACATTCCGGGTTTGGATGTCTGCCGAGAAGTTCGCAACAACACCTCGAATCGACGAGTCCCCATCTTGATGGTGACCGCCAAGGGGCAAGAGGCAGATCGCTTGGCGGGGTTGGAAAGCGGCGCGGACGACTACATTGTCAAGCCGTTCAGCATGCGCGAGTTGGTGTTGCGGGTGCGCGCCGTGTTACGTCGCGCAGAGCCGGTCGAAGCTTTGCAATCCGGGCGCCTCGAGCGTGGACCGATCTCAATCGACGAAGCGGCACATCGCGTGTTCGTCGGTGGCGAAGAGGTCGCATTGACGAACACCGAGTACAAGTTGTTGGTGATGTTCGTGAAGCGGCCGGGGCGGGTGTTCTCGCGTCGCCAACTGCTAGACCAAGTCTGGAACATGCCCGGCAATGTGGTGACCAGGACCGTTGATACGCACGTCAAACGCCTGCGCGAAAAGCTGGGCCTTGCTGGGTCCACAATCGAGACGGTGCGCTCGGTGGGCTATCGCTTCGTGCTGGACGGTTGAGCTCTTGCGAGCTCGGTTGAGTTGGCGGCAAACAGAGCCTACCGGGACAGAGCCTCAGCGGTCCTTCGTCGCCTTGACTGTCGAGGGCCAGCGCTGGGTGTCGAGCTCGTTGGTGCTCAAAGCGGCGCCCTCGCGCAGACCGGCGCGCGACACAGAGAAACTCTCGAGGGCCAGCAAGTCAGCCACGATGTCCAGCACGATTGCGGTCGGCCCGACGCTGTGCAGCCGCTCCTCAGGGACGCCTCGCTCGGCGAGCTCCTCCGGGCTCGTCTCCAGGATCTTGGGGATCAGTTCGCGCAGGGTGAAGCACTGGATCTGCGAGCCATCGGTGACAGCGTCGTAGGTGAGGAGCAGGTCGCGGATCACGCGCGCCACACCGGATGCGAAGAAGAGCGCCTCAGGGGCAGGGGTCAGCTGCGCGAGACTCGGCTCGAGCGTGCGCCGCACGTAGACGCTCATTTGGTCCAGGGCGTAGTTGGCAGTGTTGGCTGACGCGGCCAAGCGCTCCACCAGGGCGAGCACACCCAGTGGAACGCTGACGCAAACATCCACTTCCGGTCCCGTACCGACCGCGATCTGCGTCGAGCCACCACCGATGTCGACGACGGCAGTGCGGCGTGCCGCATCGGCGAAGTCCGCCGCGGCTCCACGGTAGGCGAAGCGTGCTTCGACTTCGCCCGGAATGGGGCGGGTCTTCACGCCCGTCTCGCTCTCGACTAGGGACAGGAATTCCGGGCCGTTCGGCGCCTCGCGCACGGCGCAGGTTGCCACCGCTGCCAACGGGTGCTTGTGCGCGCTTGGCGGGGCCCGGTGCAGCAAGTCTTTGACCGCTTGCACCCCAAGTTCAAACCCTTCTGGCTTGATATCGCCGTCAGGTGTCAGGTGGCTGGCAAGCGCGACGAATTCCACGGCACGAAACAGCGGCTGCACCTCTCCCGAGCGCGTGCAGCGCGCGTGGAGCAGCTGAAAGCTGTTCGAGCCGAGATCTAGAATCGTCACGTCCATGGGCGCGAGCGTTTGTCCCAAGAAGCGAGCCCCATGCAAACCAATTTATTCCGCCTCTGGCCTGACAGCAGGTCGCTGGGCTCGGTGGGCGGACTGTTTTGATGCGTGGCAGCAGGCCGAGAGCTCCACCGGTAAGCTAGGTGTTGAGCCATTTCCGTCGAAATATTCAGCGAATGCAAGGCTGTGCTTCCGGTGAGTGCGCCACGTCGTTTTCCACACGCGTCAACTGGGTGACGTGCTCGTCAGCCGTTCGCTGCAAATGGGCTGGTGGACGCGGCGCTCATTCGCACACACCACCGCGCCCGGCAGCGTGAGGACAGTGGGTGCGCGCAGAGCCCGCCGCCGCCATCAAATGGTAGAAGCGGCACTCCAACGTGTTGCCCTTTTGAATGTTGCTGTTGAAGCGGGTGTCTGCCCGCGGCACGTCGTTGCAGGCCTGGAGACAGTTGTTGAAGTCGTTTTCGAAGTATTCGTCGAACTCCGGATGGCACTCCGCGTCCATCAGATCGCAATACACCTCGCACAGCAGGCCGCAGTCGTTATCTCCAGTGACGCCTGCAGCGGCGCAGCCGGTCTCGCGCTCTCCAAGCTGGGCTGACTGAGCCTGCTCCAAGCGGCACTCGAAGGAATCGCCTCGTTCGGCGTCGTTGTCGTCAACCGCTAGCCGCAGATAGCGACCGCAGATGACCTGGCATGCCTTTTCATCGACATACTGACGCAGCTCGTCAGTGTCACAGCTGTCTTCGAGAATACCGCAATACTCTTCGCACTCCTGCTCGGAGGGGTATTCGACGTCGAAACCGGCATCGACGCCCGCGTCGGTGTCATCATCACCCGCGTCATCATCACTCGCGTCATCGTCGTCGGTATCATCGTCGTCGTCCGCGTCGTCGTCGTTTTCCGCGGGGCAGTTGTCGGGATCGATGTCCGAGTCACAACTGGCCTCTTCGATGCCCAGCAACGCCGCGCAGCCGGGCAATGCCAGGCTGGTCAGCGCGACCAGAAGTGTGCTTCGCAGCAATGCAGTCGCCATCACCAGTTGCCTTTCAATTGCAGCCCGACGTTGGCGGAGCCGCTGTTGCCGCTACCCGCGGTGAAGTACAGGGTTGCTCCTCCTGCGATGCCGACAGCGCCCACGATACCCGTGACGGTGGCAATCGAAGCCTGAGTCAGAGCGTCATCACGCAGTCGCTTCCCTTCGGCGCTGCACTCATTGGGATCTCCCACTTCGCACAGCTTTTCGGAATCGGAATTGTTGCCGGCAGCCAGCGCGGTGAAGACGCCACTGACGATCGCAGATGCCAGGCCAGCGCCGCCGATGATGTAGGCCAAGGTTCGCTGACCACTGCCATCGTCCGAGGATGTGACGTCACGCGGCTCTGCCGGCGGGGTTGTCTCTGGGGGCGATGGAGCGGGCTCTGGGGCAGGTGCCGCAGTCGTTGGTTTTGGATCCGCGGCCAGCTTCGGAATGTTGACGACGTACGGCTCTGGTGAGCCCGACTTGACGTCAACTGAAGCCTCGAAGGATTGGTGTCCTGGCGCGCTCGCGGTAATTGTCCAGGTGCCCTCATCGACGGGTACCGGCACGCCATAGCTGGCTTCAGGGATAATCCGCCCGTTGCGTCGGACTTCGAGTCCCTCTGGGGCGTTGTCAGGGACTTTGATCATCACTTGGATCAACTGGGGTTTGAGCGCCGCGGCTCTTACGGACGCGATTTGAGCCCGCTCGTTTTCGCCGCGCGTTCGTGCGAGGGACGCGGCCTCCTCGAATGTGGCCCAGGCGCTGGCAAGGCGATTGGCCTTTTCGTAGCAATCCGCCAAGTGCAGCAGGGTTCCAAGTGCGGGATCCAGCTGTTGGCTGGCTTCGAACTTGTCGCAAGCTTGATCGTACTTGCCCTCATCAGCCAGCGTGCGAGCTTGATCGAACAACGCCTCGGCGGCGGCCTTATCAGCCCCAGTTTGAGCCCACGCGCCGCCGGTACTTAGCGAAGTACAAAGCAACCAGGCGCAAGCAAGTCCAATTCTAAGCAGTCGATTTGCCAACGGTCTCTCTTCCGGTAGTCGAGTTTTCCGCCATCTCGAATAGCGGAGTCAGCGGCGGGTTTCTACTACGACGCGAGCCAAAAATCCGCGGCGCGAGAAATTCGCGACGTTGGTTGTCCGCTGAGGGTGGGACGACTAGCGACTCTAACGGCGCCCGCCGAAGTTGTCGGTGTCCCAGGCGTTGCCTGGTTTTTTCGTCGGCGCGGGTCGGGGCGAGACCGCTTTTTTCCGAGGCTTGGGCTTGACTACTTGTTTCGTGGCCGGCTTTGGGGCCACCTGGGGACGCTCCAAGACCGGAGCGACGGCAGGCACTCCAGCGTCTGGGGTTTCAACCTTGGTCGGTGTCACCACGACCGCGGCAGTTGGTTCGGGCGTCGTGACCTCCGCGGCAGAAGCCTCGGGGGGAGGTTCAGGCGAGCTGGCGGTTTCAACGCCAGCGACCATCTGCGACTCCGACGACTCCGCGGCCTTGGTGAAGAACCAGAGTCCAACACCGATGGCGACCACGCCGCCGAGCCCAGCGAACACGGGCCAGCGGGAAACGTTCCGGGCGGGCGTCGTCTCGCCGGTGGCCGCGGGCGTCCATTGCTCAGTTTTGGCGACGGGTACGGTCAAGCCGCTGCCTGGGGTGGTGGCGACCTGGGTCGCTCCAGAGCCAAAGCCGCGCACTGGAACGTGTTCCGTGGTGGCCGCGCCGCCCCCGGAAAGCAGTCCGATGATGCGGTTGCGTGACTGGATTGAACGCTCCGAACCAAAGGGCGCTAGCTCTTCCACCAGATCACCGATGCTGGCAAAACGCTGGTCCCGGTCCTTGCTCAAGCAACGGTTGACGATCGCCTCCAACTTGTCTGGAACGTTGGGCACGTGCTGAGTCAGGGGGATCGGTGAGCTGCCCATCACCTTGACGCAGATCTCTGGCAGGGTGGCGCCTTCGAAAGCGGGGCGATTACTGATCAGCTCGTACAGGATGGCTCCCAGCGCCCAGATGTCGGCGCGCATGTCGACATTGCCAGCCTGCATTTGCTCGGGGGCCATGTACTGCGGTGAGCCCACCGCCGACGAAGGGTTGGTCAGCTGACGCCGGCTGGAGTCACCGAGCTGTTTGGAGATGCCGAAGTCCAGTACCTTGATGTGCGGCGACCCATCCGGCAGCCGCGTGACGAATAGATTTTCTGGTTTCAGATCGCGGTGCACGATATTGGCCAGATGCGCCTCGGATAGCGCTTCGCACGCTTGCAGCACGAAATCGACTGCTTCCATGATGGACAGCTGGCCGTGATCTTCCAGCAGCTGGCAGACATCCACACCCTCCAGGTATTCCATCACGATGTATGGAACACCGTTGTCCAGCTTGCCGACATCCAGCACTTTGCCGACGTGGTCGCTCTTGATTTTGGCAGCTGAGCGAGCTTCGAGCATCAAGCGTTCGACCGCCGCGCCGTCCTCAGCTAGCTCTTGTCGGATCAGCTTGACTGCGACCGGGCGGTCCAAGTCGACGTGCGTCGCCGCGATCACGACGCCCATGCCACCTGCGCCGAGCACTCGGTCCACTCGATATTTGCCTGCGATCAGGTCTCCGTTTTCGAATGGAATTGAAGGCACATCAGACAACGAAACTCGACCCTTTCCCAAGCAAGCGGCTACTGGCAGGAGTCTAGTGCAATAGCAACCATTCGGCCATCCCCTGGGTGGGTGGATGGGGGAGCGTCGTCATCGGGTAGCGGATCGACGCAGCATGGCGCGCACATAGCCGCGCAGCTGTGAGGCTTTGCCCGCGACCGCCCGCGCAACGACATTGGCCGCTGGTGTCGCCTCGAGGCCGTTGGGCAACTTGAGATAGTAGCGGTCAGCCAGCGGAACCCCCGACTGCGCTTGCCAGTCGCCGCCCGCTTGAACCCGCAACACCTCCCCTGTGTACGCGCCAACCAAGACTGCCAGCCGTTGTAGCCAAGGCTCTTTGCCGTTGAGTGGCGTAGCGGTTGCCACCAACACGTCCACCACGGAGTCCAACGCGGAAAGGCTGTCCTCAGAGCGATCCAGCAGCAGTCCTTCTTTCTGGGCGCAAGCGAGGCTGTAGATGGACTTGCACATGGCAGCGCCCAACTCGGGCATGTTGTGCGGGCCGGGCAACTGAGTCCAGAGCAAAGGCACTCGTTTCGGGCAGAGCTCATGGGCCATCCAAGCTTGCGTGCCCTGGTGTGCCAGGCCGGGTTCCAGACTGGCCGTCAGTGGAGGCTTGCCACCCGAAAGAATACGCCTCTCCACAATCACAAATGGGCTCCAGACGTGGGCTCCGGCGCGCACCACTAGCCGGCTGCTCTCAGATAGCTCCCCCTCCCAATTTCCCCGGTGTGAAACACGAAGCGTTTCTCCAAGATACGCTCCCAGCAGCCGCGCGAGGTCTCGCGACGTTGGCCGCAAGGAAGCGGTGCGTTCGAAGCCAAACACCGCATCCAGTGCCATGTCCAAACGCGCCAAACTGTGGAGTGAGAGATCAAAGGGGGCGAAGTGGTGCGTGACCCAGCCTTCCGTCAGCAGTGCGGCGGCTGCTCGCGCCATGGAATACGTGGTCAATTCCTGGGAGCTCAGCTGGTGCATCGCCGCAGCTGCGGTCCGCTCGAGATAGTCGAGGACTGGCGCGCGTCGCCCCTCGAACAACTGCACTTCCACGTCGGGCCAGAACTCTGATGCCTTTTCGGGAGCTGGTAGAGGCGTGGTGACCGGGGGAATGCTGGGTTCTGGAGCACTCACAGTCGTCGGGGGCAAGCTCGAAGCAGACGGGGGAGCAGACGAAGCCAGGCTGCCCGGGCGAGGGACCCGGAAGGCCCCGGTCTTGACCTCCGCAGTTGTCGTGGCGGAGCGGGGCTTGGCTGCGGATTTGGGCGCGGCTCGCTGAGCGGCGGGGGGCTCGGAACGGGTGACCGCATAGCGGCCGGCCCCGGGGGCCACGTGGCCGCGTGCAGCGGGCGGCACGGAGGCGCTGTAGGGGCGAGCGGCGGAGCCCATTGGACGACTATCAGCTGGCTGGTAAACCTGGCGAGAGCTTGGAGGTGGGGCCGCCGGCGGATCGACCCGGGGCAGCGTCGGGGCACGCGGGATTGTGGGCATGCGGCCTGTCTCCGTGACTGCCGGTGCAGAGCGTCGGGTCGCGCTCGGAGGTGGGGTCACCGAATCCGAGCCGGGTTCCCGTAGGGCGTATCTGCCGGCGGGCTTGGGGCGCGAGCTCGCCCAGTTCGGCGGTGGGGGCGGGGCGCGGCTTGAGCGGTGACTCGGGAGATGTGGAGAAGAACTGGCTCTGGTGTCGACCTCGATTCGTCTGCCCGGGGAGTCGCTCGCAGGCGGCGAGGAAGCGGCGGACGTCGAGCCGCTCGGCGGGGGGCCATCGGCTGCCGGAGGACGCTCGGAGAAGTCGGCAGCTGGCAACTCCGACTCCAACCATTCGGCGGGCAGATGGTCGAGGTCCTCTGCTGGCTCCGAGCGCATGGTGGGTCTGGCGGAAAGCGGGCTTGCGGCTGCGCCGAAGCTGTCTGGCGGCGTTGACTGCTTGCTTGGCGGCGAGCTAGGGGCTGCTCGCAGCGGCTGCATTTCTGCCGTCTGGGCGAACGCGGCCGGAGAGGGGCCGCGGGCAGAGGACGGAGATGTCGCTGGCGGCGGCACTGCAGGTGAAGGCGGTCTGATCGCCGCCATGGCGCTCACCGATTGTTTGCCAGGGATACCGGCGCTGGCCACGCGCAGTAGGGCCGTCGCCTCAGGAAAGTGGCCGCTGTTCTGCAGCAGTTCCCTCAGTCTTAGGACAACGCTTTCGGGATCGAGCCGCTCACGCAAGTAGAGGAGCCGCGTCGCCAGGTAGGTCGTTGCGTGCTCGTGTTCAGGCTCGACTCCGGCCATGGCCAGTAGCCGCTGGGCCTCCTCCAGCTCTCCTGCGCTGAGGCAGTCGTCGATGGCACGGAGGCCGCTGCTATCCAGTGGACTGGCCTGCACTGCGTTGGATTCTGCAGTGATTATTCCTCGGTGGCTAGCAGTCCGACGGACAAACTCACGTGGGCGCTCGTGTAGTGGGCCTGACTCTGGCCGCTGACGCCCTCTTCGCCCAGTGGCAGCTTCGGCTGAAGTCCGAATTTGCGCAGCGAGATCCGCATCGGAGCGCTGCTGCTCAACTCGAGCCTGCGGAGATCTGGTCCAGAGTGGTCGACCGGGAAGCGCAGACGGAGCCGCGCCTGCTCCTCACTTCGGTAGCCGTTCAGCTGCAGCAGCCCGCGCACCAGAAGTGTCACCTCCGCCCGCTTTTCGGCCCCGGACTTCTGCCGGACGGTGGGCGCGAGGTGTAAAGCATTGACGCTCGCATCGAGCACGGCCTGGAGCTCGAAACTGGCGACGTTCGTCCGGTCACGGCGAGACGCTCCGGGGGATTGGCCCTCGAGTGCCTCCAGCTCGACGCTGATACGGCCGCGCAGCGCCCGCAGATTGGCGGGCTGCAGCAAGAGGTGCCCGCGGACGTGCGCCAACTCGAGTTGGGTAGATACTTTGCGTGCCTTGAGCTCCACGCTCACCCGAGCATCCGCCTCCGGAACGAGTCGGAGCTCAGCTCGCTGAGCTCGGCTCTGCACAGCCAGACGCGGTGCTGGGAATTCGCGGAGCACGTCGGGCTGGCGCTGCTCGCAGGCTGCGGCAGACAGCGCAGCGATCAGTCCGACGGACCAGATTCGGCATAGGCTGTCCATGAAGCCGAGTCCATGCCGAGTTTGGAGCGGTTGGCCCAGTTTTTCGGTTGGCCCGGCCCTGGGTCGCGGCGGTTTGCCGGCCGTGGCCGGGGTTTTCGTGCCGCTGAAAGCGGCGGCGGCGGTTTGCGGTCGACGTGGCAAAACTGGCGGATATAGTCCGCGCGTGTCTTACTCAGCTGCGTTCACTTGCTTGTCAGGATGCGATGGTCAATGGCCGGTGACCACCGCCATGTACCGCTGCCCAAAGTGCGGCGGACTGTTGATGGTCGAGCACGATACGGACGCCTTGCGAGATCGTTCGGGCGCGGCTTGGATGAAGCTGTTTGAAGAGCGCTATGGGGGGACTCAGTGGCCCTTTGGTTCGGGCGTTTGGGGTAAGCGCGAATGGGTCATGCCCACCATCGACGACGGCATGATTGTCTCGATGGGTGAGGGGCAGTCGAACCTGTTTTGGGCGGAACGTTTCGGTCAGCAGCTCGGTCTCCCTGACCTGTGGGTGAAGCTGTGTGGCAACAGCCATACGGGCTCCTTCAAAGATCTGGGCATGACGGTGCTGGTGAGTGTGGTGCGCCAAGCCATCCGGGATGGGCTCAAAGTCAAGGCGATCGCCTGCGCCTCCACTGGAGACACCAGCGCCTCGCTGGCAGCCTATGGCGCTGCAGCGGGTTTGCCGGTGGTGGTGCTGCTCCCGCGGGGCAAGATTTCGACGGGACAATTGCTTCAGCCAATCGCTCACGGCTCCCTGGTGTTGGGCCTGGATACAGACTTCGACGGCTGCATGGCCATCATCCAACAGCTGGCAGAGGAGGGGCTGATCTACCTCGCCAACTCCATGAATCCGCTGCGACTCGAGGGGCAAAAGACGGTCGGTATCGAGGTCGTTCAGCAGTTTGACTGGCAGGTGCCAGACTGGATGATCATTCCGGGCGGCAACCTCGGCAATGCCTCCGCGCTGTATGCCGGATTTCAGATGATGCGCGATCTGGGCCTGATCGACCGCTTCCCGAGACTGGTTGTTGCCCAGGCGGAGAACGCCAATCCCCTGTATCGAGCATGGAGTGCTGGCAAGACCGAAGTGGAAGCCGTCAAAGCCTTGCCCACCCAAGCTAGCGCGATTCAGATCGGTAACCCGGTCAGCGCCCCGCGCGCCGTTCGAGCGTTGCAACAGATGAACGGACTGGTTCAGCAGGCCAACGAGCAAGAACTCGCTGACGTGGCCGCTGAGGCGGACGCGACCGGCATGTACACTTGCCCGCACACCGCCGTGGCTTTGGCGGTGATGAAGAAGCTGCTGGCGGACGGTACGATTCAGTCCAATGAGCGGGTGGTGTGCATCTCGACGGCGCACGGGCTCAAGTTCACCGAGTTCAAGCGGCGCTATCACGAACATGATCTGGATGACGTCGTCAGCCACCGCGCGAATCCTCCAGTCAATCTGCCCGCCGATTACGGCAAGGTAGTCGACGCGATTCGGAACCACTTCCCCGACTGACCCTTTCCACCGGGTCTGCTTGCACAGAAGCAGGCGAATAGGGGCTGCCTGCACAGAAGCAGGCAAATTCAGAGTACGAGTTCGAGCTGCGCCACCCAGCCGTCATCACGCGGTTTGGTTTCGGCCAGCAAGCGCACGTTGTCTTGGCTGGCGGCAAAGGCGAGGTCGTCCGCGTTGGCTACCACCGGTAGCGGACTTTCTGAGTAGGGAGATTGGTGAGACACACTGCCGGTGACGCTTTCCGGAAAATAAACCGTGGAGAAGCCCAAGACGACGTTGGCACGACTGACGCGGACGTGAATCTTCGGCGCGCTTTCGGCGCGCCAACCAGGGAAGATGGTCTCGAACACGACCAGCCCAGTGGCATCGGTGAGTTGGCTACCCCGCAGGTACGTCTCTTCGCTGGCATCGAGTGCCGGGGCGTCGTCGGGTTGGGGGCCCCCTGAGAAGCTGCCGAGCGCGTCGGCCTGCCAAATCTCGATTTCCAGCTGGCTCGATGGAAGACAAGTTTCGATGGCTATGAATTTCAGGCGTAGTTGGAGCGGTACGCCTGCTTTCGCTTCCGTGATGTCCCGCCGCCGCGGCATCTCCGGCAGGTAGAAGTCACCTTGCTCTTGGAACGGTGAGGGAACACAACTGGGCGGTGGCAGCGTGGCCGGGCCCGAAGCCACCAACACTTCGCCCCCAAAGGCTACGTCCGGAACGGCAGCGCTGGCGCTGGCGTCGCCATCGCCATCGAAGTCACCACAAGCTGTGACGGTCAGTAGGAGTAGGCAACTCCGCAGGACTGTTTGCAGCACACCCTGTTATACAGCAGGGCTCGACGCATAGGACTCAGAAAGTGGCTCGCGCTGCTGCGCCACCACCGGTTGGTGAAAAATAGGGAGCTATGTGTAGCGATGCTTGATTGCGCTTGGGTTTGACTTTTGCTGAGCGAACGGTACCAGCGCTGCCGCTTTCCGCTGGCTCATCGGTTGTCAGCAGGACGACTCCGGTGATGCCCAAGGTGATGGCAACGCCAAACGCCATGTCTGCGATCAGCGCGTTGCGTTCGACCTCATCCGCGTTGGCGGTGGTGCGGTTGTCCTCGAAGTCACTCTTGGCGCCCAGTGCCTGGATTCCAAAGATCGTGCCCACGATAGCTCCCGCGCCTGCCACCCCTAGGGTCACGTAGGCCGGCACCTTGCTGCGCGGTTTGGCCGGCGGAGGTGCGGCAGGTTCAGGCTTGGCGACGGGCCCTGGCGTGGCCTCGGGCTTGGGTAGCGGCTTGAGCTCTACCGCTTGTTCGATGGTTTGGGCGGGCTTGACTTCGAGCTCCGTCTCCACGGATTCGAAACCGTCGCTACGCATGGACAGCTGATGTTTGCCCGCGGGCAACTTCAGCGCGAAGGGTGATTGTCCTGCTTGCTCCTGCCCATCGACGCTGAGCAGTGCGTTCGGCGGAGTCACGTGAAGCGTGACGCTCGCGGGAATCGACTGGAGCACCTGATAGCGCTTCTTCGCTGGCTCCAGTTGCTCTGGGGGGAGCTGAGTGTGGGTGGGGTCCGCGAACAATGCGGAGAACGCGTCGACCGCCTCCGTCGCTTTACCCTGCAAGTCGAGAGACATCGCGAGCAGAAACTGGGCTTCGGGGCTGGGCGCGAGCTTTTGGCTGGCGGCGAAATGCGCGGCCGCAGTGACGTAGTCACCGGACTGGTATGACGCCCGGCCTTTTTCCAATGCTTCACTAGCCGCTGCTTTATCCTCTTCTGTAGGCCCCGCGTCCGCCGGCGGCGCATCTTGCGCGGGCGCTGCGGCTGCGGGGGAGTCGGACGCGGGCGTCGGAGCCTCGGGAGCGGCCGATTTAGTCGGCGACTTGACTTCTGGAGCGGCGGGCGCCGAGGGGGCCTCGGGTTTGGCTTTGGGAGTCGCGGCGCTCGGCGCTGGCTCGGTCGGAGCTCCTTGCGCGGAGGCGATGGCCTGGTTGCAGAGCAACGTGGCTGGAAGCACTGCTGCCGCTAGCAAAGTGCGCAGAATGCGTGGACAATGTTCGAGGATGCTGTCGCGCATTTTTGGGGTAGGCTCCGTAGGTGGGGTCAGGGTCACTTCCGGCTCGGATGCCGGTCAGCGTTCACCCGAGAGGCTAGGTCTAAAGACTCGCCGGGGACAACCCCAGCTGACTCATAAAATGCCCGAAAACGTTCTGTGCGCCTAATGGCTTCTTCTAAGCCCCCCAGTTCCGACTCCAGCGCCGGCCAACCCGGAACGGAGCCCGTCGCACCGCACCACCAGCCCGGGCAGCCTCGTCGCGGCACCTTGCAGCCGCCCGATTGGACAGCGCCCAGCTCGGTGTCGGCGCTGGCGCTCGAGCGCTTGGCGCGTCATCAGGCGATTTCTCGTCGTGGTGGCGGACGCGCCGAAGCCGCAACACTGCGCGCGCAGCTGGCCCAGGCGCGGGCACGAGACGATGTCGACGCCGAGCGCGTGCTCGGGGCGCAGCTCGCTAGGTTGCTGGTGGCGCGCGGCGTGGAGCTGCCGGAAGCCACCAAGCTCGCGCGGCGCAGCCTACTGATGGGAGACTCCCCTGGTCTTCGGGAAGAACTCTCGGCATGGTTTGCCGGCTTGGGGGAGACCGCGCTGGCAGCAGGGACTCTGGAGCCCCTGCTCGAGCGCGAGCGAGAGCCGTCCGCGCGTTCACGTTGGTGGGTGAGAATTGCCGTGCTCAAAGCCCGCGCAGCGGATGCTCGCGGCGCGGGGCAAGCCCTGGTTCATGCTGCCGAGGCCGATCGCTCAGACCCCCTGCCGTATGAGCTCTTGGGAGCCCTCGGTGCTTGGGCGGGCGAGACGCTCACTCCGACCAAAGCTGCTCGCGCGTTCTTGGAAGCCGCGCAGCGACGTCTGGCGAAGAATGACTCTCGCGGCGCGGTGGAGAACTTGCTGCAGGCTTTCGAAACTGCGCCGGGCTACGAACTTGCCGCGGAGCGGCTCGCCCAACACCTGGCGCACTCCGGTCGATTTCAGGCCGCCGATGAAGTTTGGCGCGCCTGCGCCAAGGCCTCCCATCAACCGGCGGAAGTCCACGCGCGCCGCTTGCGCGACGCGTTGGGGGCGGGAGCCACGGCGGTAGCACTCGGGGCAGCTCTGGATGCTGGAGCGGACCGTCGACTGGAAGCTGAGGGACTGCTGACCGCGGCGACGTTGGTGATCGACGGGGCAGGCAGCTCGCCGACGCCCAGCTTCGACGGGCTGTTGTACGGTTCGGGGCTCGTGCAATTGCTGGCGGCGCGCCTCGAAGTTCTAGCAGCGACGCTCGATCCCCAAGCGGAAGCGGCTCAATGGGCCCGGGTGCTTTTGTGTCTGTCGCGCTTGTGCGCCGGGCCGCTGGGCGACGCTGAGCGTGCGGTCACTCAGCTCAGCGAAGCATTGCTCGCCGATCCCAGCAATCAAGACACGTTCGCGGCGCTCCGTGACTACGCCATCACGACTGGCGACTACAGCCACTTGTTGGAGACCGCCGTGCGGCTGGTACGGGGCCCGATCGATGATCGGGTGGTGTCCTACGTCGAGGAGGTCGCCGCACTCGGTGAACAGCGACTCAAAGAGCCTGTGGCTGTTACCTGGCTACTTCAGCGTTTGTCTGAGGCCGGCAAATTGCCTCCGGGATTGGAAGGCATGCGGCAACGTCTCGAGCAGGCGCAGCAGCCGCCAGACGTCTCGTTGGATACCGACTGGACCGCGTTCGATTCGCCCGACTTGAAGCGCGCGCTGAGCGCGATTGCCCAGCGCCCGGAGCTGGCTATTACGTATCTTGCGGGCTTGGCAGAGATGCGCCGGAGAGAGCCCGAAACCAGGCATTGGATCACCGAGA
>JBNLEN010000063.1:0-33828 GCA_050304975.1 Polyangiaceae bacterium
GGCTGGCCTAGAATCGCTATGCTCCCCGCGCCTGTGCCCCAGCCCCCCGAGTTTCGTACTGGACAAACCGTGCCTGGCACCTCCTACCGGGTGGTGTCCCGCATTGGCCAAGGCGGGATGGGGTCCGTGTATGAGGTCGAACACGGAGAGCTCGGCAAGCGCTTCGTGCTCAAGGCCCTGTTGAGCGAGTTGATCAACCGAGATGACCTCGTGCAGCGACTGCGCAACGAATGGCGCGCCCTGGGCCAACTGGAGCATCCGAACATCGTGAGCGTGACGGACGCTGGAGTCTCCAGCAATGGCGTGCCGTTTTACGTGATGGAGCGCCTGGTGGGCGACACGCTGAGTGCCCGGCTGCGGCGCGGTCCTGCGTTTCACTTGACGGAAGCCTTGAGCGTCGCGGCCGACATTCTGGAGGGTCTGCAGGCGGCTCACGAGATCGGGGTGGTGCACCGAGACGTCAAGCCGCCAAATATCTTCCTGATGAAGACCGGGCAGGCCAAGCTGCTCGATTTCGGAATCGCGAAGCTGCTCGATCGGGACGTGACACAGCTGACCGGCCGCGGCGTTGCGATCGGCACGCCACGCTACATGTCACCCGAGCAGGCATCCGGTGACGCTGTCGATGGGCGCGCCGATCTGTACGCCGTAGGTCTGGTGCTGTTCGAAATGTTGAGCGGGCAGGGGCCCTTCGAGGGGGTGCGCAACAGTGAGGTGTTCTTTGCGCATCTGACCAAGCAGCCACCGATGCTGTCGACCCTGGTAGGCGGAATCCCTCAAGAAGTTGACCGCTTCGTGGCCCGAATGCTCGCCAAACGCCCGATTGAGCGCCCCGCGAGCGCTGGCATCGCCGCTGCCGCCGTGCGCTCGATGTTGCGCAGTTACAGCGAGAGGAACCCGGATACGGTGGCCGGGGCGTACTCGGGAGCGCTCACGCCCGCGGTGGTGCCCACCCCCGCGTTACCTGTCACACCAGAGCGACCGATTCCGCCCCCACCTGGCGCCCAGGTGTCCATCTCTCCAGCGTACGGCGCACAGAAGATGCCACGCATCACCGAGCGAGTGCAGGTCAATGGCTCCCAGGTCTCTGAGTGGGCGGAAACCAACGCGGCCCCGTTCCATGATCCCACCGCGGCCGGGCACTTTGCCGACCCAACGGAAGCCTCCCCGGACGTCGCTCTCGCACCCAGCCCGGGCGCCAACACGCCCAGCCTGGCCCAGGCCGCCCACAGCCAACCGGTACCCACGGAACGGCTGAGCTCAGATTCAGTGCCGCTTCCCCCGAGCGAGTTCACAGACGTGCCGCCCACTCACACCGCGGCCCCGCTGCCGGCGACGCCCCCGCCGGTCGCCAATAGCTCATGGCCGCCTGCCATGCTGCCTCAACAACATGGGGCCGCAGGTCAACGACGGCTGATGGTGCGAGTCGCGCTAGCCGCCGCGGTGATCGGCGCGACGCTCGTCGGTCTGGTCCTGCTACTACTTCCGAGCCAAGGCACGGAGTCCGCAGAAGCCGCAGCCGGAGCCGAAGCGTCCGCGGACACTGTCAGCGCCTCTTCGCCACAAACCGAGAGCGCCAAACCAGAACAGCCCTCTGTCCCAAGGGTCCCACAAGCAACAGCAGCGCCGGCCGCGGAAACCAAGGCGCAAGACGGCAACTCCGAGCTCGCGTCCGAGCCGGCAGCGCACACGGCGAGCCGTGAACAAGCCCAAGCCGCTCTCCCACCTGAGCCGGTGGAGCCGGCGCGGGGCAAACAGGACAAAACGCTGCCCAGCGGATCAGAATCAGAGGAGCGGACGGCACCTGAGCCACCGCCGGCACCGAAGCTCGCCAATCCCCCAAACAGGGCGGATCAACCCGCGAAGGATGAGGCGCGCGCCAAACGCCCTCGACTCCCGGGATCTGGACTACCCGGCCTTTAGGCCGATAGTTTCGCACGCGCCGCCCCCGGTGCTTTACCGCGGCGAGACCTTGCCGTATGTTCCGCGCCCCTAAAAATCACGCCTCACAGCGCGCATTGCTGATCCGGTGCCTTCGGGTTGATCGGCGATTCCGAGGCGGTTGCTCAACCGAAAGGAACTAGCGCATCGTGACTGAAGTAATTGCACAAGAAGGAGCGGAAGCTCCGCTCGAAGAACAAGCCGTCGCCCCAATCAACGACCAAGCTCCGGTTCGGCCGCTGGCAGATCCCGAAAATCCACTGACCGTCCGCGATCTGTTCGAAGCGGGCGTGCACTTTGGGCACCAAACCAAGCGCTGGAACCCGAAGATGCGACCGTACCTGTACGGCGCTCGAAACGGCATCCACATCATCGATCTCGACCAGAGCGTGTACCTGTTCCGTCGAGCGTTCTCGTTCGTGATGGATGCAGTCGCACGCGGCGGACACATCATTTTCGTGGGCACCAAGCGCCAAGCGCAAGACATCGTGCGCGAAGAAGCGCAGCGCGCCGGTCAGTACTACGTGATCAACCGCTGGCTCGGCGGCACGCTGACCAACTTCCGCACCATCAAGGGCGGACTCGAGCGTCTCAAGTCTCTCGAGCGCATGGCTGAGGACGGTACCTACGAGAACATCTCCAAGAAGGAGATTTCGCAGCTCGAAAAAGAGCGCGCTCGTTTCGAAAAGTACATCGGCGGCGTCAAGGGCATGGGTTCTCTGCCGCATGCCGTGTTCATCATCGATCCCGCTCAGGAATCAATCGCGGTGGCTGAAGCTCGTAAGCTGAAGATCCCAATCGTAGCCGTCACGGACTCCAACTGTGACCCGAGCATGGTGGATTACCCCATCCCCGGCAACGACGACGCAATTCGCTCGATTCGTTTGATCACCTCAGCGCTGGCCGACGCCTGCCTACACGGGGCCTCGCGTCGTCGTGACGTGCAGCGTCAAGATCGCGATCGCGGTCTCGGCGCGGACACTGTCGTTTACCGCCGCTAGGTTCACCTGTTTTCAAGGCGTGACGGGGCGCTGATACGAGTCCTCACCGGGATTCGCTCGCGCCTCGGCCGGGTTTCGTGACCCGGTCCTCGCTCGTCTAGCGAGCGCCGGCACGCGCTTCCAACCCAACACTTCAAAAACGATAAGGCACGATACTTATGGCCCAGATCAGCATGAAACAGGTCAAGGAGCTGCGGGACCGCACCCAGGCAGGACTCAACGACTGCAAGGTCGCCCTCACGGACGCTGAAGGGGATCTCGAGAAAGCGGTCGAGCTCATCCTCAAGAAAGGCCTCGCCAAGAGCGCCAAACGCGCTGGCGCCGTCGCCGCGGAAGGCGTAGTGGCAGCCAACGTCTCCGAAGACGGCACCACCGGTGTGATCGTCGAAGTCAACATTCAGACTGACTTCGCTGCTCGTAACGAGGACTTTCTCAAGTTCGTCGATGATGTGGTGGCGCTAGCCACCAAGACGGATGCCGGCGCGGATCTTGGCGCACAGCCATTCCCGGGAACGGACGGAACCCTCGAGGACGCACGCAAAGCACTCGTGGGTCGCCTAGGTGAGAACATCACCGTCCGACGCTGGGACAAGGTCAGTGTCGACTCCGGCCTGGTCCACGCGTACATCCACATGGGTGGCAAGGTGGGCGCGCTGCTGGCGCTCGAAGCTTCCGCCGAGACGGCGAAGAACGACGCCGTCAAGAAGTTCGCCGACGACACCGCCATGCAGATCGCGGCTATGAGCCCGCAGTTTCTAACACCCGACGAGGTGGACCCCGCTGCCAAGGCCAAGCAAGCCGAGATCTACGACGCTCAGCTGAAAGAAGAAGGCAAGCCCGATGCGGTTCGCCCCAAGATCATCGACGGTAAGATCAACAAGTGGATGAAGGAAGTCTGCTTGATGGAGCAGGTGAGCGTGGTCGACAGTGAGAAGACGATCAAGGCTCAGCAGGCCGATCTGAGCAAAGCTGTGGGCGAGATCAAGCTGAGCAAGTTCGTGTGCTTCGTTCGTGGTGAAGGTGTCGAGAAGAAGGAAGACAACTTCGCCGAAGAAGCGGCCGCGATGGCCAAGGGCAACTGAACCGCTCGCGGCCTCCAGCGTTCAACGCACGAGTCGAACAGGACGCCCAAGCGGGCGTCCTGTTTTCAGTTTGTTCTCCGGCTTCGCTCACCTGAGTCGCGGAGCGCGGACAATCACGCTCGCGTCAGCTGGGGCGTCCGCAGTCTGGCTTCCCCCCAATTTGGGGGCGCGGCTCCGCCGGGCACGCAATTTGGGTGACGCGCGTCAACTCGAGCAGCGTGCCGTACTCCACCAGCTTAGGAGCTTCGTAGTCGTCAGATGCCACATCAACGGAAGCAGCTGGTTGCCCCTCAGGAGAGGTGGGTATACTTGGCTTGTTCACGGCTCAAAGCTTTCTGGGCGCCCTCGAATTGATCCAAAATCGTCAGTGTGATCAGGCTGCCTTCGTCGGTGAAAGCCTGCCGCGCCACCCAGTCAGTGTCAAGCCAGTCCGCGAGCTGGGTCACAAACTCGGGCAACGGGCGTTGTCGATTCAAACTCGAGCTCCACACGCCGTGACCGCGCCGCTCGAGGATTTCCTGCCGTAGGCAGTCCTGTCCCGCGAACCGCAGCGGCATTTTTGCCATCCCTTTGTCGAACAGCTCGGCGGGGTGGGTCTGAAATGCCAGCTCGATCACTTCGCGCGAAGAGAATGGGATCACCGCTTGCGCGCCCATGGCTTTCGCTGCCTCGGCGTACACGCCTACGAAGTCCAGATACTTGAGCGCCTGCGTTAAGCAAAAACCCGGTCGCTCCCGTTCAGCCCGTCTCTCGTCTTCGATTAGCGCTGCGTATTCGCGGCGCAATTCCGGATGCATGAATTCAGGCAGGCTCGTGTCCAACATCAGGTGGTGGCGTCGACCTCTCAGTTTGCGCCCGAGCCAGCGTCGAAGCAGCGGTCGCTCCTGCTCTTGATTGCGCAGCATGGCGGGCAACTCGCAAGGACTAGTGCTGTTAATCCACTCCGCGACGCGGCAGGTGCCAAAGCATTCGTCCGCCAAGTAGCCGCTGATGATGCGCTGATAGCTCCGGTCGTTGCAGGCTTCAATCCCGATGGCCCAGTTTCCCCCGGCGGGTTGGAGGCGGAGCAACCGCAATGAATGCAGCAGCGTCTCGCGGTTGGCACGTCGCTGAGTGTGACTCTGGAAGATCTTTCCCGGCAGCGCAACAAACGCTTCCTCTCGGGGAGCGACCGGGTCGCTCAGCGGCGGAAGCAGACTAACAGCGTGGAGCGGCAGGCCCTGCTCATCCGCCAGGGCCGCGAGCAGTGAAGAATCCAGTCCGCCACTGAAAAGCAGCAGGTTACCCTCGCTAGCCAGCTGATCGCTCAGCGCAGTGTCCAGCAGCTGGCGCAGTCGACGGCCCACAAAACGCGCATGTTCACTCGACGGCTCCGGCAGCGTCAGTGGCTCCGGTTTCCAGTAGCGGCCCACCCGGCAGCCTTGCGAGCTGAGCGTGGCAAAGCAGCCTCGGGGCACGACCTGACTGCCGCACAATGCCGTACGTGGCTCTAGAAAGGACGGTGACTGCACCCGCATCAAGCAAGCCAAATGGTCGAGGACAGGCGGCTCGCGCTGGAGCATGCCAATCCAATCCAAGCGAGTGGAAACCGTTACGGCTTCGTCATCCACACGCACATACCACGGTGCCAGGGCGTCGCACGAGCGCACCACAACGGCCCGCCCGTCACCCAACAGACGCACGAAATTGAACTCTCCGCCAACCTGGTCGAGATGTTCCGGGGCGGTCTCAGCCAGAGCCACCAAACGACTCCCGCCACTGAGCAGATCTCGGATCACCGGTTGGCTAGCGTGAGTGAACAGCAAGCCCAAATCCGCGAGCTGCTGCCACTCGATGCCAGTAGCAGCAGCCGGAGAACAAGCAAGCAACCACTGCTTTCGCTGCCACACGCGCTCAAACAACCCACTGTTCTGCAAACGTCGGAGCTCACTCTGTCGGCGTTCATCCGGAACGAATCGACAGAACCAATCCACGCTCATGGCGACTCGCTGACGAGCTGGTCAGCGTCAGCCGTGATTGTGAGAGCCAGCTCGAGCAGTTGCTCACGATACAGCAATTGTTGATGAAAGCCTCGCAGCAACTTCACACGCCAGACTCGCACGCCGCGTGCCACGCGCGCCAGCTCTGGCAAGAGCTGACTCATGACGGATGGCCCCCAATCGGCGATTCGCAGATTACCCAACAAAGCGATCAGAGCATCTTGCCCATGCAGTAGCATCGGCTGTACAGGCTGCGTCAGCTCATCAACCAGCTCTGGTAGGATCACGGCTCTAAGCCTTACAGCATCCGTGCTGGATGAGAGCATCACGCCCAGCCGCCCATCCACTGTGGTTCTCTGCGGTCCGTTCAGCGCTGCAGCCAGGTGACTAGACCCAGCACGCAAACGCAGTTCCGTGGCTCCGGGTAAGGCCCAAACTTCGGCATCGTTCCGCTTCAATCGCAACGAATCATCGGCGATGAGTTCTGCACCTTGAGCACATAGCGCAGCCGCCAACGTCGACTTCCCGGCGCCCGAAGGTCCCACGATAGCAATTGCCGCGCGCCGATTTGGCAGCCCCTGGCTCTGCCTGGGCAGCGCTACTGCGCTGGCATGCAGCATCGGTATCGACCGCAACCCCAAGAGCACACCAATGACCGCATTGGGCAACAATACTTCGGCTAGTTTGGGTTCAGCCGCAGGGTGTGTTCGGTAGGCAACTCGGCCTTGAGGGTCGCAGAAGAATTCGCAGCACTTGTGAAAGCGGATCCATGTACCGTCGCTATTGCTAGCTACCGTTGGGCCGGGGCCATCTGACCCCATGGTGACCCGCTCCCCAGATCTGGCTACCAGCGACGCCGGCAGTAACCATTGCTCGGCCGCGGCGACGACCAGGTCCGGCTGCACTCCCGGCACTTGACTCTTGCTGCAGGGCAGGGCGAAGTCACAGGCGACCGTCAACCCATGAATGTTGTAGCATTGGGTGCTAGCCCTGACGGAGACGCGCATAGTCCGTGGCCCTCGTGGGAACCTGGTCCGGGACGGAGCCGCGCCCCCCCTCAGCCCGAAGGTGCTGCTCAAAATCCTGCCCATCAATTTCCAACCAGGCGTGAGCGGTGAGCACTCCAGCTTGTTTGTGAACCCCCAGGCGCAGCGTTGGCTCTCGCCGCGAAAGCAACGCGCCCGCGGTCAACGAACGTCGCAGGCAAGTATCCGGCAAGCAGGCATACCTATAGGCACGTCGCACGGCTTCAGCCACCATCAACAACTCCTGGTCCGAAGCCGGGTTCAGCTCGGACTGGTCGAGACTTCGCCCCTCTTGGTCTGGAGCGCCGACTCCCAACACTCGGCAGCAGCGAGGCAGTGTGAGCGCACGCAGCAGCGCCTCGACAGCCAGGAGCGTGCCGGATGCGCGAAAAAAGAGCAGCCACTGCGCACACGAAACGTGAGAGAGAAACATGCGCTGATGCCCGCTCAGACTTCTGACGTTGCAGGAGCCGACTGAATGCGCAGCAGCCCCTTTTCCAGCAGCTGGGCGACGAGCAGTTCCGCGTCTGAGCGCACAGCCCCAGCGTCAGCCTGCGGGTAGGCGTGCGTCACACTCGCGATGGCCCGCTCGAGATTTCCATCTTGCGCGATGCTTTTCCAGATCATGGTTCCCACGCGATTGAGCCCGAAGTACAACCCCGTGGCCATATTGAGCAACACGATTTCACCCTCAAGCACCTCACCGACCACGCTGCCGGGCACCTGGAGGGCGCCAAAGGCGCCGTCTGGCAAGGTGGGTTGCGCCGCTGTCGTAGGCAACGGCCCCGTCAGTGGAGTCTGGCGTGCTCCAGCCATGCTGCTTCTAATAGCAGACCCGGGGGGCACTTCTAGGGCTTTGTCGGGTTGAAGCCGATGGGGGGGCTCGACGCGTCTGGCAACCCGCGCCCGGCCTTGTTGGAGGTGCGAGAGCTGCACAAACATTTTGGGCACCGGTCCCGGCTGGCAGCGCGCCTGCTGCGTGCGCCGTACCGAGCGGTGCTACGCGGCGTTTCGCTCGAACTGCGCGCGTCGCAGGTTTGTTGCATTCGTGGCGAGAACGGGGGCGGGAAGACGACGCTACTGCGTGCTTGCGCCAACCTGCTGACAGCGGATGCGGGGGAAATATTGGTTCTGGGAGCGCAGCTTTCAGCCGCCTCGCGACGCTGGATTGGGTTCTGCTCGGGTGACGAACGCAGCTTCTTCTTGCGCCTGACTGGGCGCCAAAACTTGAGGCTCTATGGAAACCTGTTCGGCGTTCCGTCCAAGCTGTTGGAACAGCGGATCCAGGAGCTCACGGAAAGTCTGCAGCTCGTGCCTTGGTTGGACCGCTCCGTGAGCGAAACTTCCTCGGGAATTCGGGCGCGTTTTGGGGTGGCGCGCGCGCTGCTTCACAGCCCGAAGCTGTTGCTACTCGACGAGCCGAGTAAGAGTCAGGATGATGTAGGTCGAGCGCTGATCGCGCAGGTGCTGCAGCGGAGTCTGGTCGCGGGCACCGGCATCTTGCTGGTCAGCCACGAACACGATGCGCTCAGCAGCATGGCGAACACAACGCTGCTACTGAATGAGGGGCGACTGACCCCGTGCTGAGCCTGCAACAGCTGTCCGCACTATTTCGACTGCGAGCCATGCAGCTGTGGTCCTACCGTTTGAGCATGCTGCTGGTTGTGATCTCGGCACTCATGCAGGTATCCGTCATGCTGTTTCTGGGGCGCCTGCTGGAGCGCTCCGACCACCCTCGTTTTGCGGCGGGGGAGTACCTTGGATTTGGTGCCGTGGGCCTAGCAGCGCTGAGTCTGGTCAACGGCGTGAGCACCTCAGCGGCGAGTTGGTGGCGCGAGGGACAGCTGACGGGCACTCTCGAAGCGGTTCTCAGCTGCCCAACTCCTCACTGGCGCGTCGTTCTGCATGTCGCTCTGGCAGCCGTCCCAGCGATTCTGCTGCAGGTGATGGTTGAACTCGGATTGGCGGGGCTCTTAGGAGCCCAATTCGTAGTCAACTGGCGCCTACCCCTAGCGCTGCTGCTATCGGCCTGGGTATCTTTGCCAGCCACGCTGCTCGCAACAGCCCTGATCGCCATGCTGAAGCGAAGCGATCTCGTGAGCTTCGCGCTGGTAGCGGGCTCGCTGTTGTTGTCTGGAATCTATTTTCCGAGAGATATTCTGCCGACAGAATTGCAGCTACTCGCCAACGGCATGCCCACCACGCACGTGGTGGATGTGCTGCGTGCCGCACTCCTTCCGGGCGGTGAGAAGGCCTTTTTTTCTGCTGCTGGGAGGCTGGCCGTGTATGGTCTTTGCATCTGGCCAGTCGGGGTCTGCACTCTTGCTTTCGCCATCAGGTTTGGGACAATCAAGGGCACCTTGACCCAATACTGAGCTTTGCATTAGCTCTGGGTGCCGCACTTTCTTAATCCAGCGCTACTCAACCTGCACACCCCGGCGCCGCCGCTGAAGGTCCTCGCCCAGTGAGCACGGTGACACAGCGAAACAGCGAAACAGTGAAACACGGTGAAGCGGCGAAGCAGCGAACACGGCGAAACAGCTATGAACACGACTCGAGTAGCGGATGATCCCGCCCACGCCAACCCCTCCCAGCCAGAAGAGACCCCCATGACGCGACGCATCATATTCCCACTCACTTACGCCTGCGTGGCGCTCATCATCGGAGGCTGCGGCTCGAGCAACGCCGACGGCCTGTTCGGCGACAGTGACGCGGGCACTGGCAGCCTCGTGTGTGGGGTCGAGCTCAACATTTCCGCCGGCTCCACGCTGACGAAAGAGGATGACGCTGACGGCGATTGCGCCAACGGCATCCAGCTGGATCTGGAAGGCACCACCAGCAGTTTGCCCGACGGCACCACGCTGGAACTGTCGGTCGACGGCGAGGATCCTGAGGAGCAAGAGGTCGAAGACGGGCGCGTGGTCTTCGACGGGGTGACGTTACCAGCCAATGGCGAAGCCGAGCTGGAGTTAACGATATCTGGTGACGAGGACTGCTCATCCACGATTATGTTTCGCACGCAGTGTGGTGACGCTCCCAGTTGTGAGGTCGGGCACCCCCAAGACGGCGACAAGCTCAACGGACTGCCCACCGATGAGGGTGGGGACCGAAGCAACGACGCCAACGACCCATTCCGAACCCGGGTCGTCATCGAGACAGACGCAGCGGATGGCGAACTAGTCCTGCTCGACACTGGCGCTGATACACTGGCTGCCAACGTGGAAGATGGTCAAGCCGTCTTTGCCGGAGTGCTGTTGGCTCCAGACGGAGACTATAGCCTTCAAGCCGAATGCTTTTCTGGAGCAGCCAGTGCCAAGAGCGACACGATTGAGGTGAGCGTCGATGCCCAGGGCCCCGAGCTGGACATCGCCAACATCAGGCCCGTGGCGGGTCAGCACTTTTCGCTGGATGACGACGTCGATCCCGAAACTGACGAGCTCGAGTTCGAAGTCTGCGTTCCGGTTACATCACGAGACGCTCTCGACCTGGATGGAGACGGCGCAGACAACATCTGCGTGGCCGTGGGGACTCAGGAGCCCAGCTGCGCGGCGGCGACTGAAGGCGGGCTGGGTGACGCGGATGGCGGCTGCGTCACCGTGGAGTGTCCAGGCAACGCGTCGTTTGACCTCAACCTCGAGGTCAAAGACGCCTCCGGCAATTCAACCCTGCACGTGATCGAAGGCATCACCTGCGCCTCGGAGCTGCCAATGGTGCAGATCGTCAATTTGGAGGACGCATCGGACGACCCGGACGACGTCAGCAAACGCTTGCTCGCGGCCTCCATGCCGGAGTCCCAGTTGCGAGATCAAGACGCCGACAAGGCCGGCGCCCAGCATGACGTGGTCGCGTGTACTAATGCCACAGAGGGCAGCGCGCGCCTGCTGGTGGGCTTGGCTGACGGAGAGCTATTTGAGCGCGCCGTGCTCGACCAGCTGGAAGCAGCTGGCGATGAATGCCCCCCAGACCTGCCCAGCGTGGCGCGCTTCGCGCTCGCGACGCTGACAGAAAGCGCTGAACAGACAGATGGCAGCTTGGACAGGATGACACAAATCCGCGTCGAGGTGACCGATCAGAGCGACGCCACCAATCAGAGCTCGGCGGTCAACCTTTGGGTCGACAGCGCGGCACCGACGGTCACCTTGTTCGAGCCCACTCGGTCGAGCTTGTGCGATACCGCGATCACGGCTGAGGAAGACGTGGTTCGCTCGTTCCTCTTCCGCAGCTCGGCATTTCCGGCCGAACTGGTTGTCAACGTCGAAAACGGCGGTACCCCCGGTCCGGACGTGATCTTCACCAGCCAGGATGACTTCCTGGAGGTCACGTTGCCCCTCGGCACCAACGTGCTTCACGCCACGACCGTAGAACCGTCGGGCAACGCAGGTTCCCTCGCGGAGTGCGAGTTCGCCGTGGGCGATCCGCCGGTCGTCGCTTGGGTAAGTCCTCCGCCTGGGACGACCGTGCTAAACGCCAGCAGCACTCCCCCCAAATCCGGAACCGTGCAGGACGCCGACCCTGACAGCGCTGGTTGGCAAGGTCAGTTGCAGGTCACCATCGGCAACCTACAGCCGGGCGACGTGGCCACCGGCAGCGTGCAATTCTTGGCTAACGGTGAACCCATCGGCGATCCAGTCGCCCTCGCTGACGGCACGGGCGACGACACACAACGGACCTTGACTCTGGATACCTCGACCCTCGATGGCGGCCTAGCCGACGCTTCGGGCGTGGCGCTGCGCGCCCAGGTGCAGGGTACGCAGGAGATCAATAGCGCCACGTTGCGTAACCTGCTGATCGATACCACCGTCCCGACTGTTGTGGAATCGCCCTTGGTTGCAATTGGCCCCGAACCCGAGGATCGGCGCCGTACCCGTTTCGCGCTGACCTGGTCGGCAGCAGGAGATGGCGTTGACGGGGAGGTCCCGGTCAGCGCCTACGACATCGCTTACTCCGATGCCGCCATCACCAATCAAGTTGAATTCGACGCAGCCTTCAACAACGTCGACCTCGCCAGCATCGCCGGCGGTACGCGGGTTGGGGCAGGCACGACGCCCCCCGGCTCGGACTTGCAGCGCTTTGTGGATGGGCTGCGCATCGAGCAGACCTACTACTTCGCCGTCCAGGCACTGGATCGCGCCGGCAACCGCGGCCCCATCACGACTGTTGACTCAGAGGCGCCAGAAGCGCCCGGCATCCGAGCACGTTTCAACAGCGTCATCCTCTCCACACCGGTGTCCAACGCGGAGTACGGTACGAGCATGGACGGCTCCACCGACCTGACCGGCGACGGTCTGAGCGAGTTGGTCGTGGGCTCGGTGTTCGGCAACCAAGTCTACATCTACAAGGGCGAGGTCGACGGCTATTCGGATACGCCCATGGTCACGATCACTGGCCCCGGAGGCGGCACTTCGGGTGCCTGGTTCGGCATCTCGGTGGCCGTCGTGGGGGATGTCAATGCGGATACACCGGCGGCTCCCTCATCCAAAGATATCGCTAACGCGCAAGACCTCGTTATCGTTGCTTCGAATGACACGTCCGGACCCACCGGAGCCCAGGGCCGCGCGTATGTCTTCTACGGCCGTGACTGGGAAGACCCCTCAAATCAGAGTCTGAGCGTGGCGGGAGGTTCATTCGACGCAGTCATCGATGGTGACTCGCCCGAAATGGACTTCGCAGGTATGAGCGGGGTGGTACGCCTCGGCGACTACAACGGCGACGGCGGCGCTGATTTCGCGCTGTTGGCCCCGTTCTTTGACCCAACCGGAGCATTTCAGGTGGAGGGCGGTGCATTCGTCGTGTTCGGTGCCTCTGCAGGAGCGGAGTTCAAGTCTATCTCGCTCCCGTCAGCCGTGGGCAGCGGAGCTGCGGTCGTGATCGGCGCGCCGTTCGATTCGTTGGGTTCTACGGATCTCGGCGCCGTTGCGGCGCTCGGCGTCAGCAACTTGTTCGGTTCCGGCTCGAGCGGGCTCTTCCTGGGCAACTACTTTGCTGGTGATCTCTACGCCATGAAGTTCGACCCGGTGTCGCCCACGTTGACCACTGCGGAAGCGACCGCAACTTACGATGGCGCCGGACTTACGGGAAATTACGGTATCGCATTGAGCACCGGCAACGTCATATCTGCGACAAGCCCGGCTACCGACGCTGGCGTGGTCCATGTGTTCCGTTCGTCTGCGGGTGCGCCGCTGCCCACTCCGACGAACATCACCGACACCAGTGGCGTGACCTACTTCGGACAGATCCTGATCGGCAATGCATTCTCCGGTCGCCCTGGCAGCTACGCGACGAGCTTCATCGGGAGCCCCGAGCTGGAAGACCCAGACTTGTTGATCGGAGCCCCCAGCTCCACCAGCGGGGGGCCGCCCGTGCTCCATCTGCTATCTGGATCGCGGTTACTGAGTCTTTCGGGAACCGTCGACTTGGCGAGCTCGCCCGCAGATACCCGCATCGACCTGTCCCAAATCCCGGGTGCTCCGGCGCAGTGGGCGGGCGGGCTGGGCGCTGCCATTCGCGACGCGAACGGCGATGGGTTTGGGGACATCGCGATTTCGGAGTTTGCTCCAGACTTCGACCCAGGCAACGACCCTCCGCCCATCGACGGCCAAATCATCGTTCTCTACTAACGTGATCCACCCGACCGCAGTCTGCGATGACGGCTGCGTCATCGGGCCGGGAACGAAGATCTGGCATTTCTGCCACATCATGGCAGGCGCCCGCATCGGCCGCGATTGTAGCTTTGGGCAAAACTGCTACGTCGCGGCCAGTGTCGTGGTCGGCGATCGCGTGCGCGTTCAGAACAACGTCAGTCTGTTCGATGGTGTGCTCTTGGAGGACGACGTCTTCTGCGGGCCCAGCGCCGTCTTCACCAATGTCTCTAGACCTCGGGCTCAATTCCCGACCGCCGAGCGAGAGCGGACCTTGGTACAGCGCGGCGCCACGCTGGGCGCCAATTGCACCATCACCTGTGGCGTCAGTATCGGACAGTACGCGTTCGTGGCAGCAGGGGCGGTCGTGGCGCGTGATGTTCCTGCGTTTGCGCTAGTCCGCGGAGTTCCTGCCCGCCAATACGGCTGGGTAAGCCGAGCGGGACAACCCCTCGAATTCGACGCGCAGGGCGGCGCCACCTGCCCGGCAACCCGGGAGCGGTATCGGCTAGCTGACGGGAGCGTGCTCATGGTCACCCCATGAGCGCCGCGCTATTCCGCAAACACGTCGCCAGCCAGGCTCAGTCTTCGTCGCGGCCGTAGTAGTACTGATAGCGGTGGTAGTAGCCACCATAACCATAGCTGCTTCGGCTCGCATCCAGATCGTTCAGCACGCAGCCAAGCAAGTTGTTGTTCTTGACGCCCCTGAGCGTACGAGCGCCCTGACTCGCGAGATCACGCGGTGTGGAGTGTGCTCGGACAACCAAAATCACGCCATCCACCTTCGTCGACAGGACTGTGGCGTCGGTCACGGCCGCTATCGGGGGAGAGTCGATCACCACCTGGTCATACTTTCCGCACAACTTCGCGAGCAAGTCTTCGAAACGCTCGCTCTGAAGCAGCTCCGCGGGATTTGGCGCGCTGGGCCCGGCGGAGATGACGTGCAGGTTGGGTACCTGGGTGCTCAAATCCCAGTCGTCGAGGTGGCTGTCGTCCAACAACAACGTCGTGAGTCCTGCCTCATTGGTTCGGCCGAAGGCCTTGTGCACGCGCGGCCTTCGCAGGTCGCAGTCGAGCAACAACACGCGCTTGTTCGTTTGGGCCAACGCACACGCTATCCAGCAGGCCACCGTTGTCTTTCCGTCTGCCGGACCGCCACTGGTTACCAGTAGAGACCGGCGTTTCTGATCCGGATCGGTAAACATGAGGCTGGTGCGCAGAGCGCGGGCTGCCTCGGCCGCATTGCTATTGGGTTTTTCATGCACGATCAGCTCATTGCCATCGAGGACCGCTCGGCGACGTTTGCGACTCGCGGGGGAAGCGCTCGACGGACTAGCCGTCTTGGGCAATGTCCCCAGCAGCGTCAGACCCAGTGTCTGTTCAACGTCCTGGGTGCCGCGGAAAGTTCGATCGAGCAGACTACGGCCAAGCGCGATCACGAACCCGAGGCACAGACCGAAAAATCCACCGATCGCCAAATTGAGCGACACTCTAGGCTCGACCGCTCCGGGCTTGGTGATCGCCTCATCAATCAAGCGAATGTTGTTGAATCGCATGTGGCGCGTCAGGTCGCTCTCTTTGCTGCGCTCTAGCACTAGCGAGAACACCTTTTCGGTGTTGTCCTTGTCCCGCTCCAACTGCTGATACTTCAAGCCCAGCCGGTTGAGCTCCAGGGCGCGAGTCTTGGCGCGTTGAAACAGGTCGGACAAGCCCGAGGCTTCCGCATTCTTGGCCGTCAGACGTCGCCTCAGCGCCTCCTTGATGTTCGCGACTTCCGCCAAAAGCGCTGTCTTACTCAGCTCAACGGTGCTGGCTGCCGCCAAGGCGTTTGGGTGATTGACGCCTTTGCCCCGTTCCAACAGACTCGCCAGGTCCTTCTTGGCCTCGACGTATTCCGATCGGAGGCGCTGCAACAAGGCGCTGTCGAGCAACTCTTGCGCGGGCAGGTTGACGGGATCCTCCACGTCGATTTGAGCCAATTGATCATAGCGAGAAGAGATCTCCTCGATGCTGGCACGAACCCTCGTCAGCTCGTGGTTGAGCTGCCGCATCTCATCTCTCAGCATGTTGTTTTGGTCGTCCATCGACACACTGAGGATGCGGTTGTCTTTTTTGAATTCGTGCAGTTTCAGCTCGCGCTCCCCGAGCTCCTCACGCAGCTTCTCCATGTGCACGCCCAGCCACTGTGAAGCCACGGTCGTCGACTCAAGCACGCTGTCCACATTCTGATCCAAGTAGATTTCGACAAGTGTCGACAGGATCTGGCGCGCTCTTTCGGGGTCGGCATCTCGAAAGATCACCGTCATCAGGCGGNTATCTTTCAGCGGCACCACTTCAATGCGCGCGCGAACCGCCCGCCACGCGCCATTTTCGTCAGGAACGAACCCTTCCGGAATTTCCGCGGCGCTTGGTTTGTTCAGAATGAAGCTGGCATCGCGCTGCAGCCCGAGGCGCCGAACCACCGACTGGGCAATCGTGCGGCCCCTCAAGATCTCGTACTGCGTGTTGTAGTACTCACGCGTATTCCAAAACGAGCCGGAGCCCACGTCCACGACGTTCTGCACCGCACCCCCCAGTGGTTTTGGTGGGGTGGGGTCAATCTGCAGCGTGGCCTCCGCTTGGTAGATCTTGGTTAGCCCCATCGTGTAGAACCCCGCGCCGACAACGCACGCCACGACGGACAACCCAATCAGCCACCAGCCCTTGCGCAGAAGGCTCAACAAGTCTGCCGGCCCCGTCCAACGAGGAGGTGCTGTCTGAGTCTGTGGATTCTGGTTCGGCACGGATGCTCTGGGTTCAATTGCCGGCTAGCTACCGGGTCTAAACTGAGTTGGGCAGCCAGACTGTCGGACGTTCGGGGCGGTTGCCGCGCCGCGGCGTAGCACCGTTCCCGACATATCACCATAATGCGACTTGACCTGGCTAGTGCGTGGACTTTAGCCCGATTGTGCCGGTTGGCCAAAGCCCGTCACGTAGTGGTCCCCGCAAGCTTCGATGGCGATCTGCAAAAATCAATGAGATCTGCGCCCATGACTGCCACGGAGGTTGGAGTAACGAACCAGGGGTGTTAAGGTAACCCACCGGAAGCGTATAGGTTTTAGGGGGTGAGGAAGCGACTGGCCTGGGGCACCGTTGGAGCGGTGCTGATAGCATCACAGGTGTGCGCCGCCACGTTGCTGCTTGGCGCCGTTCACACCCCGGTCGTGTTGGGGCTGGCAGTCAGCGCCAGCATCGGACTGCTGTTGCTTCGGCGTCAGGTTGCAATCACTCCTGCGGTCGCGCTGTTGGCCGCTCTGGCAGTCACTTCGCTCTTGCAATCCACCCCCATCCCACCGGCGCTCGCTGCAATCCTGGATGCCGACCTGGCTCGGACTTGGGAGCAGGCGCAGCGGCTGCTCGGTGTGTCAGGTTGGCATCCGCTCGCCTTGGAACCCGCTTCGGCCCGGTTGGAAGCGCTCAAGCTACTCATCTACGCTAGCACCTGGGCCTGCGCCCATAGTTATGCTCGGCGGCATGGCACACGTCCCGCTGCAAACCTCGTGTTCTGGTTGTGTCTGAGTGTCGCGGTGCTGACAATCGGTCACCGGATCGTCGGAGCCAGCGCCGTGTATGGCGTCTATAAGACGCAATGGGGAGTTCAACCTGCTCCGTTGATTAACCCGAACAACTTGAGTGGGCTGCTCAACCTAGGAGCTTTCTGCGGACTGGGTATGGCCCTGAGTCGACGCGTCAATTCTGCTGCCAGGCTCAGCTATGGAATCGGCGTCGCTTGCCTGGCGGCCACGTCCGTCCTGACGGGGTCGAGAGCCGGCAGCGTCACGTTGCTGTTGGGCCTAGTCACGGTCGGATTGTTGGTGGTTCGTCGCTTGCCTGATGCTCAGAGCCGGCTCCAGTTGGGAGCGTTGGTTGGCGGAACCTTGATACTTGGCGCCAGCTTTGCCACCTCGGCATTGAGCCACTCCACGCTGGCCGAGCTGACGACTAGCTCAACCGTCAAGCTGCAACTATTTGGTTGGGCGCTGGAGCTGATCCAACATCACCCCTGGGTCGGAGTCGGCCCCGGCGGATTCAGCGCAGAAGTGTCGCGCTTCAGTGGCAATGCGTTCCACACGGTTTTCCCGTCGGCTGAGAACTGGCCGCTGTCGTGGGCCGCCGCTTGGGGGATCGTTGTCGGAGGCGTCGCGGCGCTCGCTCTGGCAGCCGCCTTGGATCCACGGCGGCTGCTACGCCGATCTGACAACAGCAGGCTCACGCTCTACGCCGGAGGCGTCGTGCTGACGATTCAAAACTTGTTTGATTTGGGCTTCGAAGTTCCCGGAGTCGTGCTGCCGCTGATCGTCATGCTGGCGTCGCTTTGGGCTACGCGCAAGCATCAAGGTGGTGAGCGTAAGTGGGTCCGAGCCCCCTGGGCTAGCTACGGGCTCGCCGCATTGATCGCTGGTTCGGCGGTCTTAGTCAGCGTCCTGCCGAAAGAGCTGCCGCATGACTGCCGCAAACGCCTCAGCCAAGATCTCAAGAGTCCCCGATTCTTCCAGCAATTGTCGGACGCGCTGCTCCAGCACCCTGGTGACGCCCACCTGCTGCGACTGGGCGGCGCCGCCCTCGCTGCATCGGGACGGCCCGATTCCATTCGTTGGATTAATGCCTCGTTGCGTCGAGATCCCAAGGGTGGGCGCAGTTATCTGCTGCTCGCTGGAGTGCTGCAGCGCCGCGGCGCTACAGACCAAGCGTTGGTCACGCTGCGCGAAGCCATTGTCAGCGAACCCCAACTCACCCGCAAAGCAGTCCGTCTGGCTCTGCGCTGGGCGCCCGGAGACGCTAGTCGCATCGTGCCCAGGGGCGAGTCGGGAGCGCCTGTGTTGCTGGAACTCGCGCGGGTCAGCAAGAGCGTGCCAAAACGCATCGACTACTCGCTCGAGGCGGCACGCCGCGCGCCAGAGCAGGCCGACGGCTTACTCCTAGCTGTCGAGGTTCTGGCGCGAGCGGTTCACGACGACAGCGCCCATTGCGCTGCTCGCAAACAGCAGTGCCTGAACGAAGCCGCCCAACACCTAGAGGTGGCCAGCAGACTGACCAGCACAGAACGGTTGGCCACCGCTCGCGGTTGGCTCTACCTAGCGCAAGGCCGTGCGCAGGAGGCGTTCAGTGAGTTGCTCGCGCATTGTCCGCGCACCTCGGCCGGTGCGTCGTGCCTCAGCTTGCTGCTGCGGGTGGGCGCCACTCTCTCGGTCGAGCAACACGAGCGGGCAAGCCACGCATTCCTCGACGCGCAATGCGTCGACAACCGCCGCTGTGCCCACGCGGAATTCCAAGTCGGACAGAGCTACCAGTCCCGCGGCGCTCACACGCTGGCGTTCGAGGCCTACCGCAATCACGCCAAAAGAATTCCAAGTGCACAAAACTGGCTCGGCGTCGCCCGCGCCGCTCAGCGGGCCAAACTGTCTTCCGAAGCGCTGAAAGCCGTGACACAGGCCGAGCGCTTATGCGAGCACGGCGCCTGTGGGCAAAAGCCAGCGATCGACGCAGAGCGGGAGCGGATCTTGCGCGGGACATTGCGGAAGTGAGTGAGCACGCATGATTCAGCCGCGCAACAAGCTCTGCGCCGTGTCCGTGGACCTGGACGAAATCCCCAACTATGCGGCAATTCACGGGCTGTCCCAGCAGCGGCAGATCGATCCGTTTGCGGTCTACGATCGAGCCTTGGCAAGGCTTCGGGATTGGGCAGGGCGCCATCAGATGCCGCTGACGCTGTTCGCCATTGGACGCGATCTGGAGCGTCCTGCGGTATGCTCGGGGCTGAGCGAAATGCTCGAGCTCGGCCATGAGTTGGGTAACCACAGCCAGGATCACCGCTATGACCTAACTAGACTCCGCCCCGCGGAAATGCGACGCCAGGTTGAAGCGGCACAGAACACCTTCGAACAACATCTGGGAGTGCGCCCCCGAGGCTTTCGTGCACCGGGCTACACCACAACCGACGCGCTCTACGCTGTGCTGTCTGAACTCGACCTGCGCTACAGCTCGTCGGTTTTTCCTTGTCCCCCATATTACCTGGCCAAAGTGGCCGCGATTGTCGGCAAGGGCGCCTTGGGCAAGCGCTCAGCGTCGTTGATCGATGACCCGCGTGTGTTGTCCGCGCCAACGAGACCCTATCGAGTTGGAAGGCCATACTGGCGTCCCGGAGATGGCATCATCGAGGTCCCGATGCAGACGACCCCTTGGCTAAGGCTGCCGTTCATCGGTACCAGCATCAACCTGTTTGGTCCGACAGCAGCGCGTTGGATGGCGCGCTCGCTGTGCGGGCTCGAGTTGATAAATCTCGAACTGCACGGCATCGATCTGCTCGACGAAGATGATGGGCTAGCAGGGCTCGCCGAAGTGCAGCCTGATCTGCGCGTTCCACTCAAGCGAAAGCTGGAATCCCTGGATGCCGTGATTGAGACGCTGCGCAGCGACGGCTACCAATTCGTGACGTTGGATGCCGCGACGCAAGAGCTGAGCGTGTAGGCCGCTCAGCGACCCGCTCCCACTGGCTTGCTGTGGCCTTGGTGCCCCTCCTTTTTCCGGATGGGCTCTGGCTTGACGCCAGCGAGAGGTGGTGCCAAACCGCTGGGCAATGAACGCTCAAGAGTTGGAGGCGGCCCTCAGCCTGGCAGAAGCCAAAGCCGAGGGCGATTGGCAACACCTGCCTGAAGGCAAAACCATGACGCTGCACGTCGCATCGAACGGGGTAGGGCTGTCCGTCACCAAAATCAAAGCCTTGCGGCTCGCAGGCACGCAGGTGCACACCCGCAATGACAAAGACGATCTATGCGTCGTGGTCGCCACGGACGTGTTCGCCTGCACGGTGGACGCTGGCGGCACCAGGGGTCGAAAAGCGGGCTTTTCGCCCTGACTTCGCTAGCCGGTGGCTGGCCCGGCATCCCTGCTAGCCGCGGCTGGGCGGGCCTGAACTGGCGGCCCGCTCCGTGAACGTTGCTCCGGCCAGGAGGCGTTTGCTATGTCCGCCCCATGACAGATCAACCGCTGCGCATCGGCAATCACGAATTTCATTCACGCCTGTTCGTGGGCACGGGCAAGTACAAGGACGTTGCCGAAACTGAGGCGGCGCTTTCGGAATCCGGCGCGGAGGTGGTGACCGTGGCCTTGCGACGAGTCGATCTGAAGGATCGCTCGAGTGGGTCCATGATGAGCCTGGTCACGTCCGGCCGCTGGACGATCTTGCCCAACACCGCAGGTTGCTACACGGCGGAAGAGGCCATCAGAACCTTGCGCCTGGCAAGAGAGCTAGGCATCGCCGATCTCGTCAAACTGGAAGTCATCGGGGATGAAAAGACACTCTACCCCGACAACGAACAAACGCTCGAGGCGGCCAAGACGCTGGTCAAAGAGGGCTTCACCGTGCTGCCCTACTGCATGGATGATCCGATTATCTGTCGCAAGCTGGAGGACGTCGGCTGCGCCGCAGTGATGCCGCTCGCGGCCCCGATCGGCAGCGGCCTCGGCATCCGCAACCCTCACAACCTGTCGATCATCCTGGAGCACTCCAAGGTCCCCGTCATAGTGGATGCTGGCGTCGGCACGGCGAGTGATGCAGCCGTCGCGATGGAGCTGGGCTGCGACGGCGTGTTGATGAACACCGCGATTGCCCAAGCGAAGGATCCAATCGCCATGGCTCGCGCGATGCGCTTGGCCATCGACGCAGGTCGCACAGCGTATCTGGCCGGACGGATGCCAATGAAACGCTACGCTTCCGCCTCCAGCCCTCTATCCGGAACGATCTGAGGAGAGGTGGTCTCCAGCAGCTCCACAAGCGGACAGTCCGTGGCCTGGCGCCGCTGGACGCGCATCGCTGCGCTCGCCTACCTGGCGTTGATATTCGTCTTGGGCTCAATTCCGATGCCTGCGCCCCCGGGACCGGAAGTGAGCGATAAGACGATGCACTTCATTGCGTTCGCACTCTTGGCGCTGCTGCTCGTCGCTGCCTACGTGTCCGTCCAGGGCCCGCCGTGGAATGCGCTGCTCAAGCAGCTGGGCAGTTGCGCGCTGCTGTCGTCTGCTGCCGGAGCCGCGTTGGAATTGTGGCAATCGCTGCTGCCATTTCGCAGTGCTGAGTGGGCTGATTGGTACGCTGACAGCGGCGGCGCCATCTTGGGAGCCGCCGTCGCGTTCGCGTGGTTTTGGCTGAGGTCGTAACGTGATGCACGCGCCCAGGCTGATCGCGATCACCGATGCCCAAAGCTACGGCGCCGACGTCACTGTCAGTCGCATGCAGACCCTGTGCGCCCTGGCTAGGCCCGGCACAGTTGCGGTCCAGTTGCGCGACACCGGTCTACCCATTCGGGACCGGCTCGAGTTGGGGCAGCGGCTGCGCGAACTCACTCGCCGCTACGCTCAGCGCTTGTTGGTCAATGACCGGATCGATCTCGCTTGGCTACTGAGCGCCGATGGCGTGCACCTAGGCGAAGCCAGCCTCGTGGTAGCCGATGCGCGGAGGGCTTTTGCCGCGCGCGGGATGCGCTGTTGGGTCTCAGCGGCAACCCACGAAGTGCAATCCAATACCGAGGCCGACGCACTGCTGTTGGCGCCAATCTTCAGCTCGCGCAAGGGACTCTCTCCGTTGGGCCTGCCCACGCTGACCCGGCAATCGCGGGCCACTCCAAACGCCAAGGTCTATGCATTGGGAGGGGTAGGGACGGAGCAAGCCAAACTCTGCGCCAAGTGTGGCGCTTACGGAGTCGCGGCTATCTCCAGCGCATACGAGACGCCCCAGCCCTTGCTCTCGAGTCTAGAGCTATTGAGATAGCACAACCTTGCGCCCGAGCTTTTGACTGAGCTGCGCGGATAGGCTCGCCCACAGTTCTTCATCTTGCTTGCTGGCACGCCACTCGCCCGCGTCGACGGCGTAGTCGAAATGCCAGGCAGAGCGACCCGCCGCCATCCAAATTTGGCGAGCCGCACGATGGCTATTGACGACGAACTTCGAACCATCCTCGAATTCGATGGTCAGAATGTCGTTGGCGAGCTCCGCCTCGAGCTCATCTTCGAGTTCATCCAAGGCCGTCATCAAACGCTGCAGCTCGGATGACGCGCGTTCGAGATATTGCTGTTCCGACAACATGCCGCCTTCCTGTACCACAAACTCGGGCTGATGCGTCGGCTGTCCGAGAGCAATAGGAAGCGACCACGCACGGCAACCTGCCAGCCAAATGCCTACTGAGTGGCGCCACCCGGCATGCAATAGGGCGCCAGGCATTGGAAGCCCGGGTTGCAGTCGGCGTTGGATTGGCACGGCCAGGCGCATTTGCCAACCGCTGTGTTGCAGCGGTGCGCCATGCACTGAGCGTCCACTTGGCAAGGAAAAGCGATCGCGGCCGGCGTGGACATGCTACCGCTGGGCGCCGGGGCCACGGGAACGCTCGCCGCCGGTGCTGGGGCTGGCGCCGGAGCCACCGAGGGCTGAGGCGCCAATGGTTGCTGCGGCGCTTGCTCACTGCCCCCACAGGCCAGCAGGGCGCCCGCCAGCAACGCCCCGACGCATAAACTCACGCGCGCCCGCACTTTCGTCGTCACCTTTGGAAGGCTAGTGCTGGGCGTGATCCGGGTCAACTCACAAGCGGCGACGCCCAATCCCCGTTGATTTCTAGCGCGGCACGATCTGCATCAATTCCGTGCCCGCGGCGTATGAGTAGCTGACGTTCCTGTCGAAACCGTCAACCAACACGCCGATCGGTTGGTCGCTCTCGATGCGGTGCACTCCGTCATTTTGCACGCCATCCGAAAGAAACTGATCCGCGTCCGTCGCCGGATCGATGTTCGGAAAGCTGAGCTGGCAACGGTACACCGTGAAGTCCTTCTGATCCGCGGACGAAAGGGTCTGCGTCACCCCCTCAGGGTTGCCGTTGGTGCAACTTGGGATGTCCTCGATCCGAGTATCATCCAAGATGACCGTCGCTTCAGGTGGGGCAATGATCCGCAGGAAGTCGAAGGCGTAAGAGTCCGGAGTCAGAAATACGTAGTCGGCACGGTACTGCTCTACCGGTGGAATGATCAGAAAGCTTGGGTCACCACCAGGAAAACCCGATGGCACTCCTGCGGCCAGCTGACTCGGAGAAACGTTGCCTAACATCACCGGACCATCACTATCGAGCAGGAAGTCGCGCGAGGTCTGGATCTCCCGATAGCTCCCCAGGGTCTGCAACTCGAACTCCTTGTCTTTGCCGGCCAAGCTGGTGCGAACCTGAACCGGACGCCGGCTCGCGGAAATCACGCGAAAGGTTTCTGGAGCAGCCACCACGCCGATGTCACCTCCTGCATTGGCGACCGCCAGGCTGCGGTTGAACGCGACCGGCGCTACAAACCGCTGCCCCGCGGTGCGAATGTGGTCCAGCTGTTCTTCGAGGTGGTCCGCGCAACACTTGCGGTCAGCCAATTCATCGAAGAATGGCGCGTCACTGGCCTCGCTGCCGCTGAACACAACAATCGGAGCATCGGAGCCGACCAGTGTCCCGGTGAAGTCCGCATTGAAGTCATCAGTTTCCAGGTTGATCACATCGAACGGATTGATCTGCAGCTCCAGCGACTCACCAACGTCGGTAGCAGGAATATCCTCACTACCGAGGATGCGAGCACTCGGTGTGATCCGCACTGTCGTCTGAAGGCGAGTGCCAACGATCGTCAAAAAGGCGCGCAGCTCGTTCGGATCCGTCGACGAAAAGTTGGTATTCGGATCGTCGGTGATGGCGATCGTCTGCGGCCAGCCGAGCACGACGTAGCCATCCGCTACCCCGGAGGCGTCGTCGATCAGTGCTTCAACCGGTTTTAGCAAGGAGGCGTCGTTCGAAAAGACGTTCACATTGTCGAGCGGATTGAACTGGAAGGCGACCACCGGGACGCTGCTGCGCACGCGATAAGCCGCCCGCGTCAGCGCGGTGTGAGACCCGGTGTTGTATTCACCCGGGGGCGAGCCGTCGACCTCTCGGGGCCCGAGCGGAAAGACCTGCAGGCTGTATGGGGCTACGCGCTCTTCCAGAAGCACAATCGGCTCGTTCGGCTCACCGACGGCGCTGTCATCCTGCTCGACTGTGACGCTGGCGGTGACGTCCGGTTGGGGATTACTGATAACCAAGGCGAACTGTTGTTCGGCGGCGTTCAGATCGTTGCTGATGAATGCGTTGTCCAAATCAGCAGCCCAGTATTCGCAGCCAACATTGCTGCGACGCAGCCTTGCCGCGACGCACAGATCTCGGCAGCTGCCGTTGCGACACGCAAATCCCGCTTCGCCGTCGCACTCGTTCATGCGTTCCCAGTCTTCGCCATCAGCACTGCACACTTCGGGAACTTGGCCGTCGCAACGACGTTCGCCAGGGGTGCACCGCGCGCAGGCGGCCAGCTCAGGCACGCAGATCAAATCTTCACCACAGTCACGCTGCTCGACCCAATCGACGCCATCGCGCGTGACGCTGCAACGCTCGACCTTGTTCAGCAGACAGCGCTCGGCGCCGAGTTCGCAGTCGCGCTGCTCTTCGGGCGGAGGTTTCAGCCAGCGATCCGCGCGATCAAACCCGCAGGCGGTCAGCGCCAACACCAGCGGCAGCACCCGGCAACGAGGTGACGAAAACATCAAGGCAGGTATGCCGGAAAAACATCCCTGGCGTAAGCGGTCCAACCGTTGGTTCCGTATTGTCGCTCACGCAGGGTTGCGTAGTCGAAGTCGTTGATGCGGGCGGCGCTCACCTGCAGCTCCACCCGTCCGGGGGGGAGGCCAAGCTCCGGCAATTCGGCCAGGGGGGGCAGCTGAAGATCTCGTTTGTCTCCGGGAGCGATCACCGTCCACGCGCGGGCCCCCGCCGGGCTTGAGATTCGGAAGACGAGCAGGTCGACCCGGGAGCCGCCGGCAGCCCAGTCGACACTCAGGGTGCTGCCGTCCCAGGCCCCGTTCAACGCAGGACTGACCAACTGGGGAACCTCGACGAAGTTGCGGATTGGCACGAGCGTGTCGCTGCTACGCGTGGCCACGGATTCCAACTCGGACCACGGCAATTGCGCATCTCCTCCGGAGACGGCACGCACGGAAGACACGTACTGTGCGCCCTCCAGCGCCTGGCTCAGCTGCGGAACCCCAACGAACTCCACTGGCGAAGCGCTGGGTAGCAAGACCATACGACTGGTCTGAGGCAGGGGCACGTAGCCCGAGCGTCCCATCCTCAAGGACAGCTCGATACTCACCCGGTCGGGACCTCGGGAAGTCAGCTGCGGACCGTCGACCTCCAACGAGATCGCATGGTCCAAGGTGATGTTCATCGGAATGAAGGAGCGTTCATCCGATCCCACTTCGACACCCTTGAGCAGGCCCAACACATAGGGGGTGAACTTGCGCGAAGGGCCATCCGTCTCCAGGCCCGCCAGCGCGTAGAGCGTCAGATTTCCAGTCCGGCGGGTGTCGTAGCTGAAGTTGTAGCCAAGCGTCCCCCCTTCGTCTGGCGTCGTCGCATCCACGCGATTGGGCAGGCGAAACGCCGCGCGCGAACTGCTCGCCAGTTCGCCAACATACGCCACCTGGGTTTCGCCAGGCAACGCCGCCACTGGAACGTTGATCCAGCCGCCGCGCTTGAACTCCACACCGAAGCCGAAAACCAATTCCCCGTTGATGGTGTTGTATGGGGCAGGCCCGCCGCCGCCGCCCAACTGGGGAATTTCATCGAGCGGGGGGATGCATTCGGGGACCAGCATCGGCTCGAGATAGACGGTGACTCTGTCCACCGGCACGTCGACCAACGTCACGGGCTGCATGCAGGGCATCCCCGCGGTGACTGTTTCTCGCGCTTCGAAGGTGTCTTCAAATACCGCGAGCCCGCTGGCATTGGTTTGGGCGATACGGCTTTCATCCAGCTCGGCCCCCACGACAACGAAGGCTCCCTGCAGGCGGTCCCCCGTGTAGCCATTCAAGACTTGGACTTCGAGTCGATCGTCGAGCGCATCACCACTGAGGCCGCCTTCGAAGGTCGACGCCGTGTCGGCGTAGGTGAACGCGCCGTTGACGGAAATTGAATCACCGTCCGCAGCTGTGACCGTCACCACCTTTTTGCCCGGCGAACCGGGAGGTGTTCGGCAGTCGATCTCTTCTGGCTCACCCGCCGGCTTGCGCACCTCCAGCACCTCGCAAGGATTGCGGTCAATCGTCACCTCGCTGCGGCTCGTCCAGCCGGTGTCGTCGCCGAAGAGGGTGACAATCGTACCGCCAGTGACGGGCCCTCCGGCGGGCTCCAGGAAGAACGTGTCATATTCGTACCCGTCCGAAAGCTCACGCCGGGTGGACTCGTCATCGCCGACTTGCACGACGACATCCACCATGCCCGCCGATCCGGCCGGCACCTCAACTTGCACGCGCTGGGGATCCACCGGCAGAACGGCGCTGGAAGGAAGCTCTTTGCTGCCAAACCAAACCCGCATTTCACTCGAAAAACCGTTGCCGCGAATGATCGCGGTCTGCCCACCAGTGAAGGGGCCGTGGTTGGGATCTACCGAGCGTAGCGAGTGGGGATCCGCCTCCAGCCTGCCGGCATCAGACACCGGCGCGGACGCGTCTTCGTCGACGATCAGTACTTCTTCGTCTTCGTCGGTGGGCAAGGAGCGCTGCAGCACTCGGTCGCCAACACACGCACTGAAGAGCAGCGGCAGGCCAGCGACGGCGAGCAGGCGCAGGCGACGCGACCACTTCGGATGAAGTCGGCTCAGTTGAACCCGGCTCAGACGCACTGGCTTCAGATGCACCCAGCAAAGCTAGGGTGATTGCCGCCGCTACGCAATCTCATCCGGAGCGGCGCGGCCAGTGCACCGGGGCGCGAACGACAAAGCCTTCACACAGAGGATCTCAGCGGTGAAATTTTCCCGCCTGGGTCAGCACAACTTCGCAGGATCTGGGCAGCCAGCTGTTTCCTGGCTTTTAGTCGGGGGGCCCCTGAAGCGACCGGGCGCGGGCTGCTTTCGGGCGGTTCATCGTCCCCTTGAGCCGTCTGCCCCGCGGTGTTCCTCGGGGGATCTGCCATTGGACCGATGCAAGCAGGACATCCGGCGACGCAGGGGCACGACTGAATCAAGCCGAGTGCTCGCTCGCACAGCTCCGCAGCGCGCTGAAAGATGCGCGGCGAGAGTCCGACTCCGCCTGGCTGCGCGTCAAAGAGGAACAACGTCGGTTCGTTACCGCCGCGCTTTTCCGCGTTGCGACCAGGCAGGGTGTCCTGCTCATAACCATCACCGAGAGTTCGATTGATGTCATTCGGTTCGCACATCAGCGCTAGGGTTGACACGGTCTCCAAGGCGCTCCCCGCTCCGCGCAAAGCTTCAATCACGCTCGCGCGACTCACGCCGTAGCTCTGCACCAGTGCCTCGGGCAGGGTCAGCCAGAAGCTCGTGGTGTGCATCTGCATCTCAGGCAGGTGCACGTCACCGTAGCCGGCATTCTCGTGAGTGAAATACTTGATCTTCTTGTAGCCAGTGACTTTCTCAATCACTTTGACTTCGCCCGAGCCGATTCGAGCTTGGCCGCACGCTGCGGTATCGAACTCCTCAATCACCTCGACGTCACGGTAGGTGAGGGCGGTCGTGAAGTAGTCCGGAACCACCTTGCGCACGTAGGCCTTGTGGTTGTCGTAGTCGAGCCGCTCAACCTGATACTGCTCGGCGTTGTGCTGGTAGATTGCCTGCACGTGCAACATCGTGTGGGTCGCGCGCCAGTCCAGCTCGGCGATGGTCTTGTCCGTGTCTTGGTCGATGATCACAAAGTTATCCCAACCGATCATGCGCAACGAAATGGCACTCGCGGGATAGGCTTCGCCGGCCCAGAAGTAGCGCCCACCCCGAGCGTGAACTAGTCCTTGGTCCACCAAGTACTCTAGGGCATCGCGCGTGCTTTCCGCGTCGAGAGTGGCGTAACTTTCACCCACGGCAGCCTCTGGAGAAGCTGGTCTGGATCCCGGAGGCGACAGCTCGAACGGCGCTTCGAAGGTGGCGCACTTCAGATGCTGGATCAGGATTTCCGTATTGGATGGATCGATACGCGCCTCTTCTGCACCTGCCTGGAGCAAGTACTCGGGCTCTCGTGCCAGAAACTGATCCAGGGCGCGGCTGGTGCACACAAGCAGCGCAATGCTGGTGCTCCCACGGCGCCCGGCGCGGCCGAAGCGTTGCCAGGTGGAGGCCACCGACCCTGGGTACCCCACGCACACCACCGCATCGAGGTCGCCGATATCAATCCCGAGCTCGAGCGCGTTAGTCGCTACCACGCACAAGATTTCACCGTCCCGCAGTCCCGCTTCGATGGCACGCCGAGTTTCCGGGAGATAGCCGCCGCGATAGGCCATGATGGCATCGGGACCCGCCACGTCCCGGCAGCGCTCACGCAGGTACTTGAGCATGATCTCAACGCTGTTTCGGCTTTCTCCGAACACGATGGTGGGCACTTTCGCCCGCACGAGATCCGCGGTGAGGGACACCGCATGCTTGAGCGCGCTGCCTCGAAGCTGGAGCGCCTCATCGACGATGGGAGGGTTGTAGAGCAGCACCTGGCGGCTCGAGCTGGGCGCTCCGGAGCGGTCCACCAAGGTGACTCGCTCAGGGTCGCAACCGAGCAAGCGCGCCGCGTGTTCCTTGGGGTTGCCGATCGTCGCCGTCGCGCAGATGAACTGCGGGTCACTGCCGTGAAAGCGGGCGATACGCTGCAGCCGCGAGAGCACGTGAGCCATATGCGAGCCGAACACGCCGCGGTAGGTGTGCAGTTCATCCAAAACCACGTAGCGCAGCCCCTCAAACAGCGACGCCCACTTCGAATGATTGGGCAAGATGCCCGCGTGCAGCATGTCCGGGTTGGTCAGCACGATACGGCTGCGCTCACGCACCGCGCGGCGCGCGTCGGCCCGGGTATCGCCGTCGAAGACCATCGCCCCGACCTGCATTTCCGCTTCAGCCACCAGAGTCTGTAGACTGTGCTCTTGATCCCGACTGAGTGCCTTGGTCGGGTACAGATACAGGGCGCTGGCGTCGGGCTGCTCTGCGATCGCCTGCAATACCGGCAGGTGAAAGCAGAGCGACTTGCCGCTCGAGGTGGGGGTGGCGATCACGACGTGCTGTCCTCCCAGGGCCGCATCAATCGCTTGCTCCTGGTGGGAATAAAGCTCCTGGATGCCGCGTTGAGCCAGCGCCGCCCGAAGTTTCGGATGTAGCGCCTCAGGCAGGGGTACTGATTGTGCCTGCCGTGGAGGGATCAGCTGCTCCAATGCCAGACACGGCCTGACCCGTCCCGATGCCAACCACTCAGCTGCCACCGCGCCAACGCCGCGCGGACCGGAGTCCCACGGGGCCGGGGAGGGGATACTCGGGCCAGGGGGAGATCCAATTGACGCCGCCACGGCCCGATACTAAACGCATGTTCGGTGTTGCGCAACCTGCGAGCGTGCGCCTTAAGTCACGCGGCAAAATGGCCGGCAACGCCAGGAATTGACGGCCGGCAGGGCTCCCGATGGGGGCAGAGCGCATTAGGCCCAAAACGACGAGCGACGAGAGCAACTGGTGTCAGACGATCAGAAAGACGAGACGGATACTTCCAACGCGCCAGACTCGGAGCTCTCGCCTGAAGCGGACGCCTCTGACGAGTTCGACGACGCTCCCGACGCGGACGCTGCCGATGAACTCGCGGACGACACTTCCGACGACACTTCCGACGAAGCTGCTCTCGACGAGCCGGAGCAGGACTTGGGTCCCGCGGACGAAGCGCCGTATTCGGGGCCGAGCTTCATCTTCTTCGGCGTAGTCGCGGCGATCGGCTTGGTGCTGGACGCAGTGACCAAAGCTTGGGCGGAGATCACTCTCAGCGAGCTACCGCGGCGCGCACCGTCCATCGTCCTCATAGAGGACCGGCTTACGTTCACTTTGGCCTACAATAAGGGCGGAGCCTTCGGCATGCTGAGCGATGAGGCCGACTTCTGGCGCAAGCCGTTCTTTCTCATGATCAGCTGCGTGGCGGCGCTCTTCATCGTGTCTCTGTACCGCAAGGTCGGGCCCAAACAGACCGCACTGAGGTGGGGCTTACCGCTCGTACTCGGGGGAGCTCTGGGCAACTTGGCGGACCGCATCACCAAAGGCAAAGTCGTGGATTTCATCGACTACCGCGCTGATTGGGTCCAAACCATGAACGAGATCATCCGCAGCCTCAACGACGGCTGGCACATCACCCGTCACTGGCCAACGTTCAACGTCGCAGATGTCTGTATCTGCGTAGGGGTCGGTCTGATGGCTGTCGATATGTTCGTCTCCAGTCGCGCTTCCAGCGGCGAAGGCAAGCCTGCCGAAGCCCCCGCCAACGGCGCCTGACTTCACCAGGATTGCCAAGCACCAACCTACGCGAGCCAGCAGGAAAAGCGAATGCACGGGCAACTGTTCGAGATCTTCGACACTGTCGCCCCTAGCTATTTCATCCTGATCTTGGTCGGCTTCGTGTTCGCCACCACGATGGGCGCGCTCTGGGCCAAACGCGTGGGGCAGAATCCGGACGTGATCGTAGATCTGGGACTGCTGTCGTTGATCTCCGGGTTCGCCGGGGCCCGAGTGCTGCACGTCTTCGCGGACGGCCACTTGCTGGACTATGTGCACATGTGCACCGACCCCAGTCTGGTCGACTGGCAAATCACCCAGGCGGAGTGCGCCAGCGAGCGCTATCAGGGGATCTGGGACGCAACCAAGAACGTCTGCCACCCGAGCCAAGCCGACTGTTTCGCTTGGGCGAACATCTTTTCTGGCGGCTTCGTTTTCTACGGCGGTCTGATTGGCGCCAGCCTCGGCGCCTGGTGGCTGTTCAAACGCGACCGATTTCCGTTCTACAAGGCGATCGACATGGGCGCGATGATGGTGCCCATCGGCATGGGCTTCGGGCGTCTGGGCTGTCTGCTTGCCGGCTGCTGCTTCGGGGTACCCAGCGACCAACCCTGGGCTCTGAGTTTCCCCCGTTGGAGCCCCGCAAGCACATGGCAAGCCCGCGAAGGGCTACTGGACAACCAGGCGCTGCCTTCGCTGCCCGTACATCCGACGCAGATCTACGAATCAGGTGCAGTGTTCGCCATCGCGGCGTTCTGCATTCTCTACGTGCACGGTCGCAAACGCTACGACGGCTTCGTGATGGTGGTCTTTTTGGCGCTCTACGGCTGCGTGCGCTTCTTGCTCGAATTCCTGCGCAGCGATGACCGCGGCGGGTTTCTGAGCCTGAGCACCTCGCAGTGGATCAGCTTGGCGATGCTGGGCCTCGCCTTTTGGCTGCACCAAGCCCGCAAACAATCGGGCCAGCGCCAGCAAGTGGGCCCCGCGGCAACGAGCAGCTAGACTTCACGCATGATCATGACCTGGCGTTTTGCGAGCGTCTGGGCGAGCACCCTGCTGTGGCTGAGCTGCTCCTCGGAAAAAGTCGAACGACCGCCGCCGGCCAGCGATCGCTGCGGCAAGGAGTTGTGCAGCGCTCCGGTCGTCTCGGGAGGGATCAGCGCCGGCAAAAGCGATGAGCCCTCGGGCTCTCCAACCGGCGACGCCGGCAGCGGACCCGCCGGGCAGCTCAGCGGTGAAGTGCTCATCGTCCGCAGCCCAGACCTAGCCCAGGTCGGGGACCTGGACGGCCACGAAGTCACGATCGCCGGGCTAGGCCCCGACGGCAGCGATAACGAGCTCGAGTACGATGGGCAGGGCCCTTTCGAAATCGAGCTGCAAGAGCCGCCGGTTTGGGTCAGGGTGGAGTCCAGCGACAGCGACCTGATCACCACGATTCAAGGCATCGCTCAGTTGGGAGCGGGCGCCCAGTTGTTAGTGATGGAGCGCCGGGTGCTCTCGGACGTCAGCGAGGGGCTGGTGCTAAATCCCGTCGCGCTCGATCCCACCCGCGGCCACGCTTTGATCCACTTCGTGGATGGGGCGGGGCAGGCGCTGGCCAACGTCAGCGTCGAGCCGACGGGCGGCATCGTGGCCTACGACGCCGGGGCTACCTACACAGATGCCGTCGAAGCGACGTCGGATCGTGGCGCGGCGATCTTGTTCAACTCACCAGCCAGCGCTCTGCCAGGAGCGGACGTCCAGCTGACGATCACCCACGAACAGGTCACGACCAACGCGTCGGTTCCACTCGCTCGCGACGCCTTGACGCTGGTCATCTTCGAGCTTCAGTGATAGCTAGCCGGGCGTGGCAAGCTTTCTGAATGGCAACGTCCTAGATGGTAAGGCAGTCGCGCTGGCACTCCGTGAGGAAGTCGCCGAACGCGCGGCGAAGTTCACGCAAAAGTACGGTCGCAAGCCTGGTTTGCACGTCGTCTTGGCCGGCGACGATCAGGCTTCAGCCGTGTACGTGCGCAATAAAGAAAAAGCCGCTGACAAGGCGGGCTTTGACGGACAAGTGCATCGCCTCCCGAGTGACATCAGCCAAGCTCAGCTGATGGCTCTGGTCGAGCGTCTGAACGCCGATCCCAAAGTGGACGGCATCTTGGTGCAGCTGCCGTTGCCAGCACAGTTGGATGAGGGTCCAGTGCTCAAGGCGATCGACGCCGCCAAAGACGTCGACGGCTTTCACGCCCTGAACGTGGGCGCGCTTTGGTCCAAAACGCCCGGGCTGGTGCCATGCACTCCGCGCGGTTGTCTGCACTTGCTAAAGCAGGCGGAAGTGCCGCTGGCTGGGCAGCGCGCACTGGTGATCGGCCGCAGCAACATCGTCGGCAAGCCGGTGGCCGCGCTGCTGCTGAACGAGAGCGCTACTGTCACCATCGCGCACTCGCGCACCAAAGACCTGCAGGAGCGTTGCCGTGAAGCGGACATCGTGATCGCCGCTGTGGGACGCGCAAAGATGGTCAAAGGGGATTGGCTCAAGCCGGGCGCAGCAGTGATCGACGTCGGCATGAATCGCGATGAAAACGGCAAGCTGTGTGGGGATGTCGACTTCGCCTCGGCACGCGAGGTGGCCGGGGTGATCACGCCGGTGCCGGGCGGCGTTGGTCCAATGACCATCGCCATGCTGATGTCGAACACGGTGACCGCCGCCGAACTCGCTCTGGAGTCGGCGTGAGCCGAACGACCGTCGTGATGGCGTTGGTGATCCTGCTGGCGGCGTGTGCCGGCGAGCCGGACGCCGCCCCGGTGGG
>JBNLEN010000064.1:0-32832 GCA_050304975.1 Polyangiaceae bacterium
GAGTGCAACCAAAGAGATCTGCGACGACTTCCGCTGAGACGCCCCGGGCGCCGGACACAGGCCCAAGGCTTTGCGCGCCGCCGGCCGAAAGACCGATGCCGCAGCCGCTGCCAGAAGGCGGCGCTGCCGGGCCGAAGGACGAAGCGGGCTTTCCGGATGGCCACTAGGCTAGGCGCCGGTTGACTTCTCGACTAGCAGACGCACTGTGTCGTCTTTGAGCTGTGTCTAGCGGTGAAGCATCGCGCGGGCTAGATCCGAACAGGCGCTCCGACGGAGCGGCTGAAGCCGGAACCACCCGCCATCTCGTCGCGTTCTAACTCCTTGAGGCTGTCGATTGAGCAAGAAGAAAACCAAGCGCTCTGAACACTCCCCTCTGGTGGTGGAGACGACAGCAGAGGAGGCGAGCCCGATGGATGATAGCGCCGAAGATCTGCGCGAAGATGATGATGAGCTGACGGACGACGTGCTGGACGTCGAAGCGGAAACGCTGGCCGAAGAAACCGTCGGACCCGAGGATGACAGCGACGACAGCTCGGAGGATGACGACAGTGGTCTCGGTGCAGGCTCCAGCCGCGCCATCATCCGAGTCGAGACCGCGCTCGAGCGCTCGCGCCCGGATGATCCGCTGGCGGTTTACATGCGCGAGGTGCGGCGCCACCCGCTGCTCACCCGTGAAGAGGAGCACCAGCTGGCTGTGCTCTACCACGAGACCGGTGATGTGGACGCTGCCAAGAAGTTGGTCACGAGCAATCTGCGCCTGGTGGTCAAGATCGCCCACGAATACAAGCGCGCTCACAAGAACATGATGGACCTCGTGCAAGAGGGAAACATCGGCTTGATGCAAGCGGTCAAGCGTTATGACCCACATCGCGGAGTCAAACTGTCGAGCTATTCTGCTTGGTGGATCCGCGCGTATATTCTGCGCTTCATTCTCAACAATTGGCGTCTAGTCAAGTTGGGGACGACACAAGCGCAACGCAAACTGTTCTTCAACTTGAACAAAGAGCGCGCTCGCCTGGCCGCGATGGGTATCGAGCCGACCCATGAAGAGATCGCCAAACGCCTGGACGTCGACAAGAAAGAAGTCCGGGAAATGGATCTGCGGCTGAGCAGCAATGATGCCTCGCTCGACGTTCCGGTGGGTGATGGTGAGGGCAAACAGACGTCTCGGTTGGATCTGTTGCCTTCCACAGCCGACGGCCCAGACAGTCTGGTCGAGCATGGAGAGCTGCTGGAGATGCTGCGAGAACATCTGGCCACCTTCCGCACCACGCTCGCAGGCAAAGACTTGATTATCTTCGACAAGCGGATGATTGCCGAAGAACCCCAAACTCTACAGCAGCTCGGTGATGAGTTCGGCGTCTCACGCGAACGGGTGCGGCAACTGGAAGCACGCATCAACGGCAAGCTGCGCAAGTTCTTGTACGAGTGCTTGGGCGACGCCGTAACGCGTGAAGAGGCCCAAGCCTGACGTCACGTGAACCCGCCCGAGTCTGAAAACAGCGGCACGCTCTACGTCGTTGCCACGCCCATCGGCAACTTGGGTGACATTACCTTGCGGGCGATCGACACGCTCAAGCAAGTGGCAACGGTGGTTGCGGAAGACACGCGGCGCGCCCGTGGCCTGCTGAGCCATCTGGGGATCACCGGCAAAACTCTGCTGCACGTGGACGCCCACGCCAGCGAAGCCACGCTGGACAAGGTCATTCAGCGATTGGAGCAAGCGCAGGACGTGGCGCTACTGACGGACGCGGGCACGCCCTCGGTGAGCGACCCCGGCTCCGCCCTGGTTCGCCGCTGCCGAGAGCGCGAGCTGAAGGTCGTCGCACTGCCGGGACCGAGCGCTGTCACGACGGCCATCGCCGCGAGCGGGTTGGTTGACTCCGGCTTCCTGTTCTTGGGGTTCATTCCTCGCAAGGGCGACAAGCGGCGACAGGTGCTCGAGCGCATCCAGCGCACCGCCGAAGCCGTCATCCTGTTCGAAGCCCCGGGACGCACCCCAGCACTGCTGACGGATTTGGCAGAGCTCGTCCCTCACCGGCAGATATGCCTGGCTCGTGAGCTGACCAAGAAGTTCGAGCAAGTCAGCGTGCAGCTGGCCGCACACTGGGCAAACTCGCGAACCGAAGAGCTCAAGGGGGAGGTCACCCTGGTGATCGCCCCGGATCCGAGCGCCACGAAGTCCGAGGGCATGAGCCAAGAGCAGCTCGGCGCGTTGCTCCAAGAGCTGCTGGCGGGCGGACTTTCCGCCAAAGACGCTGCAACGCACCTAGCCAAGATCAGCGGTCTGCCCAAGCGAGATGTGTACCAGCTGGCGCTGAGCCTAAAGCCAAAACACCAATAAATTCCAACATTAGCACCGCGGGGCAGGTTTTTGGCGTCGCCCCCCCGGCGGCACTTTGGTCTGGCGGAGGTTGTGCTAAGACGCCCCACGCATGTTTGATGCCCTAAAACGAGGTTTTCAAGAGGCGCAAAATCGCCTCGCCGGCTTGTCTGAGCTGAACGAGAAGAACATCAAGCCCGCCCTGCGCGAGGTGCGCTTGTCCCTGCTCGAGGCAGACGTTGAGCTGGGTGTGGTCAAGCGCTTCCTGGCGCGCGTGGAGGAAGAAGCCGTCGGTCAGACGGTGCGCACCCGCGTCAAACACGACGGCTCCACCCATAAGGTCTCCGCCTCGGACCAGTTCGTCAAGATCTGCCACGACGAACTGAAGGCAATGATGGAGAGCGATCGCGAGGCGATCGTCTACGCAGATGCTGGGCAGCGCACCCGAGTGATGATGCTGGGTCTGCAGGGCGCAGGTAAAACCACCACCTGCGCCAAACTCGCACGCAAGTTCCTGGCAGAAGGCCGCAAGCCACTCTTGGTCGCTTGCGACATGCAACGCCCGGCCGCCGTTGAGCAACTCCAGATCCTCGGTCAGCAGATCGACGTGCCGGTGTTCAACATATCCGGAGAAACGCCGGTCAACATTGCGGCGGCCGCTGATGCCCACGCCAAAGAGATCGGCTGCGACACGGTCATCTACGATACCGCCGGCCGCCTCGCCATCGACGAACCGTTGATGGAAGAGCTCGAGCAAATCAAAGCCTCGGTCAAGCCGCAAAACATCTACTTGGTGATCGACGCCATGATCGGCCAAGACTCGGTCAAGACGGCTCGCACCTTCAATGATCGACTGCAGATCACCGGTGTGATCTTGACGAAGCTCGACGGCGACGCGCGCGGCGGCGCTGCCATCAGCGTCAAAGAAGTCACCGGGGCGCCCATCGTCTTCGCCGGTATGGGCGAAACCACCGACAAGCTCGAAGAGTTCCGGGCGGACGGCATGGCTGGCCGCATCCTCGGCATGGGTGACGTCGTCGGCCTGATGCAGGACTTCGAAGAGGTCATCGACAAGAAGACTGCCGAGGACGACGCCAAGCGCATGATGTCGGGCAAGTTCACGCTCGACGACTTCCTCAACCAGATCAAGACCATTCAACGCATGGGTTCGCTCAAAGACCTGGTCGAAAAGATGCCTGGCATGAGCGGCATGATCCCCCCAGGCGCGAATTTGGACGACGGCGAGCTGGTCCGCATCGAAGCGATGATCCAATCCATGACTCGCTTCGAGCGCAATGACCCAGCCAGCTTGGTGCGCGAGCCATCCCGCGCTCAGCGCATCGCCAAGGGCTCTGCCACCCCCGTCGAAGCAGTCAATGAATTGGTGCAGAAGTTCCAGTTCATGCAGCAGATGATGTCCGGCTTTGGACAAGACACGGGGCTGCTAGGAAAACTCCCTGGCATGCAGGGCATGGCGATGGCGCGCAACGCGCGACGCGCGATGAAGAGCGGCAAGCTCCCCCCTGGGTTTGACCCAAGCATGCTAGGCGGCGGAATGCCGGGTATGGGCATGCCCGGAATGGGACTGCCAGGGATGCCGGGTATGGGCCTGCCCGGCGCCGACGGCTCGGTCCCGAAAATGAAGTCCATGTCGCGCACTGAGAAGAATGCGCGCAAGAATCAGCGCAAGCAGGCACGCGCCGCTCGCAAGAAGAACCGAAAAAAGTAAACAAGTCTGAACCGCTTGGAGGGACAATCAATGAGACGCTTGATTGCTGCACTAATGGTGCTGGTAGCACCGCTGGCACTCGTCAGCCTGATCTCGACGACGTCTTGCGTCGGCTCGAAGAAGGCCAAGAAGGACACCGACAAGTCCGCAACTCTGGACAAGTACATCAAGTCCAAGGCTCCAGCTGGCATCAAGCAGCTGGATATCAACTTTGACGACAAGATCACCCTGCTTGGCTACAAGATGAAGAAGCAGGGTCCGGTGAAACCTGGCGACCGGATCAAGTTCACGATGTACTGGAAGGTCAACAAGCCGCTAACCGGCGATGGGTGGAAGCTGTTCACCCACATCATGGACTCCAAGAACAAGAAGATCCTGAACATCGACAACGTGGGCCCGCTGCGAGACAGCGGCAGCGGCAACGAACAACTGCACCCGCCGAGCAAGTGGAAAGCCGGCAAAGTCTACGTTGATAGTCAAACCTTCACGGTGCCCAAGCGAGCCAAGGGTGACGAGATCAAGATCGTGACCGGCATCTGGAAAGGTAGCCAGCGTGTGGCGATCAAGGCTGGGCCTCAAATCGGTGAAGATCGCGCGCTGATCGCGTCGCTTCGGGTCAAGGGTAAGAAGAGCCGCCCGAACACGCGTGTGCCAGAGCTCAAGGTGCATCAGCTAGAAGCCGACGAAAGCATCAAGATTGACGGCAAATTGGACGACAAAGCCTGGAGCCACGCGACGTCGACTGGCCCCTTCGTAAACGTCGCGACCGGAGACAAGGACGACAAGTCGCCGGTACAAGGCTCTGCCAAGCTACTGTGGGATGACAAGTATCTGTACGTCGGTTTCGAAGTCCAAGACAGCGACGTAGTTGGCGGCTTCGACGAGAAGGCCAAAGATCCGCACCTGTGGACCAAAGATTGCGTCGAGTTGATGATCGACCCCGACGGAGACGGCGACAACAAGGACTACTACGAGATCCAAGTCGGTCCGCAAAACCTGGTCTTCGACTCCCAATTCGACGACTACAACAAACCGCGCGGCGGCGACAAAGGTCCCTTTGGACACCAAGACTGGAGTTCGGAGCTCAAGAGCGCCGTCAGCATTGACGGTACGTTGGACAAGCCCGGAGACAAGGACAAGGGCTACACGGTGGAGCTGCAGCTTCCCTGGAGCTCACTTTCGAAGGCAAAGACTGCTCCTCCGAAGGCTGGCCAAAAGTGGCGCATCAACTTGTACGCCATGCAGAACAATAGCGGCGTCGGCTGGTCACCGATCCTGAAGCAGGGCAACTTCCACAAGGCTTCGCGCTTCGGGCGGGTCATCTGGGCTGTACCAGCAGCTGTCCAGGCCAAGGCAGACGCGAACGACAAGGGGGCGAAGGACGGCGACAAGAACGCCGACGCCCCCGCGGACAAGAAGGTTTCGGACGACCTAAACTTCGGCTCGAGCAAGCCGAAAGGAACCGCGCCCACCAAGCCCTCCCCTGGCGCCAAAGCACCAGCTCAGCCAGCAGCTCCCAAAGCCGCCCCGCAACCTCCGGCACCCAAGCCGACGCCAGCGCCCGCTCCGACCCCGTAGTCATCGATAGCGATCAACCCTGGCCAGAGTGGGTTGGTTTTCGACGCCACGCGTCACACGACGCGTGGCGTTTCAGTATCTACTGTTGCGAGCATGTAGCCCTGATGGGTGATCAAACTTCGCCACGTGGCATCGGAAACATAGAAGCCCAACTTACATGCCGAGGACACACCTCGGAAACATGCCGCTCCTAGGTTGGCGCTGCAGATGCGACACAGACACATGGCTGGTCGCCTCTGCTTTGACTTCAAAAGGACTCATGAAAAGGACTTATCCGATGCCCTACATAAGCAACTTGCTTGAACGGGGAAACGCGTCGTCTCTCACCAAGCGATGCGCCACCGCGTTGGTCGCCCTAGTAACTCTTGGCTACGCCGGTCAGGCGATGGCGCAGGGTGATCCGGCTGCCCCCGAAGCACCAGCTGCACCCGACGCACCGGAGGCCCCCGCGGCAGAACCCGCGCCGGAGGCACCTGAGGCGGCACCGGCAGAACCCGCGCCCGAAACCGAAACGGCCCCAATGGACGCACCAGAAGCAGCGCCAGAGCCTATGGCTGAAGAAGCCATGGCAGAGCCTGCCCCCATGGAAGAAGAAGCCCCAGCCGAAGAGGCCGAGGCTCCGAATCCGGTGAACGTTGGCGTTTGGGGTCGCATCGATTTCACTCTGCAGGATCCTGAAGACCCCGAGGGGCTGGGCGATATCGGCAGCACAGGCGTGGCCGAATTCCACTTCAGCGGCAAGCTGATGCCCATGGTCGGGTACACCGCAAACCTGGTGGCCGGCTACGGCGGCGGTGCGATCACCGGTGACGCGGGCATCATGGACGCCATCCTGGAGCTTGGATTCCACGACGCTTTCAATGTTTGGGCAGGTCGCATGCTGGTCGCGACGGACCGCTCCAACTTCAGCGGCCCTTGGTTCATGATGGCTTGGGATTATCCCGGTCTGTACGTGCCGGGCGCTCCGCCCATCGGCCCCCACGAAGGCCCGTCGGGTCGTAACGACGGCCTCACGGTCTGGGGCAACATCATGGACGGCCACCTGAAGTACTACGCTGGCGTTTACGACCTGTTTGATGCCAGCACCACACCGCTGATCTCCACCCGCATCAACCTGGCCCTGATCAATCCCGAGCCCGGCTTCTACAGCAACAGCACCTACCTAGGTGGCAAGGATGTATTGGCTATCGGCGCTGGCTTCCAGACCAAGAAGGGCTTCGACACGGTCGCGGACGACGGCATGGGCGGCACCGTTACGCTCGAGACCGACGACTACTCCATGTTCAACGCGGACGTCTTGTTCGAGAAGAACTTCGGAGAAGGCACCGGCACTCTGAACGCGGAAGCCGCTTTCTACTCCTTCAGCGGCGACAATGAGCCCGTGAAAACCCACCTGTTCGGTGTGCTCAGCTACCTGATCCCTGGCCAGATCGGCCCCGGGCAGTTGATGCCTCTGGTGCGCTTCCAGACCGCCACCACCCGTGGCGCGGAAGACAACTGGACCATCATCGAGGGTTACTTGAACTACATTCCCAAGGGCTTCAACTTCAACACCTGCATCGGGTTCGTGAACAAGAGCCTCGAAAACTTCGTCGCCGACGGCGAAGACTACAAGAGCAATGAGCTGAAGCTGGGTCTGCAGTGGATCCACTGAGGCATTCGCTCACGGGGCGTTCAGCCGCTACCCGCCGCTGAACGTCGCACACAGACGTTCCTCCTCGGTTCAGAAACGAAGCGCCGGCCCCAAAAGGGTCGGCGCTTCACTTTTGTGCCAACGCCCGCAGTTCAGCCTGATTGTCCAGGCGGCACACAGCTTTTCCGCGCCTGTGCAAATTGTAGAGCAGTGCTAGCGTAACGCTCGCGAAACGGCAGCACAGCGTACGCGAGATAGCAGCCCTCAAAAGCCGCCTGCGACAGTGTCCCCCGCGGCGGACAGCTGCTTCTGCCGCTCATACAAGGGCTAGCAAAGCGTGTGCGAGGCGTACACCTCAGCCCAAGACGCCCTCGCGCTCGATGAACGCGACAACCTTGTCGAGGCCTTCTTTGGCTTTGAGATTCGTGAAGATGAACGGCCGCTCCCCGCGCATCTTCTTGGCGTCACGATCCATCACCTCGAGCGAGGCGCCAACATACGGCGCCAGATCCGTCTTGTTGATGATCAACAGGTCACTCTTGGTGATGCCGGGACCACCCTTGCGCGGGATCTTGTCTCCGGCGGAGACGTCGATCACGTACAAGGTCAGATCAGATAGTTCCGGGCTGAATGTCGCACTGAGATTGTCGCCGCCACTCTCGATGAAGATCACGTCCAAACCCGTGAACTTTTGCGTCATGCGCTCAACCGCGTCCAGATTGATGGATGCGTCCTCGCGAATGGCCGTGTGCGGACAGCCGCCGGTTTCAACCCCCATGATACGCTCTTCATCCAAAGCGCCGCTGCGGATCAAAAACTGTGCGTCTTCTTTGGTGTAGATGTCATTCGTCACCACGGCCACGTTCCACTTGTCACGCATGGCTTTGCATAGAGAATCAACCAGTGCCGTCTTGCCGGAGCCAACCGGGCCGCCAATGCCGACGCGTAGAGCTTGTTTCTTAGCCATTTTGATCTCCTATCAGGTCACGAACGGAACAACCGCGCGTATTGAGTCTCATGTTGTGCAGCGGCCATGCCCAACCCGGGCGCGGTCAAACCGATGTCGTCATCGTCGAGCTGGAGACCGCGGGCGACCGCCCCTGGAATGTGCTGCAAGCAGCTCGCCAGTACGCGTTGCGCTTGGTTTTGCCCCAAAGGGATTAGACGGCTCGCCGCGATCACTTGATTGTCGCACCAGGCGTACAAGAAACCGCTGGTCGCCTGCTGTTCGTCGATTTCGAAGTGGGTGGCCCCAAGCCCGAAAGCGACAGCATAGGTGGTATCCGCCGGAGCGTCAGCCGCCCGCTCCACCCCCAGATTGCTCAGCGCTCGCAGCATGGCACGCCCCAGCTGCAGATCTTCTTCTTGCAACTCGCGCGCTTCACGACAGGCCAACTGGAGACAACTGAGCTCCGCTATCCCCGCCAGGTTGCCAGCGGCCCAGGCGCGCATCGAACGCTGGATGATTGGTACTTCCAGCGTCGCCAGAGTGTGCTTCAGCAGGCCAACCAACCATTGCTCACTGCTGGTCATATCATGCACCCAACCGTTGTTGATCGCGCTCTCTAGCCCCTGCGAGTACGCAAACGCGCCTACAGGAAAACTGGGGCTGACCAGCTGCAAGAGCCTGAGCAGCGCAAGCTCCCGTGCCTGCGCTAGAGCGCGCTCCTCAGTGGTCGTGGTGATGACCGTGGCCGCCATGACGACCATACGCTCCAGACTCGGGTTGAAACGGTGCGTCCAGACACTCAACACTAAGCCCCATCTCACGCACCATGTCATCCAGCACGTGATCATGCAGATAGCGCAGCACGCCCGCATCAATCTGCAGCGGAACGTGGCGGTTGCCCAGATGGTATGCGGCTTTGGTAAGCAGCAGGGGATCGCTCGTCGACACTGAGGACAGCGTTTCGGCAGCCGCCTTCACCACAATACGTGTGCCATCTTCCGCCGAAAGCACGTCCCCCTGCCGCAGCGAACTGCCGCGCGGCAGGATCAATGCGCACTCCGTGCCTGAATCCAGAGCACAGCGAAAGCGGCTCTTCTTGCGCGTCTCATACGGCAACGTCAATGAGTCGCTCACCTCGCCTGCCTCGGCTATCTGCGTAAGTTCCAGCATGCTTGAATCTCAGAACAAGAAGTAGCGCTGCGCCAGGGGCAGAACCTTTGCCGGCTCACACTCCAGCAACTGTCCATCGGCCCGCACCTCATACGTCTGCGGGTCGACTTCCATCTTCGGCTGGTAGCTGTTGTGAATCATCTTGTCTTTCATCGCTTGACGCGCGCCCTGCACGGTGACCAGGCGACGCTGCAAGCCAAGCTGATGTGCGATACCAGCTTCCTGTGCGGCCTTCGAGATGAACGTCACACACGTCTTTTCCTTGGCTTTGCCGTAAGCACCAAACATGTGGCGGTAGTGCACCGGCTGCGGCGTTGGAATGGACGCGTTGGGGTCGCCCATGGGCGCGGCGATGATCATACCGCCTTTGATGATCATCGATGGTTTGGCACCGAAAAACGCCGGCTTCCACAGCACAATATCGGCCAACTTTCCAACTTCCAGAGAACCGATCTCATGCGCCATTCCGTGAGCGATCGCTGGATTGATGGTGTACTTGGCAACGTAGCGTTTGACGCGGAAGTTGTCTGATTCAGCGCTATCCTCGGGGAGCGAACCACGCTGCACCTTCATCTTATGAGCGGTCTGCCAGGTGCGCGTCACGACTTCACCCACGCGTCCCATCGCCTGAGAATCGGAGGCGATGATGCTGAAGGCACCCAAGTCATGCAGAATGTCCTCTGCAGCGATAGTTTCACGGCGAATGCGTGATTCCGCAAACGCCACATCTTCGGCAATCGCTGGATCCAAGTGATGGCAAACCATCAACATGTCCAGGTGCTCGTCCACGGTGTTGACCGTATATGGACGCGTCGGATTGGTGGAAGACGGAAGCACATTTGGCAATCCGCAGGCCTTGATGATGTCGGGAGCGTGACCGCCACCGGCGCCTTCGGTGTGGTAGGCGTGAATGGATCGCCCTTTGAACGCCTGGATCGTGTGCTCCACGAAGCCTGATTCGTTCAACGTGTCCGTGTGGATGGCAACCTGGATGTCTTGCTTGTCAGCAACCGTGAGACAGTTATCGATCGCCGCCGGGGTCGTTCCCCAGTCTTCGTGCAGCTTGAGTCCCATCGCCCCAGCTGCAATCTGCTCGACCAGCGGCGCCTCGACGCTGCAGTTACCCTTACCCAGGTAGCCAATGTTCATCGGCAGCCCCTCGGCGGCCAGCAGCATTTGGTGCATGTACCAAGGCCCCGGAGTACACGTAGTCGCGTTGGTACCCGCCGCCGGCCCAGTTCCTCCGCCGACCATGGTGGTGACGCCGCTCATCAGCGCGTCATCCACCTGCTGGGGGCAGATGAAGTGAATATGGGCGTCAAACCCGCCGGCGGTGACAATTTGCCCTTCGCCCGCGATCGCCTCAGTGCCGGCGCCGACAACGATGTCTACGTTGGGCTGCACATCAGGATTACCGGCTTTGCCGATGCCGACAATGCGCCCGTTCTTGATGCCAATGTCAGCTTTGATGATGCCCCAATGGTCGACGATCAGAGCGTTCGTGATGACGCAATCCACGGCTTCGGCGTTGGTCGCTTGACCCTGCCCCATGCCGTCGCGGATCACCTTGCCGCCGCCGAACTTGACCTCTTCACCGTAGACCGTGCGGTCTTCCTCGACCTCAATCCACAGCTCGGTATCGCCCAAGCGCACGCGGTCCCCCACGGTGGGCCCGTACATCTCAGCGTAGGCTTGTCGTGTGATCTGACTCATAGCGCCCCCGATACCTTCGCGTTGAAACCGAACACACGACGTGCCCCGGCATACGCCACGAGTTCGACGTCACGGCTCTGACCGGGCTCGAAGCGCACGGCGGTGCCGGCAGCGATGTTCAAACGAAACCCTCGAGCTTTTTCCCGGTCGAAGTCCAGTGCCTCATTGGTTTCATAGAAATGATAGTGCGAACCCACCTGCACCGGTCGGTCACCGGTGTTGGTCACTGTGATAGTGACAGTTGCTCGCTCGACGTTCAGCTCGATGTTGCCGGGTTTGGTTTTGACTTCACCTGGGATCATTTCAGCCACCGCTTGGTTTGATGGGGTTGTGAACTGTGACCAACTTGGTGCCGTCGGGGAACGTGGCTTCGACTTGCACCTCCGGGATCATCTCGGCAATGCCCTCCATCACGTCATCCGTCGTCAGCAGTGTGGTGCCGTAGCTCATCAGCTCCGCCACGGACTTGCCATCGCGAGCCCCCTCCAGAATGGCGGCACTGATGTACGCCATCGCTTCGGGGTAGTTGAGTTTGAGGCCGCGCTGCTTGCGGCGCTCAGCGAGCAAGCCCGCTGTGAATATCAGCAGTTTGTCTTTCTCTCGGGGCGATAGTTCCACGGCGGTATCCTAATCTGTTATCTCCACGTTTACGTCTGCCAAATCCTCGGCGGGCATGCCGGACGCTCGAACAAATGCGGTCGTAGCACTTGCCACGCAGCGGTGAACACTTGCTTAGCTCGCTCGGTGCTGCTGCCAAGGTAACGACAGACCAAGCACGTGCGCAGCCAGCTGGCGCTGATTTGCTCTGCTTCCAGCTGCCAGCCTCTTCCAATCTTGGCCATGGAGTCACGCACCTCACCCAACAGCTCATCCTCTGCGCCTCCGCTGCGCCGAGCTTCGCCGCCCTCGAGCTGCGAGCTGACCCAGACAAAGGTGCCACTCACCGGATGCCCTCCCAGCCCCCAGCGCTGATCGAGAATGGCAGAACCGCCGTCGTAAGCAGCCCGCTCGAGCAAGAGAGGAGAGCCATCAGAGACGATTTCCAGGCGCTGGCTCAACGAGCCGCGGCGGTAGCTCTCGGCGCTGCCAGGACGCCCCAAACAAAGGATGTCCCACGCGGCGAGTTGTGCACCAGGCTCCAGTTCGATTCGGGTCTTCAGCTTGGCCCGAGCACCATCGAACGCGATGGTTTCTTGGGGCAACCACTCCAGCGTCGAGCCCGCAGCAACGCGCAGGTGCTGTAGCTGCTCCGCGACGCTGGTTTCTACATCCGAAGCAGCGCTGCTGAGCTCTGCATCAGGCTGCCGGGAGCGGTAAAACTTCGCAGCTCCGGGTGTCGTGACCAAAGCGTGCGCCCCGGCGCGGGTCCGACAGCGAATGCTCAGGTGGTCACCGGCGACGACGCCGCCCGGGGGATGCAATACATAGACATGCGGCGCGTCGGTGCCCTCGGGATAGAACGCCCGCTGGATCCGGAGCGGCCCCTCATGAGCCTGAGTGTCCACCCAAGTGTGGCCATTCCGATGGGAAAACCCGAGATCCAGCTTGGCATGCCAACGACTCGCCATAGGTTACGGTCCCTACCGGAGCTTTCGCTGTTCGCCAAGGGGCTTGGCTCAGACCACCAGGTACTTCTGTACCAGCTGCTCGCTCAAATCACCGATCGGCCCGGAAGCGACCACGCGTCCGCGATCCATCAGCACGAACTTCTTGCCGACGCGGCGAGCGAACTTGAGCTTCTGCTCCACCACCACCACGGTCAGCCCTTCTTCTTCATTCAGCTGAGTCAAGATGTCACCAATCATCTGCACGATGTTGGGCTGAATACCTTCAGTCGGTTCGTCCAGGATCAACATCTTGGGGTCGATGGCGAGCGCCCGCCCGATAGCCAGCTGTTGCTGTTGCCCACCAGACAAGTCTCCACCGCGCCGGCCCAGCATGTCCTTCAATACTGGAAACAACTCGAAGATGCGCTTTGGGATCTCTCGCAACTTGTCGCTGCGAGCCAGCAACCCCAGGCGCAAGTTCTCCTCGACCGTAAGCTGGGGGAAGATCTCACGTCCCTGCGGCACGTAGCCGATGCCCATATGGGCGCGAGCGCTCGGCGGCAGCTTCGATAGCTCTTTCTTGCCGAACTTCACTTTGCCCGACTCGATGGACACGCTCCCCATGATGGACTTGAGCAGCGTCGTCTTGCCGACTCCATTGCGTCCCATCACGCAAACGCAATCACCATCGTCGATATCGACCTCTACGTCCCACAGCGTATGGCTCTGGCCGTAGTACTGATTCAACTTTTCAACTTGTAACATCACTCACCCAGATAGACTTCGACCACTTTGGGGTCGTTCTGGACTTCATCCATGTTGCCTTCGGACAGAACGCTGCCCTCGTGCAGCACCGTGACCTTTCGGGCAATACTGCGCACAAAGTCCATATCGTGCTCGACGACGACGACGGTATGCTTACCTGCCAGGGCGCTGAGCAGCTCCGCAGTCCGATCCATCTCTTGATGGGTCATGCCGGCAACCGGCTCGTCCACCAGCAGCACCTTCGGGTTCTGGGCGAGCAGCATTCCGATCTCCAACCACTGCTTCTGGCCATGCGACAAGGCTCCAGCTTCTTGGCTCGCGTGGGCCTTGAGCCCGATGATGTCCAAGATCTCAGAGATGCGGTCCTTCTGCTCGCCATTGAGGCTCTGCAGTAGGCTGCGCCAAACGCCCTTGTTGACTTTGAGCGCCAGCTCGAGGTTCTCGAAAACGGTGTGACCACCGAACACCGTGGGCTTTTGGAACTTTCGCCCGATGCCCATCTGCGCGATCTCATGCTCGGATAGCGTCGTCAGCTCACGCTGATCGCCCACCATGAACACACTACCTTCGTCCGGTCGCGTCTTTCCGGTAATCACGTCCTGCAACGTCGTCTTGCCGGCGCCGTTGGGGCCGATGATGCAACGCAGCTCTCCTTCGTCGAGCAGTAGTGTCAGCTGATTCAGGGCCTTGAACCCGTCGAAGCTGACCGACACGTTATCGACGCACAATAGGCAGCCGGCATCTTTGACTTCGTCATAGCGGGCCTTGTCGACGAACTTGGCTTCAGGTCGCAAGCTCAGTCGGCTGGGCTTCTTCTTCCCCGCGGGTTTCGCATCCCCGGACTTGGCGTCAGGCGAACGCTCCACCGCGGCCTCGTTCTTTTCCGTGACAGTGGCGGTCATGAGGCCGCTCCTTCAGCTCGTGCTTCACCGCTGGGGGACTCTTCAGTCTTCTCACGCTTGGCCTCACCGCCTTCATCGGTGGGGCCGCCGCTCTTTGTCGGCGCGGCAGGCTTTCGCCGAAGGAAGCGCGCGACGTAGACAGCAAATCCTTTTGGCAAAACCACCGGCACGATCACGAACAACGCTCCCAAGAAGTACAACCACAAGTCCGGAAAGGTTCCGGTAAAGACGCTCTTGGCGCCATTGACGAGAATCGCGCCGGCCACCGCACCGTAGAGTGACGCCCTTCCGCCAACCGCCACCCAAATCGCCATCTCAATCGAGTTCGCTGGGGCCATTTCGCTCGGATTGATGATGCCCACTTGCGGGACGTACAGGGCTCCCGCTAGGCCACAGATGACCGCGGACAGCGTCCAGACGAACAGCTTGTAGTTGAGCGGATTGTAGCCACTGAAGCGCACCTTGCTCTCGTCATCACGAATCGCGCGAAGGACACGCCCAGTCTTACTTGTGACCAAGTAGCGCGCCAGAAGATACACGCCCATCAACGCCACACCCGACGCTAGGAACAAGGCAATCTTGGTTTCTTGCTCGCGCAGACTGAAGCCCAAGATTCGCTTGAAGTCCGTCAGACCGTTGTTACCGCCGAAACCGGTATCGTTGCGGAAGAACCACAGCATCAGCGCGTAGGTCATCGCCTGCGTGATGATCGAAAAATACACACCACGAATTCGCGAGCGGAACGCCAAGAAGCCGAAGATGTACGCCAGGACTCCCGGCACCACCAAAGCCATCAACGCTGCGAAAAAGAAGTTGTCGAACCCTTGCCAGTACCACGGCAACTCTTTCCAGTCCAAGAACACCATGAAGTCCGGCAGGTCGCTCTTGTAGACGCCCTCTTGGCCGATCTCCAGCATCAGGTACATGCCCATCGCGTAGCCCCCCAGCGCGAAGAACACGCCGTGCCCGAGACTGAGGATACCGGTGTAACCCCAGATGAGGTCGATCGCGATCGCGACCATGCAGAAGCACAAGAACTTCCCCATCAACGGGATCAGATAGTCAGGCGCCGCTAGCGGCATGATGACGAGTAAAAGCAGCGCGGTCGCCGCGACGGCGCTCCAGCCGCGCCGGTCGTGCATCTTCTTGACAGTGTCGAGTATTGCGGATGCCATGTCTAAACCTCAGCTCTCCGCCGCGCGCCCCTTGAGCGCGAATATGCCCTGGGGCCGCTTCTGAATGAACAGCACGATCAAAACCAGGATCACGATCTTGCCAAGCACCGCGCCAGTCACCGGCTCGACGTACTTGTTGACCAAACCAAGGCCCATAGCCCCAACCACGGTGCCGATGATGTTGCCCACTCCGCCGAGCACCACCACCATGAACGAGTCCACGATGTAGCCCTGCCCCAGCTCTGGTCCGACGTTACCCAACTGAGACAACGCCACACCACCCAAGCCAGCCACTCCGGAGCCGAGCCCGAAGGTGTACATGTCGACTCGCGCGACCGGCACGCCCATGCTGGCGGCCATCTCACGGTTCTGGGTAACTGCGCGTAGCTGCAAGCCCAGACGCGTCTTTTGCAGCAGCAACCAAACGAACAGCACCACGACGGCCGTGAATAGGATGATGGTGATGCGCGAGTAGGGGATCACCAGCGTCGGCATCAACTCATAACCACCGCTGAGCCACTCCGGGTTGGCGACCGTCACATTTTGCGCGCCGAAGATCAGGCGCACGGTCTGGATCAACCCCAAGCTCAAACCCCAGGTAGCGAGCAGAGTCTCCAGCGGACGACCATACAGGTAGCGAATCACGGTTCGCTCCAGCGCCATCCCACACAGTGCGGTGATGACGAACGCCACCGGCACGGCGACGAAGATGTACGAATCAATGCTCTCCGGCATGTACTGCTGAAACAGGCCCTGAACGACGTAGGTCGAATAGGCGCCGATCATCAGCATCTCGCCGTGAGCCATGTTGATCACGCGCATCAATCCGAAGGTGATTGCCAGGCCCAGAGAAGCCAGCAGCAGCACGCTCCCCAGACTGATGCCGTAGAAAAAGTTTCCGACAAGGCCGATGGTCGCCAAGCGGGTTTCAATAGCGGAAAGAGCTCCGGCGGCGGCTTCACGCACATCCGAGTCGGGCTCCAAGTATTCCCCCTGATCGTTCTTGCGGAGCAAGTCCGCAAACTCGCCCTTCAAGCTGACGTCACCGATAGCCGCCATCGCCTTGATGGCCGCAACCCGACGCTGCTTGTCGTTGGACGCCAGGTCCAGCTTCGCAAGAGCCAAGGTCAGCTCCGACTTCACCTCGGCGTCGCTCTCCTTTTCCAGAGCCTGACGCATTGCGCTCGCAGCCTCTTCGTTCGGGCGTTTTGCGAGGTCCTGCGCTGCCTTCAGCCGGACCTCCAACTTGGGAGAGCCCAAAGAAAGCTGCGCCAGCGCTGGCGCTAGCACGCGCCTGACTGCGTTGTTGATCAGCGGCTTGCTGGCCTTGCCTTGCGGGCTGCCAGGCTGACCACTGATGGCCTCCACCAGGCCCCCATCGGATTCGATGAACACCTGACCCTTTTCATCGATTTTGAGTTTCTTCTCCTCGAGCGCTTGCAGCACGTTCAATGCGCGCTCGTGGCCGGAATTGGCAAGCTCAGTCACCCCTTCCGTAATGTCTGACCGACTCTCACTTCCTAGTTTGGCAACGCCATCCTCGAAAGGGCCGGCCCACGCCAGCGTGCAGGTCAGTAGGATAAGAGCAAGAGCTTGTAGCTTTAGTAGCGCGCGCAACATCAACAGTTCTCCGACGAAGAAACCCCACAAAGAAGGTCGCGGACCCGGTCCCGACGCTCCCCGCAATGAAGCGAGGAAACCGAGCGTCGAGTCCGCGACTCGTCCTGTGGTTCAGGACGTGTGGTTCAAACCGACTTTTTCAGAAGAAGGGCTTGAACTTGGGCTCGGTGCAGTTGCCGCAAACGTGCGGGAAGGTCCAATCTGCAACCTTGTCCTTGCTGTCCGGAACGTACTTGCTCCACGGTTCTGCGCGGATGGGACCCTCGGTCTTCCACACGACCTCGAACTGACCGTCAGCTTGGATCTCGCCAATGTACACGGGCTTGTGGAGGTGGTGGTTCGGGCCGTCCATAACCATGTCGAATCCGGACGGAGAGCGAACCTTCTGGTAACCGATCGCCTGACGCACAGCGTCCACGTCGGTAGTGCCAGCCTGCTCAACCGCGCCGGCCCACATCTGAATGCCCACGAACGTGGCTTCCATCGGGTCGTTGGTGACGCGCTTGTCGCCGTCCGGCAGCTTCTTCTCTTTGACGTAATTCTTCCACAGGTCGATGAACTTCTTGTTCTCCGGCGTGTCGATGCTCATGAAGTAGTTCCAGGCTGCCAAGTGGCCAACCAGAGAGCCCGTGTCGATACCGCGAAGTTCTTCCTCGCCCACGCTGAATGCAACCACCGGAACGTCTTCAGCCTTCAAGCCCTGGTTGCCCAGCTCCTTGTAGAAAGGCACGTTGGAGTCGCCGTTGATGGTGGACACCACAGCCGTGGGGGTACCAGCAGCGAACTTCTTGATGTCCGAAACGATGGTCTGGTAGTCCTTGTGACCGAACGGAGTGTACTTCTCCATGATATCGGCCTCTTTGACGCCCTTCTCGCCGAGGAAGTAACGCAAGATCTTGTTGGTCGTGCGGGGGTAGACGTAATCCGTGCCGAGCAGCACCCAGCGCTTGGCGCCGCCGCCCTCTTTGCTCATCAGGTACTCAACAGCGGGGATTGCTTGCTGATTTGGAGCAGCTCCCGTGTAGAACACATTGTAGGACGACTCCTCACCCTCGTACTGAACGGGGTAGAACAGCAGACCGTTGAGCTCTTCGAAAACGGGCAGCACGCTCTTGCGTGAAACGCTCGTCCAGCAGCCGAAAACCACGGCGACCTGCTCCTTCTGGATCAGTTCGCGAGCTTTCTCGGCGAATAGTGGCCAGTCGGAAGCCGGGTCGACGACCACGGGCTCCAGCTGACGGCCGAGCACGCCACCGTTCTTGTTGATGTGCTCAATCGTCATCAGCGCAACGTCCTTCAGCGAGGTTTCGCTGATGGCCATCGTGCCGGACAAAGAGTGCAAGATGCCGACCTTGATTGGGCCGCCTTCTTTCTTGGCGTCTGCCTTGGCCGGCGAAACTGCAACGGCAGTCGTCTGGGCCTCGGGTCCGGGCTTATCCTTCTTGTCGGATTTGCAGCCCATCATTGCCAGGCAGCTGAGCAAAAGCATGAATATGTAGCGTGTCATCATCATCTCCCAAACCACCCCAACCGCGGGGTGGCTGCTTGAAAAAGTTCGACCGGACACAACCACGCCGATTGTGGCCGGGTGTTTCGGGAAAAGTTGCGGGAGTGTTTCGCACCCACCAAGCGTCAGCTTGGAGGTTTCCATTCCATGGAGTCTCGAAAACGTAACGCAACAGAAACGTCGCGACCTACTGAAGCGGTGCGCGCCCCGAAACTGCCAGGTCGCCGATCGCGGCAACCGGTGAACGCCCAGGAAGGCCTACTGCGTCTCGCGCTCCAGCTCGCCCTGGAGGCTGACGCACCGCGCCATCAGTTGCCGGGCTCGTTCGAGATCTGCCTCGCTCACTTCCAGGAGCTGAGCGGCCCCTGCCTCATCCGCTTGACCGCTGCGCAGCGCCTGTCGGATCTTCGTGGTCGCCTCGACAGACTTATCGTGCAAAGTGTACGCCTGCAGACAGATCTGTTTGAGTTCACAGCTGGCGGGCAACTTGCATTCTTCACTGCGTAGTTTGCCTAAGGGTCTGGCCTTTTGATTATGAGGTGCGTCGCGAAGTTCATTCACGGCGTTTGCAATGCGCGCCACTTCGGCGCCGAGTTCACGCTCAGCCGTCGACTTGCACGCCACCAGGAGGCCGAGCGGAACGCTCAGCCCCAGCAAGATAGCTTTCATCGTGTTGTCAGCTTTAGCAGCTGACTCCGCCTTGGAGGAGGCTTTTTGCGTACTCGGCGAAACGCCCGCCGAGAGTGAGCAACTACGGTTGACGTTTCGGCGGCGGGCCCATCTGGATGCGTTCACCGGCATACGCGCCTATCAACGAAAACAAAACCCCCAGCGCTGCCATCAACACGTACATGAAGACCGGCATCGTCTTCACGGTTTCGCTGCGCAGAAGCCCGAAAACCGTCGGAATCGCCACCAAAAAGGTAGCTACCACGGGTTCGGCGAAAGTCTTGCCCGGGGAGATCAGACCCACGAGCACGCCTGCAGCGCACCAAACGGGAATCGCCACCATCATGCCCGCATAACCCTCGAAGTCAAACACGCGGATGACCATGGGCAGCCCCATCACGATGGCTGCCGTCAGCACACCAGTGACCGCCAGTGCGATGCCAAACCAAACGACGTTGAACCCGTCTTGTTGGTAGCGGGTCTGCAGGACGGAATCGCGGTCGGCCGCAGGCCGTTGCAGCTCCTCGATCTTCGCGCCACATGAAACGCAGCGGTACTTCTGCAAAGGTAGCGAGTTCTTGTGACCGCACGATGGGCAAACGATCTGCTGCGGGGAATCGGCCATGGGCCCATGATTGCAGAGGTCTTTGACCTCAGCAACGAATGCGGGTCGCAGAGCTTCGGATTGCTGGGAAGAGGACTGGTCGGGAACTATTGAGTACGAGCGCTTGTCTGATCTTGCCCTGGACGGTTTATCTAAGCATGGAAGCACAAGACAGCCCCCACTCGCCCGATCCCGAGCTCGCGGCACTGCCTGAGCCCCGTCGCCCATGGCGTCGCGCCACCTTGGCCAGCCTGGCGCTGACCGTGCTCGCCGGCACCGCGCTGTGCATTGGCCTGTGGAGTCAGCTGTCCTACGCGCTTACGAGCGGCCAACCAGTCGAAATCGGCGTTCTGACGGAGTTCGAGCCGAGCGATGCGGATGCGAATACCTGGGTGCATGGGGTCGGCACACTGAACCCTCACGCGCTCGGCTACCGCAGACCCTTGGAATCTGACAGGTTTCGCCTGGCACCAGTCGAAGGAAATCCGCATCTGTGGGTGGAGTTGCGTGAGCCAGCGGCCACGCTGGGCGAGCACTTCGTGCCGCCTACCTCTTTCATTGGACGCCTCGTGCCACTGAGCGAACCGGGCATGCGCCACAGCGGCGTTCTGGAGGCTCTCGACAGTACCGGCCAAAATGGGCCAGCCAAGACGGACTGGCTTTTGGTCGACGGCGAATCCCCGGCAGCGAGTCGCTGGGTCTATGGAGTTTGGGCCCTGCTCCTGGCCTTCATCGGGTTCAGTGCTTTCGGAATCTACCGGCTCTTGGCCCCCGTCAAACCCTCGCCGGAGCCGAGCATCGAACCTGGCTGACGGCCGAGCCCGCAGCCGGATGACCCGGGCCTTTGCGTATTGGGTTTTCAAACCCCAGCGGCCGGCCTTGGCGAACGCCAAAGCAATAGGTATTAGCCCTGCATGACGCTCACCTATCGCCAGGCCGGGGTCGACATCGACCGGGCGGACTCGCTGATCGACCGCATCAAACCTCTGGCGGCCGCCACTCGCACGCCGCTGGTAGTCAACGACGTCGGCGGCTTTGCCGGCTTGTGCGGCCTGCCGAGTGATATCGAAGATCCGGTGCTGGTCAGCGGCACGGATGGAGTCGGGACCAAGTTGAAGATAGCCTTCGCAACGGGCAAGCACGGCACCATCGGCCAAGACTTGGTCGCGATGTGCGTCAATGACATCATCACCACCGGCGCCCGTCCGCTGTTCTTCCTCGACTACTTCGGAACCGGCATGCTCGAAGTAGGCGTCGCAGAGAGCGTGATCGCTGGCATCGCCGATGGCTGCAAACTTGCTGGCTGCGCGCTGCTCGGTGGCGAGACCGCTGAACTCCCCGGCATGTACGCCGACGGTGAATACGACTTGGCCGGCTTCGCCGTCGGGGTCGTGAGCAAACGCGCGATTTTAGGCCCGCAGCGGGTAAAGGTTGGAGACGAACTGGTGGCTGTCGCTTCCAGCGGCCTGCACAGCAATGGCTACTCCCTGGCTCGTCGCGCGCTACTGGATGAGGCTGGCATGAGTCTCGACGCCCACGTACCGGAGTTTGCACGCAGCCTCGGCGACGAACTGCTGGAGCCGACGCGCATCTACACTTCAGCAGTGCAAGCCTTGGGTCAGCAGCTCGGGGAGCGACTGCACGCTCTTTGCCACATCACTGGCGGCGGCATCACGGAGAATCTGCCGCGGGTGTTGACGGAAGGGCAACGAGCCAGCGTGAGCTTGGATCACGAGCGGCCCGCCATCTTTCAACTGATCCAGCAGCGGGGCCCCGTCGCAGAGACGGAAATGCAACGCACGTTCAACCTCGGCATCGGTTTGGTAGCCATCGTTGAAGCCGGACAGGGCGAAGCCACATGCGAGCAATTGAATTCCTCCGGCGAAAAGGCCTGGCTACTCGGGAAGGTCGAAGCCGGTGACGGCAAACCAAGTGTCCTCGTCAACTCATGAGTTCAGCTAAACCAAAACTCGGGATCCTCGTCTCCGGCAATGGGTCCAATCTGCAAGCGATCCTGGATGCGGTCGCTGAGGGAACCATCCAAGCTGACGTTCGCCTGGTGATCTCCAACAAACCCGGCGCGAAAGCCTTGCAGCGTGCCCAAGATGCAGGGGTGGATGCGATCTGCATCCCGCACCGGGACTACTCCTCGCGCGCCGAGTTTGATGCACAGTTGGTCAAGGCTCTGCAACAAGCCAGGGTGGATTGGGTAGTCCTCGCGGGATTCATGCGCCTGCTGACCAACACGTTCTTGGACGCGTTCCCAGACCGAGTGATCAACCTTCATCCTTCTTTGCTGCCCGCCTTTCCCGGGGTCAACGCGGGCAAACAAGCCCTGGACTACGGCGTCAAGGTGACTGGTTGCACGGTACATCTGGTGACGGAAGGCATGGATAGCGGTCCAATCATTGCCCAAAAGACTGTGGCGGTGCGTGATGATGACGACGAAGCCAGCTTGATGGATCGAGTGCACGCCGCTGAGCACGAACTCTTGGTTGGGGTACTGGCAGACGTGTGCAAGCGCCAGCTGGTGGTAGAGCGCGACGCGGGGCGTCCCAAAGTCAGGCTGGTATGACCCGGGGGTGGCGATGAGTTCGCGCCACTATGACGTGGTCGTGCTCGGACGTTCGCTGGGAGCACTGACGGCTGCAGCGCTGCTCGCGAGGCGTGACTTCAGCGTGCTGTTGCTCGGTCAAGGACAGCGTGCGCCAAGCTACAATTACGACCGGTTTCAGCTCAAGCGCCGCTGCTTCACACTGCTGTTCGAAGCGTCCCCGGTTTGGAAACGCATCCTGCACGACTTGGCGCAGTCGCCCAGCTTCCGCCGCAAACAACAGGCACTCGAGCCGATGTTCGCTTTCGCTACGGAAGGCAGGCGGCTCGAGATCCCGTCGCGACCGGAGCGCTTCGCGACCGAAATCGATCGCGAGTTTCCGGAAGTCCGCCAACTAGTCGACGAATTCTACGCACGCCTTGGCACTGCCAACGCCGCCATTGACAACGCGTTCAGCCGTGAAGCGGTGTGGCCGCCCCAAACGTTTTGGGAGCGCATCGAAGCCGCTCGGACGGCGTCGCTGTTGCCGTTCACCGGCGATCACGATCCAGGCGATCTGCTCGCCAAGTTTCCCCCTGAGCATCCCTACCGGGAGCTGGCCACCCTGCCGGCGGTCTTCGCGACGGACGTTGACTACGGGCTGGTCGGTTTACCCGCGCTGGCCCTGGCTCGTCTGCATGGGTCGTGGACGCGGGGGCTCTATCGCCTGCCTCACGGTGAAGACGAGCTGGAGCAATTCCTGCTGGAACGCATCGAGGCGCATGGCGGAACCTGCCGCCTGCCCGACAAGATTGAACGCATCTTGGTCGAGGGGGGGAAGGTTCGGGGCGTGATCGAAGACAACAGCGACGACCCCATCGGAACCGACGCGGTGATCACCAGCCTGTCCGGCGAAGCAGTGGCTGACCTGGCCGGCGGCCAAGGGATCACGAAAAAGGCACGCTACGAATGGCCGCAAGTTTCACCCACTGCTGGCCGGTTCGTCGTCAGCATCGTGGTCAAGTCTGCGTGTTTGCCCAAACCGCTGGGAAACGAAACCTTCCTGCTGCCGCCGGAGAGTGCCTACCCCGATCCGAGGCGCCCAGTCGTACACCTTCAGCGTTACGATCACCAGCATCTTGGCCCGGACGCGGCCGCAGACGAAACGCTATTGGCCGCTGAAGCGATCGTGCCAGCCGAAGGAGCTTTGACGTTGCTCGAGGCGCGCCAAGCAGTGCTCAACACCGTGCGGTATCATTTGCCGTTCCTGGACGAGCACGTGCAAGTCATCGATTCGCCCCACGATGGCCTGCCGCTTGAAGACTTCACCACCGGGCAGCGACGTGAGATCGACCGCATCCACGTGCGGCAGTCGAGTCCCAAACCCGAGTTCATGGAGTATCAGTGGACAGTGGATCCTCCAGGCTACATGAACGTTGCCGGTGAACCCATGCGGGGTCCTGTGCCCGGCTCCTACCTCGTCGGCAAGACCACGCTGCCTGCTCTAGGGCAGGAGGGCGAATTGATCTCCGCTTGGAATGCGGCCCGCACCTTGACCCGCAAAGACTCCGCACGCCAACGGCGGCGGCGTCAGCTGTGGAACAAGTTCGAGACAGGCTGAGTCCGGGTGCGCATCATCGCTGGTCAATTCCGGGGTCGCCCGCTGCGCGCTCCAAAAGGCATGAAGACCCGCCCCACGACGGATCGCGTGCGCGAAGCCCTGTTCTCTATTCTCGGAAATGTCGAAGGACTGCGCGTACTGGACTGCTATGCGGGCACGGGGGCACTCGGCCTCGAAGCACTTTCCCGTGGGGCCGCTTTCGCGATCTTCATCGAGTCCGGTAAAGAAGCCGCGCGAGTGATCGAAAGCAACATTCGCACGCTCGGCGTTGAAGCACGCAGCCTGATCCTGCGCTGCCCGGTCGAACGTGCCACCTCCGCGCTAGCCAAACAAGCGGCGCTGGATCTGATACTGGCGGACCCGCCGTGGCCTATCTGTCACAGCGCGGCGCCGGAAGTGGCCAAGCTAGCGCTAGACAAGCTTTCGGAACAAGGCGTGATGGTGCTGGGACACCCGACCAGCAAGCCCGTGGAACTAGAAGGCAACTTAGCCCGCAGCTTTGAACTGCAACAACGTCGCCGTTGGGGCGACTCGGCCATGAGTTTCTATGAACGTTTCCAGGGTGCACAATCGCACAGCAACCCGGTAACGGAAACGTGACCGAACACCGGACCGAAGCACTCGCGATTCCAGGGAATTTGAAGGTCGACCCGGCCGAACCGTTCTATCAAGGTACCAGTCCGCATGCCTGAAAGTAGTTTGCCGCCGCCGCCGACCTCGACCTCCAGCAAGCCGCTTGTGGGGCTAGTGATCGCCATGTTGCTTGTCGGCGGAGGTGTCGCGGTTTGGAAGTTCAGCGGCGGCAACGATGATGACACGGTCGAAGCTCAAGCGACGGCTGCCACTGCCGAAGAAGCAGAGCAAGAGCCCGTGCTGAACACGCCTCCTCCACCGCCCCCTCCCCCAGAGCCGGAGCCGACGGAAACGCCCGAAAAACCCGAAACCAAGACCGTGGCCGCAGCCAAGAAACCGACGGGCCCAAGCGGTTGCAGCGGCACCTGCCCCGCACCAGTTGATGCCGCCTTCAAGAGCGCCTTGCGTAGGCACGCTACCCAGGCACGCACCTGCTACAACCAAGGCCTGAGACAGAACGCAAACCTCGAAGGCAAGATGACGGTAAAGGTACGCCTGTCCCCTACAGGCGGCGTGTGCAGCGTGAGCGCGCCACAAAATAGCCTGGGTGACCCTTCCGTAACCTCCTGTATTCTGCAAAAGTTCCGCTCGGGTTCATGGCCAAAGCCGCGTGGGGGTTGCGCTGAGGCCCAGGTTCCGCTGAACTTCGTAACGAAACAATGACTTCTTCCAAAGCCTCCGGGCCCGCCGCCGTTTCTTGCATCGCAGTTACTCGCATCGCAGTGCTGCTCGCCGCCGCGCTCAGTACGGGCTGTGGCGAAGAGTCTTTCGAAGCAACCAATTGCGCGGAGCTTCCTCAATACAATATCCGCCAGGCAAACCCAGACCACCAAGATGATGTTGGTGGTCTCCCGGACGACAAGCGCTCAACAGATGCGAAGAAAGCCGAAGATGATGGCTGCATCACGCTACCCAAATTCCGCCCGACTCTGACGGATGAGCAAAGGGCTGAGGCTCGGGAGCGGAACAAGTAGTGCTCCCCGGGACGAGAGTCCCTGAAACATGAACATGGTCAGCTCCTCTAGCGACCACCAACGCGGACGTCACAAATCCGGCGTGCTGTTGAAAATCGCGTACGAAGGCAGCGCGTACTCCGGCTTAGCCATCCAAGACAACGCCACGACCGTGGCGGGAACGTTGCAGCGCGCCATTCGCAGCATGGATCCGGAGTCATCCAACCTCCGAGTTTGCAGTCGCACGGATGCGGGTGTTCACGCCCGAGGGCAATACGTGGCGTTCGATACGAACACGGAGATCAGCATGCGCGGGTGGCTGCTTGGTATCACTGGAGAGCTCCCTCACGACATTGCCGTGCTCAGCGCCGCGCGCATCCAACCGAGGTTTGAGCTGTCGAAAGCCGCGGTCGAGAAGACTTATCGCTACACCGTGTTGCAGGGCACCATTCGCGACCCGTTTCTGCGCAATCTTTCGTGGCGGGTTTCCGAGAGGTTAAACCACAGCCTAATGCGCCAGGAAGCCGGTGACCTGGTAGGCACCCACGACTTTCGCGCATTTCGGGGGCGGAACGACTTCCGTACCGAAACCGTCCGCACCATCTCGGATGTGGCGATAGCGGAATCCCCTGAAAACCGCCGCGAATTGCACTTCACAGTTCGCGGCAACGCGTTTCTTTACCACATGATGCGCATCATCTCGGGTACGCTGGTGGACGTGGGTCGCGGCAAGTTGCCGCGCGGTACGGTGAAAAAAGCGCTGCAAAGCGGCAACCGACTCGATCTGGGCATGACGGCGCCAGCCTCTGGCCTATGTCTCCTGGAAATCCAACTCAGGGACACGGGGACAGACGAGTGGCCATACCACCTGGACGGCGCACCGGCAGACGAGGTCGCCGGTGATGATCACCACGACACTGATTGACGCGTCGGCCATCCGCCGCGTAGCTTGCGCCTGCTCGCGGGTCAGAGGTCTGTTCAGGTGCGAAGTTCAGTACGCGCCCACGGTGAGGTGCGTGGACTGAGACCCCCAAAGGAGCAATCCGAACATAGAAGTTCGGGGCAAGGCTGGAGTTCTTAAAGATGGGCATTCGACGGACCATTCTCAACAAGGGCAAAGACGTAGTGATGAACCCGCGGGTCATGCGCGTCGTCTCCAACGATCGCGTGATGAAAGCCGCTGAGGGCTTGATGGATGCGCGCAGTCGCATTCGGGCCGCTTGGACCATCATTAAGCAGGGCCACGAGTTGCCTGCGATTGACCCAGCGCTGGACGATTCTATCGGTGAACAGGAAGGCTCACCCGTCCGAGCTCGCAGTAACGGACGCGGGACCAACGGCGTCGGGACCAACGGCGCTGGGACCAACGGCGCCGCTTCTGCAAGCCGCGCCCCTTCCGCACGGAACGGTACTGCCAAGGCTGACGGCAACGGGGTCGGCTCCAAAGAAGAGCAGACCGACCAGATGAAGACGATGAATACGGCCCTGAGGGAGCGCACGACGCTGTCTCAAATTGGCGGCAGTGATGTGTTCGAAAAGGCGCGCGCGTTCAAGGCGGCAGACAACGCACGCAAGGTCGGGATGTACCCGTTCTTCCGTCCGCTGGACTACAACGACGGCCCGGAGGCGGTGATTGACGGCAAGCGCGTCACCATGTTCGGCTCCAACAACTACTTGGGCCTGACCACGCACCCCAAGGTCCGCGAGGCCGCCGTCAAAGCAATCGAACGCTTCGGGACCAGCATGACCGGCTCACGCCTGGTCAACGGCTCGATGAAGCTGCACAACGAGTTCGAAGAAAAGATTGCAGCCTTCATGGGCAAAGAGTCCGCGGTGGTGTTCACCACTGGATATCAAGTCAACCTCGCTACCTGCGCCGCGCTATTGAGCAACAAGACCAGCGTTGCAGTGATTGACCGCAACGTGCACGCGTCCTTGTATGACGGCGTGCGTCTGGGCCAAGCAGCGGGCTGTCGTCTGGTGCGGTACAAGCACAATGACGCCAAATCCTTGGACCGTGCGCTCTCCAAGCTAGACGCCGGGGAAGGCGCGCTGGTCATCACCGATGGCGTATTCAGCGCCGAGGGTGAAATCGCTCACTTGGATGAGATCGTGCCCGTCGTCAAGAAACACGGCGCACGCCTACTGGTTGACGATGCCCACGCGCTAGGCGTGATTGGCCCAATGGGTCGGGGTACCGCCCACAGCTTCGGCCTGGAAAACGAGGTAGATCTAATCGGCGGCACTTTCAGCAAGAGCATGGCCAGCATCGGCGGCTGGCTGGTAGGCGAGCGCAAAGTGCTCGACTACGTGCAGCACTTCGCGCCGTCGTTCATGTTTGCTGCCAGTGCGGCGCCCCCTTGCGTCGCCGCAGCCATGGCCGCGTTTGACGTGATGCAAGAAGAGCCTTGGCGCATCGACAAACTACGCGAGAACTTCACCTACATGCGGACGGAGCTTTCTCGCCTCGGGTTCGAGCTCGGCAAGACCGAGACTGCCGTGATCCCAATCTACATTCGGCAAGATCTACGCACGCTGATGATGTGGCGCTCGCTACTCGAGGACCATGGGGTGTACACCAACCCCTTTATCTCGCCGGGTGTCCCGCCAAAACACGCCATGCTGCGCACCAGCTACATGGCGACCCACGAACGTGAGCACCTGGACCGGGGCCTGGAGGCCCTCGAGAAGGTCGGCAAGAAGTTCGGCATCATCTGAAAGAGTGCCGAGGCCTACTGATGCCTCACTCGGGCTTGTGGGTGCCCCACTTGGTGATCAGCTCCCCGGCGGCAGCTTTCTTCTTCAATTCGTCCGCCTCTTTGCCTTTGGGCAACGGCCAACCGATGCCGCCACGCTCCAACGCGACCTGCCACGCGCCCCAAACGGCCACCAGAGCGTGCTGGTTGAAGTCGATGCGCACCGCTTGGTCCGTCGCGACGCCCCGCAACCCCCACAGCGCCTTCTCCGGGTTGGCGACGTAGAAGATAGTTTCCGGACGATACATTTCTCGCGTGATGAACCAGGACGCGGCCAGCAGGTGATCGCCCATGCGGTCCGCGTCTTCACGGCGGCCCACGTTCTTCATCAAGCGGTAGATCCCTGCCACGGCTTCGGAGCGGCTGCCCGCTGGCGTGTTGTAGGGAGCGCCCATGGACGAGTAGTAGCCACCCTCGTACTCGGGCCGTTGGGGCGACTTGGCGTAGTCGCGATCGGACATGTTTTGGCGCTTGATGTAGGTCAGCCCCATGTCCCAGCCGGCTTTGACCCAGTCTTTCTCCTCCGCCTCTTCCGGTAGGTTCTTCTGCAGCAGCTCCAGCGCCTGCATCACCCAATGGTCCGCTGAGCTGCCCGCATAGAAGCGGTCGATCTCGAACTTGACGCTACGCCGCGCGATATCCAAGTACTGCGGCTTTGGATCCACCTGATAGAGGGCATTCAACGCCAGCAACGTCTCGCCCGGATAATACAGCGGCTGCGGATCGGGGCATTTGCCCTTCAGCGCTTGCTGATAGTCCTTGTAGAAGCCACCAGACTCGCACTGCAGAAACCACATGAAGTTGACCATCTGCTTGATGCGCTGAGCGTCTTCCGGGCTGAGCTTGTCTGGAGGGATCTGGGCGAACGCCAACAAGCTGAGCGCGGTCGCACCCAAGGTCGCTTGGTTGGCATCAACCAGAGCGAGCAGCTTGACAGTGCCGTCTTCCTCCAGGAAAGGCACCTTCACGGCGCCGGGCTTCGAGTGAAATTCCTGCTCGATGTAGTCCCGCTCGTCGAGCTTGCTGATGATGTAGTCCTTGGCGCGCAATCCGGCCTTTAGGTACTTCTCGTCACCGGTGAACTTGTAGGTGAACAAGATGCTGTACGTCGTGCCCGCGTGACGCACGATGTTGTAGTCCGGCGATGAGCGATCGTTGTTGGGGTAATACTCGTAGTCGAAGCGGCCTTGCTCATCCATCACCCGAACCAAGTAGTCCGTCAGGTGGGCGGCAGTGTCGTAGATGTCGTCCGCATCCACGCGACCATAGTCCAAATTGCCACGCTCAGCGCTCAGCGGGCTCTCGGCTTTGCCGGGCTCCGCTTCGAGGAAGAAGTCCGTCTTGAAGGCGTACGCATCCACGTCGCTAGGCTTGTCCCGCTTCTCCCGGTAGCGCATCACGCCCACCTTCTGCAGGTGGTCCCCGGCGTAGGTGCGCAGGTTGATGTAGGTATCGCCGTGGCCGTGGTCGACGGCGATGGCTTCCATCGCCGGCACGATATGGCGCAAGGTCTCTCCCTTGTGCTCGCGAATGAACAGCACCCCGTCCAATCCGAGCTCGAAGTCTTTGCCGTTCAGGTGCCAGCCCTTGCGATCTGCTGCGCCCCGCCCGGAGCGACCGTAGTGCTTCCAGGCAAGCTTGCGCAGCTCCGTGGAGCGGACTTCGACGCCGAGTCGGGCTTCGTCCAAGTGAGGTTTCCACGAGCGGACGTAGTCGCTGTTTTCTTCCAGCGCCTGCACGGCAGCCTGGATAGCCTCTGGAAGACACTTCTTGGTCTTCTTACTAACGTGCGACGCGCCGAAGATGTAGTTGGTGCGCCGATGCCGAAACAACTCCACGAACGCATGGCGGCCACAGATATCTTGGATGGCCGCAGGGGCCGCAGTCTGTTCGCCCTTGAGCATGGCTCGCGCGTAGCTCAGCGCGGCGGTCTTCTGTTCCGCTGAGAGCTGGAAGTCTGCTGTGGGGGCCGCAGGCTTGCCGCCCATGGCGCCCAACGCCACGACCAACACCACCACCCCCAGCAGCAAAGCCCAAAACGCAGCGCGTTGGAGTTGCTTGCCTGTCATTCGTCTTTGATTCCTGGTGATTGTTGCTAATCGAAGCGCCTTGGGCCGCCAAGCCCAAAGCGCCGAGATCAGCGCCGGTACCGGCATTTCGGAGATTGACGGCCCCAGAGATTGACACGGCCCGGCGCCCGCACTTAGCTCTGCTCCACCAAGAGGTAACAATCAGAATGTCGTTGGAAATTCGTGAAGTTCCGCTCGGTGGCAAGCTCAACCACTTCCTGAGCGTCGTCGACTACATCTATCGGGACGACCCGAACTACGTCCGCCCTCTGGACATGGACATCAAGTCCAGGCTGAGCCGCAAGAACCCGTTCTTCCAACACGCCGAAGGGGCAATTTTCACCGCGCATCGCAACAACTACTGCGTCGGCCGAGTGACGGCGCAGATTGATCATGAGCACCTGGCCCGTCATGAGGACGACACCGGGTTCTTTGGCTTTCTGGACACGATCGATGATCCGGAGGTTGCCGATGAGCTGTTGGCGCGTGCCAGGCGCTGGTGCGCCGACCGCGGCATGAAACGCATCCGGGGACCATTTTCTCTGAGCATCAACGACGAAACGGGCTGCCTGGTCGATGGCTTCGACACCCCACCGATGATCATGATGCCCCACCACCGAGACTATCAAGGCGGCCTGATCGAGCAGGCAGGTTTCGAGCGCTGCAAGACGCTCTACGCCTGGCGCTATGAGGTGGGCAACCTCAAACGCCGCGTGAGCAAAGCACGCGACGACATCGCCGCGATGCCCGAAGTCACCTCGCGCCCAGTGAACTTGAAGAACGTCGAAGGCGACGTGCGCATCATCATGGACGTGTTCAACGACGCCTGGTCGGACAACTGGTGCTTCGTGCCAATGACCCAGAATGAGCTTCGCAAGATGTCCGACGAGCTGAAGCTGATCATCAAACCGGAGATCACGCGCATCGCCTTCGTGGAAGGTGAACCGGCGGCTGTGGCGGTTGCACTCCCGAATTTGAACGAGGTCATCCGTGATCTCAACGGACAGTTGTTCCCCTTGGGGCTGCCCAAGCTGCTCTACCGGCTCAAAGTGCAGCGGGTGGAATCCGCCCGCCTGGCGATTTTGGGGATCCGGAAGAAGTTCCGAACCAGCCGTAAGTACGCCGCCCTCAGCACCTATCTGTACGCACTCTTGAACGACGGAGGCCAGCAAATTGGGGTGCGCTGGGGTGAACTGTCCTGGACAGACGAAGAAAATGGCGCCGTCAACGCGGCGATCAAGATGATGGGCGGTCAGATTTACAAAAAATACGCGGTCTACGAACGCGACGTGTGACCCCCCCAGTGGCGAAAGAGTATTAGCAAGCAATGAAAGTATTTCTGACCGGGGGAACCGGCTTTCTGGGCTCCCACATCGCCGAGCAACTGTCGCAACAAGGCCATGAGGTGCGGGCGTTGGTCCGCGCGACGAGTGACACCAAGTTCCTGGAGACGCTCGACAATGTCGAATTGTTCGAAGGCGCCATGGACGACCAGCAACGGCTCTCCCAAGCGATCGCCGGAGTCGATGGGGTGCTGCATGTCGCAGGCGTGGTCAAAGCCAAAAGCCCCGCGGAATTCCATCGCGTCAACGCCGTCGGCACTCGCCTGATGCTGGAAGCTGCCAAAGAGCACAAGGCGCAGCTCAAACGCTTCGTGTTGGTCTCGAGCCTGGCAGTCATTGGCCCCTCGCGTGACGGACAGCCTGTGGCGGGTGACGCCCCGCCGAATCCGGTGACTCACTACGGACGCAGCAAGCTGGCCGCCGAACGTTTTGCCCGAGCCGCCAAGGATGAACTACCGATCACGATCATCCGCCCGCCGCTGATTTACGGCCCCAGAGATCGAGAATGTTTTGCTTTCTTTCAGGCAGTGAAGCTTGGGGTATTGCCGTACATGGGGTCGACGGCTCGCGGCGTTTCCGCCATCTACGCCGCCGACTGCGCCGCTGCCTGCATTGCAGCGCTGACCAAAGACGTGCCCAGCGGCTCCGCGTATTTCGTCGAGGACGGCAAGACGGAAACCCTAGGAGAGCTCGTCGGGCACATCGAGCAAGCGATGGGCAAGCGCGCTTGGCTGCGTTTCCCGATCCCGCGCCGGGTGCTGGCGACGGCCGCCTTGGGCACTGAACTGGTAGGCAAGGTCACGGACAAGGCCGTGATGCTCACCCGGGACAAGTGCAATGAGCTGTACGCGCCCCACTGGGTGTGTGATTCGAGCGAGACTCGGCGGGACCTGGACTGGACCCCCAAGATGTCCTTCGACCGGGGCGCTCGGGTGACCGCGGATTGGTACCGCGAGCACGGCTGGCTCTGAGCCACCGGTCTCTGACCAGGGCTCCGACCAGCGCGGCGGCTCAGCCCCCAATCCGGTAGAACTCGGCGC
>JBNLEN010000065.1:0-32810 GCA_050304975.1 Polyangiaceae bacterium
CCTTTGGACGCCACAGCTCTGGAACGCATCCTGGTCAACTTGTTGAACAATGCAGCCGACGCGTGCGGGGGGAAGGGAGAAATCAGGGTTGAGCTAGACGACCAGAACGTTGTGCATCCAGTGCGAACGCGAACAGGCGTGCTCGGGCCTGGCAAGTATGGCGTGGTTCGCGTGCTTGATCGCGGCCCCGGGTTTGAAGCAGAAGCGCTCCAGCGGGCATTTGAACCGTTCTTTACAACCAAGCCAGTGGGACGCGGAACGGGGCTCGGGTTATCGATCGTGCGCGGTATCGTGACCGGAAAGGGCGGAGGTATCAACGTGACCAGCGACCCAACTGGAACGTGTATCGAGATCCTGTTGCCGTGTTCGTAATTCGTGACGACTTCTGAATATCGGAGCCCCAACATCACATCAGACGTGACCAAACAACAGGGAGGCATTGGTGCCGCCAAATCCGAACGAGTTTGAGAGTGCGAAGCGGACTTGGCGCTGCTTGGGCTCTCGGGCGACCAGGTCAAAGGGTGTATCGACGTCAGGCTGGCGCAAGTTCAGAGTCGCCGGGATCAGATTGTGCGTGATGGCCTGAATGGTGAAGATCGCTTCCACGGCTCCGGCAGCACCTAGTAGATGGCCGGTGGAGGACTTGGTACTGGAGACGCACAACTGCTTAGGGTTGGAGGGGTGCAGTTCATTCAGGGCATTCAGTTCTACGGGATCCCCTACGGGAGTAGATGTTGCGTGCGCGTTCAAGTACTGCACGGAGTCGATTGATACTCCTGCGGCGCGGAGCGCACCTTGCATCGCACGCCGAGCTCCGGAGCCGCTAGGATCGGGTGAGCTGAGGTGATAGGCGTCACCCGACAGGCCGTAGCCGAGCAGCTCAGCATACACTCGCGCCCCGCGGCTTTTGGCGTGTTGATATTCCTCGAGCATCAGCATCCCGGCGCCTTCACCCATGACAAACCCATCGCGGTCCTGGTCCCAGGGGCGTGATGCCTCGGTTGGATGGTCGTTGAACCCCGTGGACATGGCACGCATGTTTGAGAAACCTGCGACGGACAACCGACAAGTCGCTGCTTCAGTTCCGCCCACGAGCATCACGTCCGCGTCGCCTAGAGCTATCAATCTAGCGCCATCGCCGATCGCGTGGGCACCTGTTGCGCAAGCGGTGACGACCGCATGGTTGGGACCGCGGAATGCGTGTCGGATGGAAACCAGACCTGCCGCTTCGTTGATGAGTGCCCCAGGAATGAAGTAGGGGGAGACGCGCCGCGGTCCCCCTTCGTGTAGACGCCGCGCACTCTCAGCAATGTCGGCGAAGCCGCCGATTCCCGAACCGATCAATACTCCCGTTCGTTCTTGGGCCGATTCGGCGGTGGGCTGCCAGCCGGAGTCCTTTACGGCCTCATCCGCGGCGGCAATGGCGAATTGAATGAACTCTGCATAGCGGCGCACCTCGGGCGTGGACAGCCAGCGAGTGGGGTCAAACTGGTGGGCTTCAGAGCCGCGAGGCACCTGGCCAGCGATCTTGCAGGGCAGATCTGAGACGTCAAAACTCGTGATCGCGCTGATCCCACACCGCCCCGAGGTGAGCTGTTCAAAGTTGTATTGGGCGCCGACTCCAAGTGGAGATACCGCTCCCAGTCCTGTGACGACAACTCGTCTCATGAGCACTCCTCGCGTGTACCGCTGCGTTGGGGACTCCCGAAAACCAGGGGTTGCTTGCCCCGATTCGCGATGGCCTCGCGCAATTGCCGACTCGCCCCCGGGCCCAGACGCAGGCCAACGCCACCAGGTTCTATCGGCTGTCCTGTGTGGCGGTCGACCAAGACTGGATCGACCTTCTTCCCGCTGCTGGCGCTGATGAGTTCAAACGGCGGACCAACGGGAGACTTCCAACGGCTGCCCCACACAGCCAATGAAATGATGACAGGCAGCAGCTCAGTCGACTTTTGTGTCAGCAAGTATTCGTAGCGCGGCGGATGCTGCTCATAGCGATGTTTTTCCAGCAGGCCCTGCTCGACCAAGGCCGCCAGGCGACTGGTCAAAGTATTGGGCGGAATCTGCAAGCCGGACTGAAAGTCCGCGAAGCGACGTGCTCCCAAGAAGGCGTGACGGAGCAGCAGCAGTGTCCATGGATCTCCCACTTCGTCCACGGCACGCGCGATAGAGCACTCGATTTGTGCAAAGCCTTTTCGTCGCATGACGGGGGGGTAGCTCAGTGACTATTATTATGCAAGCAACAATTCGTTGGTTGACCTGACTGAACTGACTGACCTACCCGGGCCCAGCGCTGGTCAGCTAGGGCCGTTTTTGACGGAGCTTGGTGGGCCTAGGGCGGTTCACAGCACCGACCGCGTAGAGATCTGCGCGGTGGTCTAGCGGTTCCCGGGTTGATGTCCGGGCGCATGCCCTGAGCGCGAGCTTCTTCGGGCGCTCGTAGCACCTGCAGCGGGATGGGAACGACGCGCCCGAGCTAGGGACGGAGTTCGCCCGACGTTGGAACGAACTCCGGCGCGCGTATCCAACTAGAACTTGGTCGTCGCCGCGCCGCTGATGCGGATACTGTGCCAGTCGGGCTGCGGCGCCGGGACTTGGATAGAGTACGCTTTGATATCGGAGACTTCGAATCGGTAGACGTCGATGGTTTCGACCACAGTCCCATTGGCGTCAAGCACCTGGGCTGGCTCTGCGACGCCCTGAGCGACGACGGGTCCGATACGGGGAGTGCCCCAGCGTGTGGAGCCATCCGGATCGACCAACAACACCCAGAAGTCGCCGATTCGCTCGGCCGGTGCAATTTCGCTTCGAGCGGATCCGTTCACGGACAGGATGGTCTGCAAGAAGGCGTTGTAGTTGTAGTCACTGACCCAGGGATCGTTGCAGTACGCCATGATGTCGGGGTGGTTGGGCGGGACCAGTTGATCGGTGGGCAGACTGTAGCCCCAGACTCCGATCTCTGCGTTGGAGTACGGATACTGCGGGTCAATTCCGGATGGGCCTCCGCAAGGAGCGTGTTGGCGTCCATGATTGTGTCCGACCTCATGCAGCATGGTGACCAAGCTGTTGCCATCTCCGCTTGGATAGGCGAGACCCATGGAAACGCGAACGCTCGCCCCACCGCCGAACTGTCCTCCTTGGGCAACGTAGCCGACACCAGCCGTGCAGCCTCCGCCGCAGAATTCACGGATCGTTTCGGACGGTCTCAGCATGCCGTAGTAGTAGACATCGTCGTCCGGGTTTTCCTGGTCTCGCAGAGCCCGCAACCCTTCGAGGTTGCCGTTCCAGTCGCCAGGATTGCCGACTTCGATGATGTCGCCGATGGTGAACTCAATATCGCTGATTGGGTACATCGCCATGAAACCGTCTCGATAGTGGTCGAGCGTTTCCTCGGAGAGATCCGGCTCGTAGCCGTTGGCCGCCAGGGGAACGATGTGAATGCGCAACCCGCCGGCATCGACCGCGTTCAGATCTAGGCCATCTTGGCCTGGGAAGCGCGGAGTCTGCACCGCCAGCCCGGGGGGAGCCCCGCATTCGACGATTTCTAGGGCGAATGAGCTGTCCTCGGTGAGCAACTCACCATCCACCATGAACTCGAAGGTGCTGTCGCGGTCCTCGTACTCGGACGAGCCCGAGATCGTCTGCGGCTGCGCGGTATATACCGTCTGCCTGCCCTCGCCGGTATCCAGATGCACTCGGCCCGAAAGTGAGCGGGGAGACCAATCTGGGCCGACCTCGACGAACGCACGGACTAGAGTTTGGCGACCCGCCACGATGTCGACGTTGCGGTTTTGCACTTCACCGCCGTCGTCCATCAAGGGGATCTCGACAGTCTGGTAGAAGCTAACCCCGCTCAGCGTTAGCCCCTCAGCGATTCCTTGACAGCCGTCTTCGCCCAGGCCGCCTCCGATGCACATGCTGTTGTTGCACAGCTCGCCCAGGCCGCAGGCCATGCCGCATCCGCCGCAGTTTAGGTCGTTGGAGGTGGTGTCGATACATTCGCCATCACAGAAGGTCTGTCCTTCAGGGCATTCGCAAGAACCCATTTGGCAGGTCTGGCCTCCCACACACTCGATGCCGCATCCGCCGCAGTTCAGATTGTCCGTTTGAACGTCGGCGCAGACTTCGCCGCAAAGCTCCTGGCCGACATCACAACCGCAGACTCCAGCATTGCAGATCTGGGTTTCGGGGCAGGCGCTACCGCACATCGAGCAGTGCTCGGCGCTGCTCTGCAGGTTCGCACAAACGTCGCCGCACCAGGTCTCGCCAACGGCACATTCGCAGGTGCCCGCGTTACAAACTTGTCCACCGGGACAAGCATTGCCGCACATGCCGCAGTCCGTCGCTGAAGCGAGCAGGTCAGCGCAACCATTGGGGCACTCGGTGAAGCCGGGAGCGCAGACGCAAGCGCTGCCTGTGCAGATTTCGCCCTCGCCGCACGCCAGCCCGCAGCCGCCGCAGTTGAATTGGTCCGCGGCAGTATCCACGCAGGCGCCCCCGCAGTCAGTCATGCCGGCGGGGCAAGAGCATTGCCCCAGCGTGCAACCACCCATCGGACAGAAGTTGCCGCAGAAGCCGCAATGGTTGGGGGAGGCCTGCAAGTCGACGCAGGACCCGTCGCACAGCGTTCTGCCAAGCGGGCAGCCCTGAGTTCCGATGGCCCTGCACGATCCCTGGTCGCAGACGTTACCGGCGGGGCAGCCCAGGCCGCAGCCGGAGCAGTTCGCGTCGTCCTGAAGGGGATCGGTACATTGGCCGCTGCAAGACAGCTGAGGTGCGATGCAGGCCGGGTTGATGTTGTCTGCCCCGAGGACACAGGCCCCTTGCACGCAACCGCTACCGGCGGGGCAGGCGTTGCCGCAGCTGCCGCAGTGGCCAGGTGCTGACATCGGATCAACACAGAAGTTGCCACAAGCTAGCTTGCCGACCTCGCACACGATGGGCGGCTTTTCCGTCTCACCCGAACACCCCACCAGGATGGCTCCGGCGCCCAGCGTAACGGTGCCGAAAGTCAACAGTGCGACACTGAAGGCCCGTACAAACCTCTCAATCTGCGTCATGCGCGGGAAATACCACATCTGCGTTGGGAGCATAACGTCGTGTGAAGCCCCCGGAGTTGACTACAACGAGACCGCATTCGTCCATGTACACCCAGACCGCTGCTCCGCCCAGGCGAGATTTCTACGCAAGATGCCAACCCACTGTTAGACAGCGAGGTGCAGATCGTGACGTCTGGGCGCGCGAGTCAGCCTGTTGGCCGCCACCGTCCAGCAGAAACCGACCGTTTGCGAGGTTAGGAAATCATAGTTCGAAGTAGCCGATGTCTGGGGCGCTTCCGTTGAACAAACCGGACTGTGCGCCATTGCGGTCCACCATTGTATTGACACCCCGGTCAATCAACGGGCTGCCACTTCCCGGCCGGTAATCGCGCTGCCCTGGGTTGACAAACAGGGGGTCAGCCTCGAAGGACGTGGCTGCGATGGTGCACATGGTGCAAACCTCAGCTCCGATATCCCAATACAGATTGTTGTCGCGCTGAGTGAAGTCAGAGTCGCCGGCACCTAGCCCGCGCCCGACGCTGGCCATCACGTTGTTGCGAAGGGCGATGGACCCGGAGTTGGAAGCAACGAGTACGGCGTCACCGGTGATGTCGACCAGGGTGTTGTGGTCGATGGTGCTCCCGGTTGAGCCAGTGGAAGCAGAGATGCCGATGTCGGCCCCATAGATGAGGTTTCCGCGTACCTGCGAACTGGCGTTCAGCAAGATGCCCCGGTAGCAGCCTGTGATATGGTTGTTTTCAACGGCGCTGGAGGCTTGCGCTTGGATGCAGTCACCACCGTCGGATTGCAGCTGGTTTCCAATGATACGGCTGCCAGTCGCGGGCATTCCTACGTGGAGCTTTCCGCAGCCGATCAGCTGACTGTCGAGCAGCGCCCCCCCGGGGGATCCAAAGTACACAGCTCGGCCCGGGCAGTTGACCAGGTCGAGCCCCTCGAGGGTGACGTCATCTGTTTGAATGGTGATACAAATCTGTGTGCTGCGTGCCACGCTGCAGTCGATAGCTTGGCCGTCGCCTATGATCCGTACGCCACCGCTCTGCGCTTGGTTGATCACCAGTACGCTGTCGAGCACGATGGCGCCTTGAACTTCAGACGAAAAGCGGATGCGGTCCGCTCCTGCTTGCATGGAGGCCAAGGCGATCGCCTCGCGTAGCGACAGCCCGGTGGAGCCGGGAGAATCGATACTGGCGCTACTGTCGTTTTCATCTTCTGCTGTCGTCACCCAGAGCGCGTCGGGGTCGACGACCGCACCGCCGTCCTCAGCGCCTTCAGCGCCAGGAGCTGAGGCGTCCGGGCCTGTATCGGGCGTCACGGGTCCCACACCAGCGTCAGAGACCGTGGGCTGACCGCCGGAAGCGTCGGGGCTCGAGGCTTGAGATTCACCCCCAGAGTTGCCCGCGCCGCCCGCAGACTGACTAGCGGGCCCCCCGTCGCTTTGGCTGCTCGAAGGGGAGTCTGACGCGTCGCGTTCAGTCGTTAGGCGCCCGGCAGGGCCGCCGCCATCCCCCAGAACCTCGACACTTTCGTAACCAATTCGCCCGCATCCGGCGCTGCCGGCCAGGATGAACGCCAGCGCCCAGCCAAGGCGGGCTCCGAAGGGTGGGAGAGTGGGGCCGGTGTGGTGCAAGTCGCGTCCCAGAGTTGGGGGAGCAGAACTTCGAATATTACCACATGCCTCAGACTTCCGCGAAAATTGCCCCTATCGGCCATGCAGGGTTCTACGCCTGCCGGCTGCCTCCAACGAGTTCACTCCGTCAGCAGATCCAACTCGACAAAGTCCTCTGAGCTGGCTTCTGCGGCCACCTCGAACAGCTGCAGGCCTAGCTGCATCACCTCCTGTGCCGCGTCTTCACAATCGGCCCGGATTTGGTAGACGGGGCCAGCGTACGGCTCTAGCCGCAGAACGTCTTGTACGGTGTGATTGCAGCGTCCGATCTCGGGCAGGTAGCCGTACTCGGTCGTGGCAGAAAACATGGCGCTGGGATCGTCGGCACAGGCGTCAGCATAGGCCCCGTGCAAGGCCTGCGTGCAGTCCGGATCGGAGTAGTAGCTGCTGAGATCAGCGCGTTGCTGCGGGAAACAGCGCCAAGACCCATCTGCGAACTTGGTGGGCTCACAACTCGCTCCGTGCTCGGTATCGAACCAGGTGCCGGTGGACTGCGAACGTCCGTCAGCTGTCACAGTCTCGAAGCTCAACCGCCCCTCACCGTGGATGGTGTTGCTGAGCTGCGGGAAGTCTTCGGCGGCGACTGGTGCTCCCAAGGAGACAAGCACCTGGGGTTCTGCCGCGCTCTCTTCGTTGCAGCCGTTGCCGGAATACGTCTCGTACACGGCGCCCTGATTGGGTTCGTTTGCCAGATGGACAGCGCCAGGCCCGCGGCAGCCGCTTTCGTCAACCGCTCCAAGTTGGATTAGCTCCGGTAGCGGACTGCACTCGGGGTTGGTCAGCACCGCTGGCTGCGTGCACGTCGCGTCGGCGTAGCGGTCGAAGTGACCCACCAATCCGGCCAAGCAGCGCAGCTTCGTCGGCTCCGTGTCGAAACTGGTAGCCGTGCAGCTGCTGCCATCGATCGCAAACCCAGTCAGCATCGAGCTGCCGTCGCTGCCGTCCGTGTATTGCAGGGCGAGCCCAGTCTCGCCGTCGACGATCTCGTACCTGACGCTGCCTTCGACGTATCGGTCCCAGTCCACCGGGGTGGCGCGATAGTAGGCAGCATCAGGATTGACTACCGTTTCAGCGCAACTGCCGTCCGCGAGAGATTGCGCGTATATGACGCTCGGGGTGAACTCTTCTTCCGCGAAGAGGTAGGTGCTCACGGCGCCACAGGTGCGGTCCGCCGTGGGGTCAATCGTTTGTACGACATCACCGGCTTCGAAAGGAGAGCACGGGGAATCAGGACTGACGACTAGCTCCGTGCAATTGGCGTCGGAGAAGAGTGGCAACGAAAATCCCGCATGAAAACAACGAAGCTCACCTTCTTCTGTCGAGCGAAAGCGGCAAACCTGGTCCAGCTCCGTGTCGTAGAATGGGCCGAGCGCGCTGGCGCCGCTGCCGTCATCAAACAGCCTTGCACGCAGACGCGACCCAGAACGAAATGTCTGGCCAGATGGCGGAGCGGCGTCGTCATCATCGAGCCCTGCGCCGGCGTCATCCGCGCTGTCGTCCCCTGGTCCAGCATCACCAGCTGCGTCATCGTCCGTCGCATTGTCATCACCGTCGCTCGCGTCATCGTCCGTGTTAGCATCGTCGTCTGCGGAACTGTCATCCTCAGCGGTGTCATCCTCAGCGGTGTCATCGCCCGCGCCAGAATCGTCGGCGGCGCTTTCGTCGCTGTCATCGCCGCAGCCGCTAGCGAGCAAGCTGCAGATTAGTCCCAAGTAGACGAAGCGAGATCGGCGTGCTTTCATGGCTGTTGGTGTTACCCAACCTCTGGCTGTAGCTCAACGCTCGCGAAGGCCGTATTGCCAGAGGGCAGCGAAACAAGATCTTAACCCGAGAGGTCCGGTTTCAACTGCGCGCTAACGTAACCGAAGAGAAACCTGGCCGAACCGCGAGCGAGTGCCGATATGGTACGAAATTAGGTAATCCAGCTACTGCGCCGCGCGTCGGCGCAAGTGGCGGACAACCAGGATGAACGCACTGGCAGGGATGAGCGCTCCAGCGAAGATACCCAGCGCCGCAAGCAGACGGATGGAGCCTGGACTGAGCGCTGCAGAACTCCAACATTCATCGGCTTTGGTTTCGTCCTGAATGCCTGAACATGGGACCTCAGTCGAAACGCATTCGAAGTTGGCGGCTGAGGTTTCATTTGGACACTCGAGAACATTGCCCTGTCCACCAACGCTGATCAGCCAGGGCACTGTCAAGAATAACCCGAGGCCGATCCCCAGGGTGAGTATGGGCCAGAAGCGCGCAAGCCTTGAGTTCATGATGTTCACATCTGACGGTTGACGGACAGGCAGGTGGTCATGCGGCAGCCCTCAACGATAGGTGCGGACGACCTTGCCCTGGTCACTGAAGCGGACGTAGCCGCTGTCACGATCACTTTTGGCGTACACCAATATTTCAGTCTTGCCCTTGCGCCTTTCGGCGATGACGTGAGTGACGCGAGCGCCTTCATAGGCAAGCTGGCTTAGCGCGGTGGACTTCAGCTGATCGAGGTTCAGTAGCGCTGTCTTCGAAGGATCGAACAGATGTGCCTTGAGGTTCTTCTTTTGTGAGCCGCTCAACCGCACCGGATCCCCCGAGCCGACGCTGCCCCCCAAGTAGCGATAGCGGTCGACGTGGGTGGGGTCCTTGGGACTTTGAGCCTCCACGGACGAATGCTTCTCATGGATGGTCAGTCTCAGGGCGGCCAGCTTTCCCCCAAGCGCCACGTTGTAGGCTGATAGCGCTTCGAGAACCCCGGCGCTGTTGAGCAAGTTCTTGCTGCCCGGAGTGGAATGACCTGTGCCGGGTTGACCTGCGCCCTGTTGGTCCGCGATCTTCTGGGCCTCTTGCGCCAGCTTCTGCGCGTCCTCGAGTGCGCGGGTGACGTCCTGAAAGCCCTGTGCGGCCTCACCGATTTCTCGGGTGGATGTGACCGCGACTGTGGTGGCGGCGCTAGTGACCGACACCACGACGGCCACGATCACCCCGACCACGACCAACACGCCAACGACGGCCGAAATGATCAAGCCGGTCGCGACGGTGCGGACCGCCTTGTACGTGAGTTGCTGCGCCGAGTTGGCGGGAACATGAGCCGGCGGCGTCCACTGTGGAGGAGGGTGCCAGTTGGGTGGTGTTTGTACCGCGACGGTGCGCGTCGATTGCACGCGATTCGACGTGCCGCAGTAGGCGCACTTGACAGCCTTGGCCTCCGCCTTGACGTCCAGCGGCGCCCCACAATATCCGCATTCGATGATCACAGGGGCAGTGTAGCCGGCTTCTGCGGTGTGTAAACGAGCTTCGGTCTGGCAAAGAAGAAACTCAGAGAGTCTTTTTGAAAGCTTGGAGAGCCAACTGGCGTAGTTGGACGAGTTCCGGCAAATCGCGGCGGGTGTCGGTTTCCACCCAGCGATAAGTGACTGCCGGAAAATCTGCAAACGGGCGTGAGACCAGGCCGCGTGGGACGTGGCAGATATCATTGACCAGGGCAATGCCGAGCCCGAGAGAAGCGTAGCGTAACATCACTTCCCAACCTGTCGTCTCCAGCGCGAGCTGCCAGCTGACGTCGGCCGATTGCAAGGCTCGCTCTACCTGCTGACGATGAGGTCTATCCGGCGGAGGCAGGATCAAGGCTTGTCCTTGCAGATCGCGAATTCTGAGTCGGCGCTTTCTCGCCAGAGGAACGCGGCTTGGCATCACGGCCCGCAAGTGAGAGCGGGCTAGAAGTGTGGTGCTGAATTCGTCGGGCACGCTCTCTTTGGCAACGATTCCCGCGTGCGCTTCCCCATGGGACAAGGCTGCCAGCGTGCCGGCCGCGTCTCGCGCCAAGATCCGCAATTGGACTTTGGTGCGCTTGCGGAACTCCACCACAGCAGGCCCCATCACGTAGAGCAAAGCGCCAGTGCCGCTCGCCAGAGTGATGCGCGGCACGGGGACTTCCCCCCGCAATTGCGCCCGAATCGCGTCATGCTGCTGCTGCTGGTCCAAGGCGAAACGTTGCAGATGATGGCCTGCGGAAGTCAGCTCCAGACTTCTCCCGCGTCGGCGGTACAGCGGAGCGTCAACGGATTCCGCCAGCTTGGCGATTTGTACGTGCAGCGCTGGCTGGGAGATGTGTAGCCGCTTTGCGGCCCGCGTGAAGTTCAGCTCCTCTGCAAATACCGAGAAAGAACTCAGCCGAGTCGAATCAATCATAGGAGCAGACTATAATATATAAACAATGAATAGTTCTTGATTAATTTTATCCAGTCATGCTCATGGGCATGAAAAACAAACGACACCATAATCAGCCCAAGGCACACTTGGGTGTGGACATTGGTCGGGTGCTGATGTGCCCCACAGGCGATGACGGCCGCGCAGATACGTCATTCTTGAATGCCCCAGAGCACCGGGCGATGCGAGTTCCGGCGACACCATTCGTGTACGACATTCTCCCGCAACTCGTGGAGCACTTCGAAGGGCGCGTGTGGTTGGTGTCCAAGGCTGGACCCCGCATTCAAGCACTGAGTCTGAAGTGGCTGGAACATCATGACTTCTACGCACGCACTGGGATCCGACAAGACCGAGTTCGCTTCTGCCGGAAAAGACACGAAAAACGTGACCACGCGCTTCGCCTCTCACTGACCCACTTCATCGACGATCGGGTTGACGTGCTTCAGCATCTGCGCGGGGTGGTTTCACGCTTGGTGTTGTTTGGCAAGCAATCGGGTGAAATCCCAGCTTGGACGCAACCCGCGGCTACCTGGCAGCAAGTTCCAGCCGCCCTCGGTTTGCTTGCCCACGACTCGGCAGGAGTGCTCCAGTCGGATGACGGCGCCGAGCCCGTGTTAGACGGAAGAGAAGTCGAGGTAGCGGGCGGGCACATAGTCTGTCAGCCAAACGCCATTGGCTGACAGGTAGAACAACTTGCCGTCTTTCGACATTTGGCCGGCGCGCACCACCAGCACCAGTGGCTTGCCGCGCCGGCTGCCGACACTTCGGGCGACGTCCAGGTTCGCTGACAAATGGACGTGCTGGCTCTGCCCTTTGAGCAGACCTTGCGAGCGGATGGCATCTAGGAATCGGGCCACTGTGCCGTGATACAAAATCTCCGGAGGAGTCTGCGGTGGTAGCGTCAGATCGACTTCAATGCTGTGGCCCTGATTGGCACGAATGAGGTGCCCGTCGGGGCTCAGTGCGAAGCGCTGTTTGTCATTTTCGTGAACCACGCGATAGACGTCGTCCGAGGTCAGGCCGGGGCGGCGTGAACGGAGTGCGATCACCAGCTCATCCACCGAAGTCCAGCCGGCATCGTCCAGGGTCAAGTCAAACTCCTCCGGATGATGTCGCAGCACATATGCCAGCAACTTGCTCAATTTGGTGTCGGACGCGCTCTGCATATCATTCCCAGCGCTGGCGCCAGCGTTTGCGGCGGCGCTCATATTTCTTCTTCAGCTCCGCGTTGATGCGATGCTCCCGTTGGAGATCTGTTTCGCTGATGCGCATTTCGCGGCGCTGCTTCATCTTCAGCGTGAGTCGGCCAAGGTCGCCGCACTTGACACTTCTGATTGGTGTGCGCTCTTCTTTCGGCTTCCGCTTCTTTCCGATGTTTTTGGGTTTTGGGATGGGAACGATGACTTTGGTCAGCTTCACGGCTTTCGCGGGGGCTCCGGTGGTCAGTTCCCATTGTCGGCACTGGTAGGACGCCCAAGGCTTTTGCATGCGCTTCAACTTGATGATCTTAGTTTGGATGCGAAAGCTTCGGTCGTACTTGAGCCAGAAGTCCTTGCGCTGGTGCGGAATACTCAGCTTCAGGTCGTGGGCCTTGCCGTCTTGATCGATGACCTCCGTCACTAGATGTCGTTCCACTCGGGCGGGGTTGGGGGCGAACATGCTCCAGGCTTGAAAGGTGTTCGTCATCTGCAGCCAAGCTTGGCTGCGGAGCAGCTGATTGACCTCACTCCGCCAGACGCCCACGTCTTTCCCGACTGGCGGAAACTGACTGATGATCGACAGATAGTGGTAGCCGAAGCCTATCAGCACGAGCGTTCTTCCAAGCCGGTGGTACGCGACGGGGGGAGCAGCCGCCACGCCTCCGTCGCTCGCGACAGTAGGTAGCCCTGGCGCCAAGGCGGATCTCCACCATAGTGGGGCTTGGCGCCGAGAGCGCCGCTCCAAAGCGTGCGTGAGCGTCTCCAACGCCGCGCGCAATTCATCACCGCTAAAGAACGCCAAGTACGTGAGTACGGTGACCATGGGGAACGTGCCGAGATTCATCGTAGCTTCCAGCATGGCGTGAAATAGCAGCCCCAGCCCAAGCCAGGTGCGTCTGCCGAGAACCCAATGCTGGATGAACGACCGTACCCGGTGGTATCCAGCCCGGCGCAGATAGATCCAACCCCCGACTGCTAGCGGCAGTACCAGTCCATAGGCGACGTGAACCCCGAGCAAGCGCGCCGACGTGGCGCCATAAAAGGCCCGAGTGTAGGCGGCTTGGCACTGCCACAAGACCAGCACCGTCAGGGTTCCAACACCGACCAGGGCTAGCTTCCGTTGACGCGTGGTGGCGCGCTTGAACCAGACTTCTGTATGCTGGGCTTGCACGAAGTTCAAGCCGACGCCCAGGATCACCAAATGAAACAGCTTCTCCCACCAATGGACTACCCAAGTCTGCAGCTTGAAAACGTTGCTTGAAAGCAGAGCGCTCACGCCCTGCGTCAACCCCTCCCAGCGGTAGAAGCGCGAGTGGTTGATGGCGTAGTGCAACGCTTCGCCCGTGACCCAAGTGTGTCCCGTCTTGCGCAATCCCGTAACGACGTAGATGATCACCAGCTGCAGCATGATGGCGTAGCGTGGCCAAGCAGGGACTAACGGGTAGGAGCCAGGCTTGTCGCTGGGATTCGTTTCGGACTGATTTGGAGCGCCCCCGGCCGACTGACGCCGTTGACGCAGCCAGCTGTCGATGCTCCACGCGTGCCCGGTCCTTGCAAACAGCAGCAGAAACCAAGTGCAGCGTAGCACCGCGTCCTGGCCTTCCGGGTAGACGGCGACGCGATTCAGCATGCCCATCAACAGTAGCCAGCCGACGACGCCAGTCGTGCGCGACCATACCCCAAGCCCGTACGCTAGCGTGGCGAGCGCAAAAGCGCAGACGTACCAACCGACGAAGCTAGGAGTGCACCAGAAGTAGAACGGCGATGGCTCTTGGCTCAGAAAGTCGAAGAACGCGCCCACATCGTAGAAGCCGACGTCCGGATCATATCCTCGCAAAAAGTGAGCCTTCTCCGGCTCACAATGCGGATACAAGCCTTCGTCACTGAACAGCAACCGGTAGTGCGCCGTCATGCTCAGTACGTTGACGAGCGCCGTGGTCGCTAAAGCGATGCGCAATGCCGCGAAGGTTCGCGGATCTTCCAGGGCGAACAGCGAACGCTTGAGGTACGGCGACAGCAGCCACGTCAGAGCCGCGAGCAGCGCGACCAACAGCCAAAGCCAGGTGCCAGTAGCCATCAGCTCGAAGACGCCGCCCTCGGGCGCGAAGACAGCAGGTTCCAGCGGGGGGGCGCGAGCGACATCGAGTGTCGAGATACACCTGATTTAGCTGCGCCAAAAGCGAGAAAACTGCAGCCGTTGGCGTCGCTGTTCCACCGCATGCACGCGGCGCCAGGGCGTGGTGCCACGTCTCAGTGTGCCCATAGGATTGGCGTCAAAAAAACAGGCCACTGCCGACGAACAATCCAAATTCGTGCACGGACATGGTCACCTGCTCAATCGAAAAGACTGTTTCGGAGGTTGGGTCGACCAGTAGCGCACCCGTCGCGGCCGAGGCGTATGCATAGCGCACGCCGAAGACGCTGGTGAACTCGATTGAGTCTGCGGGCTCTCCTGGTGCGAGGTCATGCTTGTTGGATAGCTGCAAACCCGCGCTGAGGCCGTAGAAGTTGCCGCCGCTGTCCAGCAGCGTGCCTTCCTGTCCTTCGGCGGCGGAGCGGTCTGTGAAGAAGCCCAGGCCCACAGCCAAAGCTTGTGACAGGTCCCGCTTCACTCCGACGCGGCCGTTCCAGGCGAACTTTCGTTCAATCGCATTTTCGGGATTGTCGTAGTCCGGCTGGATGTCGAAGTCCGCGCTGAATGTGTACGGAGGGAGGCGGTAAGCAAACCCGGCACAATAACGGCCGAGACGGACGATACTGACGGAAGTTTCGCTGATGTCCTCCTGTTGAGCGTCGGCAAAGAGCACGATTTCGCCATCGACTTCCGTCCCAGTGCCGACGCCGGAGGCTGTGTTGGCGGAATTGACGGCACTGAGCCGTGGTGCACGTAGACTCAGGCCGATGCTGAACTGGTCACTCACGTCCCATTGTGCGCCGGCGATCAGTTCGACTCCGACGACGAACTGGGTGCGAAGTTGGTTCACCTCCAGCAGGCTCGTGGTGGTGTTGCTCTCGGTGATGCTGCCGAAGAAGCCGAGCGACTCCGTCAGACTCTCGACCCGAGCTAGAGCGCCGAAGCCGAGGCGCAGCCCAGGGGCAGCTTCGAAGCCCAGCCCCGCGCCGAGCGCATATTCCGAATAGCTGGATACCGCATCTAGCGCCCACTCCGACTCCACGTCATTGCCGCTGTCGCGCAGCTGCTCGTCCACGATCAACAGCGCAGTGCGCGGCGCGTAATATCCAAGCCCGAGCGATAGCGTGTCCGTCAGCAGTCGCACGTAAGAGATCTGCGTCGGAACCGTGACAAAGTCGGTCACTGAAATGTCCCTGCTCGGCCCCCGTGTTGAGCGCATGTAGTCGTCGGCATGGTAGAAGCGCACCGAGTACACGCTGGTCGTCATATCCAGCTGATCGCGTTGGATGTCACCCAAGCCGCCGGGGTTGTACCATAGCGACCCGCCGTCATTGACGGTCGCCGCGACGGCACCCCCGACGAGGGCGGCGTCATTGCCGACGAAAAACTCGTCTTCATTTCCTGCCGCTGCGCTGGCTGCGTACAGCCATGCTCCACCTAGCGCCAGGAGTGCGCGCGACCAAGGCCGTCGTGCCCTGCGTGCTCCGCGGAGGAATGAGTCCATGGCTAGCTTCATAGGCTATCCGGACCAGGATGGGACCCCTCAACTCGAGCGCAGTTCATCACTGGAACGTTCCTAGTCTGGACTGACCTCGGGTTGCGAGCGCTTCAAACGGTCGTGCTCGCGCCCGATGGTGACTGCAAGCAGCAGCCAGATCGCAATCAGCACAATATTGACGATGGCGAAGTGCCGCACCTCGAGCGTCAGGAAGGTCGCCCCCAACCAAACCAGCAAAGCAGAGCTCACGTCTCCCATGCGGACAAAGAAGGTGTCGATCGCTTGTTTTGCCTTGTATTTCATCTCGCGCGAGGTCACGAGCCACAACATTTGACGCAATGTGTTGTTGAGCGAATAGTCCGTCGCGTTCTCCGCGGTCTTGCCGATGGTGATCACCAACAGCGCGGGCACGGCCGCGACGGCAACCGCGTCACCCAGAGCGATGATAGGTAGCACCAAGAACGCCAAGCGAAATCCCAAAAACCGCACCAATCGAGCCACAACAAAGGACTGCAGCAGCACTCCAACCACGTTCACATAGAAGAAGAACGAGGCATAGGTGGCTCCAATATGCGTGCTCAGGTTGTCGATCGCGCCGGCGGCGAGGGCCTCAGCGGCGTCGGCTTTGATCAGCTTGCTGAGCATGTACTCGCCGTTGGTGTTGACGAGGGTAAACAGCAACGAAAACGCCGCTACCAGGCGCAAGTAGCGATGGTTGAACACCAGCGCAAAGGCGCCGGATGGTGCCACCGCCGCTTTCTTGGATTTTGTGGGTTCGGGGTGGGAAGCGGCGTCGTCGGTTTGCTCTGGCCCGGGTTGGTCAACGTTGGGGCTTTGCGTCTCGGACGACACGCCACCTTCGCGCTGCTCTACCAAGAAGAACAGCAGGGCACACAGGGCTAGCATGCCCATCGCGACCAGCAACATCGAGCCGACACCAATCAGCGGGAGCAGCTGCGCGGACAGCTGGCTACCTGCGGCGGCTCCGACGGATGCGCCCAGTGCCACCATCGGGATCAAGCGAGTGCCTCGCTCCTCATCGTACAGGTCGTTGGCGAAGGACCAGAACTGGGCCACGACCATCATGTTGAACACACCAACCCAAGCGTAGAATACCAGGCCAAGCTTGTCTTGGAGCGAGGGCACTTGCATCGCCAACATGAACAGCAACAAATGAGTCGCAAAAAATAGCGTCACTCCGATGACGAGCTTGATGCGTGGCAGCTTGTCCACAAACCGGGCGTAAGCGGGGACAGCGAAGAGCAGCAAGATGGCGATCACGCCACTCATGTACGCCTTGTATTCAGCGCCGGAGGGCTGCGCCAAGATTAGCGCTTCGCGTACTGGCTTGATGATGTAGTAGGCCGATAGCAGCAAGAATACATTGAGAGTCAGCATCAACGCGGTGATTGCCTCGCCCTGGCGCACCTCGGTGATCGGGCGTAGGACGGTCGTCAACCAGCGCGGCTCGCTCTTGTCTCCCATGCCGGCCCAGTTATCAGCGATTTCCGATCCTGGCGCAACAACAGCCTGCGGCAGTTGAACCCCAAGGCTACGCGGAGCTGCGTGATAGTGGGGCGGGCCTGGACGCTCCACGACCGGCAGCCAAAGCCCGCGGCCCTGAAGCTCCCTGAACCTCGGAAGGGCGTATCTGTGGGGCGTGGCTGGGGTGTATCCGAACGAATTGGTGAGAAATGTGTCTGATACGGGCTGAGCGAGGCGACCAAGACAGGACGCCGGGTGCCCCCGACCGTGGTCGCCATCTGGAAGCCGCCTGCGAGAGCGCACCCCGCGGCGGACGCCAAGCGCCCGCTACGAACCCGCGCGTGCAGCCGTAGCAGCTAGTCCCAGTGGAGACGACACCACTTGGTCACGCAGGCAGCAAACGGACATTTCCCGCCGCCTGAACTTCAGTCAGCGGCTGCAGGAGCCCTCAGGCTTTGCCGCGAGGGTCGCCGATGTTGAGCACCTGCTCGGTCTGCGAGCGACGGAACTCCAGGTACGCGGCTTCGATCCCGGCGTAGCGGCGGGCGAGCTGAGCTGCCGCAAACAAGGCCGCGTTCTTTGCGCCGGCCTTGCCGATAGCGAAGGTAGCGACCGGAATGCCTGCGGGCATCTGCACGGTCGACAGCAAGGAATCCAAGCCGTCCAGTGCCCAGCCTTTCATCGGCACGCCGAGCACGGGTAGATGGGTGTGCGCTGAGATCACGCCAGCTAGGTGCGCAGCGCCGCCAGCGGCTCCGATCACCACCTCAATCCCGCGGCCCGCCAAATTGGAGGCGTACTCGCTTGCGGCGTGCGGCGTGCGGTGCGCGGACAGCACCTTGACCTCATGCGAAATGTTCAGGTCATCCAGCATCTTGGACGCGTGTTGCATCACGTCCCAGTCGCTGATCGACCCCATTACGATACTGACCAGTGCTTTTGAATCGGCTGTCACGGGGCGCGAGCCTAGTGCCGCGGCGCTCGGAAATCCATCGCTTGGTGCCTCCGCAGCCGCGGACTTGCAATCGGCGCTAGCTCGGTTAGATCAGCGACAAATGCCTGGTTTGGTGCGGTTTTTGGTTGGAGTGGGTGGTTTGCTGCTGGTCGGCTGTTCCGGGGCGACCTCCGCTCCCGCCAAGAGTGCCCCGCCGGCGGAGCCTCGGGCTGCCGTGGCGCCCGTCGCAGAGGCGGCCGCATCGCTTCCGGAATTGACCGCGCAGGAGCGCGAGGTCGCCGACGCGTTGAAGCGTCACGTCACGGCGCTCACCGAGATAGGGGAACGCAACAGCGGCAGCGAATGGAACCTCGCCGCTGCGACGGACTACTTGGCGCGGGAGTTGGAGTCGCTGGGTTACCAAGTGTCTCGTCAAGGCTTCGTGAGCGGGGAGCGCATCGCCCAGAATCTCGAGGTTGAAGTGCCGGGCTTGCGGCTCGGTCACCAATCGGTGGTCGTCGCGGCCGGGTTTGATTCAGCGATGGGCTCACCGGGCGCGGACGACAATGCCAGCGGCGCGGCAGCGCTGCTGTACCTGGCGCAAATGCTCAAGTCCACGCGAGCTCAGCGCAGCGTCAAGTTGGTGTTTCTGTCGGACGCGGGGAATCGTCAATCGACCGAGGTCAGTGGCGCTCACTACTACTTGCGGCAGTTCAAGGCCGCCGTCCCCAAACCTATCATGGACAGCTCCGGCGGTCTGGCGCCCGATAGTGCTATGGGCGCCGACCCCGCGGATGAGCAGATCGGGCCCGATGGTTTGCCCATCGAACCTCCCAAACGCACCATCGTTGCCATGTTGGAGCTGCGCGGGCTGGGCTACTTCAACTTGGCGCCGAATACCCAACGCTACCCGGAGTACCTGCCGGTGAAATCCGGTAGCATTGGCCAATTCGCATCCATTGTATCCTATGCTGATGGGGCGCCGCCGCCGGTCGAAAACTTCGTGGCGGCCCTGCAGAAGCACGCGACCATGCCGACCCATCATTGGGTGCTGCTGCCGAGCGATGAGCTGGTTGCCGGAAGTGCACATCGTCAGTTTGCCGAGCTGAATATTCCTTCGATGCTGTTGTTCGACACTCACGCACTTCGAACGGGCCACTTCGGAGGCGCCGGTGATAACGCCAGCACGCTCGACTACGAACGCATGGCTCGCTTGGTGCTTGCGGTGGAAGCCGCATTGCCCACGCTGACGGGGCCTCGCGCGCAAGCTTCGGGTGAAGCTCCTTCGGACGTCCCAACTCCCTGAACGGGCAACAACGCCAGCGTCAGCCGCGCAGCAGCAGGCGCGCGCCAATTCCCGCTGCAATGCCCGCGAGCACGTCGTCCGCCATGATGCCGAGCCCGGCGGGTTTCCACTTTTCCGCTCGCGCGATCGGGCCTGGCTTCGCAATGTCCAGCACTCGAAACAGCACGAACGCCGCGGCTTGCGCCGCCAGGCTGCGGCTGCGCACCAGGCCCATCGCCAACAGCACGCCAGCGACCTCGTCGATCACGACCAGGCTGGGATCCTCTTCTTGGCGATCATCGGCGATCACTTGGGAGGCCCAAATGCCAACGGCTGTGAGCAAAAGCGTGCTGCCAGCGTAGACGACCGGGTGACTGCGTCGCAGCAGCCAAAATAGCGGCAACGTGGCGAATGAACCGGCGGTGCCGGAGGCAACGGGGGAGAACCCGGAGCCAAACCAGCTGCCCAAGGTGTACGCGAGTGGCAACTTCATGGCTGAGATCCTGTTGACGGGCTACTCGTCCTCGTTGCGAGGGATCTCGCACCACTCTGCTCGCGCGACTGGGGCGAACTTCTCTTTGTACCACTTGGCGGTGGGATTCCAGCGAATGCTCACGTCGTCCATCGAGCCCAGGAAGCGCAGTTTGCATTGAGCGACGAAGCGCTTGAGATCCTTGTCGGCGACGCCTTGCGGCGGCTCTTGATGGCGTCGCAGAGCGACGGCCGGCGTGTGCCAGAGGCCAGCTATCAAGACGAGCTGATTGCCGATCGCTGTTCGGTAGGGCTGCAGCGTGTCAGCGAGGTTGTCGTCTGCCGGCCCCGTGACGGGGATCATTCGCCGTTTCTCGTCGCTGCCGTAGGCACAATGGGCCCCTTCAAATTCACGGTCGTCTGCGCACTGCAATCGATCCATGTCTTTGGTGATCAGCGTGATGCCAACTTCGTGCAGCGTGCCCTCTTTCCAAGTGTTCACGTTGGGACCAGCTTGGGCTGGAGGGGCGAAGATGTTGGAGACCCGGTTGTTCAGCGTGTCGCAGGACATGACCGCGATCAAAGCCAACAACGAGATGGAGGCCATCAGCTTCCAGTCCTGAAGCAGCTTGAGCACGACTTTCATGGCAGGCCTCTGTTAGCAACTGGAGCGGTCAGCGACAATCACTAAACACTTGCTCGAACAAGGCTTTGCCCAGCACCTCATGCCCTTTTGGGCCGAAATGCAGGCCATCTTTGAAGGGCGCGGCGTACTCGGGGCAGAGTTTGTGTTCATCACCGCAGCGCAGCAGCTGGTGGGTGTCGATCACGCTGTCCACCAGCCCGCCCCGTTGGTCGGAGATCCACCGATTCAGTAGCAGCGTGTTGTTGCCGCGGCGTTCATTGAAATAGCGCTTGAACCCGCCCCAAGGTGACACCGTCAAGGCGACCACCTTCGCGCCGAGCTCCTGGCTCCACTGGTACATCTGGCTTAGATCACGCTCGATGCGCTCGTTCTTCCGATTGGCGGTCAAGTCGCTGTAGAGGTCGTTGACACCACCGAAGATGATCACGTGCGTGTAGTTTGGATGGCCAGGGGCCATCACCTGCGGCTGAAAGCGACGGCGCATCTGATTGACCATGTCCGCCCCTTTGCCGAAGTTGTCGAACTGGCTTTCGGGGCATTGTTTTTCCAGGTAGCGGATGAACTTTCCGCCGTGGGATTTGTAGTCGGTCAACGAATCGCCCACGACCGCCACGACGTAGCGCTGGGGACCTGACGCCGGCGCAGGCTCGACCGCCTCAGATTCGTTGGCGATGGGAGGCGGGGCGGCCTCGGGATCAGCGGTGACCAGCACTCTCGGCGGCGGAGTGCTGGAAGTTGATTCTGGCTGGGCTGATTGGGCAGTGCCGGCGGCGCTCTCGGCGCTGTTGGCGCTCGGAACGGCGGTTTCTTGCGCCGGTGTGCCAGAAGAAGAGTTCCGCTGGCAGGCAAGCGGCAGCAACCCCAGCAGTGCGGTCACAAGAGCCAGGGATCTGGCTGAATTGGCTATCCGCCAGTAGCCCTTAGTCGCTATCGGACTTTGGCGATTTGCGCGCCCACGGACAGATCGGCCACCGGCTGCCAGCGCGGATGCAGGGCGTTTCGCTCTCGGATGAAGCTCTTGCGCAACTCCGGTGCCGGCATCGCCACTCCGCGCGCCTTGAGGCACTCGCGAGCCCAGCGGATGGCGTCTCCCCGGGAGCGCATGAATATCTGGGAATGCTCCAGAGGGGCGAGTTCGTTCAGTGCTCGGACCAGTCCACAATGAGCGTTAGAGCCTACCACGAACGCCTCGCCGAGCAGCAACCCTTCTAGGCCGCTGAGCTGAGCGAGACGTTGCTCAGCCAGCGCCTGGCGCAGCCCTGCAGCCGGGACCGCGCTCTTGAGCAGGTCGAAGACCACAATGAACGGGTTAGCAGCGGTCAGTCCACGCGCCCGCTCAGCGCAGCGCCGCAGATCCTCGCCGTGGCGAGCCAGCTCCACGCGCCCGAACTGCAATGGGGCTTCCAACACCACCAAGGGCCACTGGGAATCGTTGCAGTGCACCCAGTTCCTCATGCTTTGAACCTCGCGCCCTTCTCAATCCCGAATTTCAAGCAAGCTCCCAACCGCAGATCTAACGTATCCGCGGATCCTCGATGTTATGCACAGAATCTCCACGCGTGAACCTCGAAAGCAGCGGGTAACCGCAGCGCCACGTGTTTTCGTGAGATAGCCTCGCAGCCGTGCACACACTCAAATGAGTCAATGCTCCCTTGCACAGTTTCGGTCGTGTTTCAGCTTTCGCAGAAACATGACAAATCACTGACTAGGGCTGGCTATCTGTGCTTCCTCAAGGGCTGTGCGTTTTCTCTTCGAGGGCTGTGCGTTTTCTCTTCGAGGGCCATGCTTTCGCCTTAGGGCAGTCAGGCGTCACCGGCTGCCAGCGCTTCATCGCTCAACTGCGTGGCCTCTAGCAATGCCGAGCCAATGCTTCTGGGTGGCTCGCCGAGTTCGTCGGCACGTTCGAAATCGAGCGCAGCGTGCGGTTCGAAGTTGAAGTACCCATCTGGCCAGGCGAGCGCTTCGCGCAGACACAACACCGGATCTTCCGTTTCCGAGTTGAGCAGGGCCGCTGAGAGCTTACCCTCGCGCAAGTGCAACTCCACGCTTCGCGCCGTCGTTTCGATCTGTAGCACTCCGCTACGACGCTCCAGTTCAAACATTGAAAGCAGCGTGGTGAGAGACATATCCGAGACGCTACCGTGCAGCGTCGGCCCGCTGCCGCTCGGTGCTGCAATCGGTCTGGGACTGGTCCGCGCAGGTGCGGAAGGACGCTGAGTGACGGGGTGAGTGCGTGGGCGCTGTCCGGCCGCCGCTGGGATCTGACTTTCCTGGGAAAACGACTGCTGGGACTCCCGGGACAGCAACTCTCGAGACAAGTCCGAGAGCGAAGGCGCGAAACGCGTGCGACGAGAGCTCTGGTCGTCTGAGGTGGAGGCTTCGGTAGATCGAGGCCGGGACAACGCCTGCTCCAGCCGCTCCAGTCTTCGTTCGACGACATCAGCGATCTGCGTGCCGCGTTCGAGCATTCTCAGTTGGCGCTCACCCCCGAGCAACAAGCGGTCCAGCAGTTCGTGCTGGCGGTGATCAGATTCGCGCTGGCGTCGCTCGAGCTTGCTGAAGCGGTCGAGCAGCAGATCAAGCTGTTCTTCCACCAGCGCTAGCTGACGCACGCTCGTGGTACTTCGCCGCTGTCCGCTGTGCGGACTGGGTTCAACGGGCGCAGCGCCAGCTTCCGGCTGCGAGGGGTCGTGCTCCGGGCTCGAGAATTCATGCAGCTTGGCTAGCAGAGCTGGCGGGAGGCTGGATCGAAGTCGGCGTCGGAAGCGCTGGGCGAACATGGCAATAGGCGCCGCGGGATGGCGCGGCGATGATCGCTGCAGTAGCTGGCCGCGCACTGCGCTGGCAAGTTATCGGAGCGATTAGCGATGGTGGGTGAACGGCTTGTATCGAGCGCGTTACGCTGTTGGCGCAATCATGCTACTTTTCTTTGATCAGCTCGCCGATGAGCTGATCGGCCCGTTCCTCGGAGATGTCCAGACCGTTTCGCAGCGCGTCGAACATCGACTGTTCCTCAGGGGTCAGCTTTCCGTCGGCCACGGCCACGGCCGCGCACAGCACCACGACCAACTCTGCCTTCACCCGTGGTTCTTTCTTGAGCGTGTCGATCACCGCTTGGAGCCGGCGCTCCGTGCCCTGGGTGGCGGAAGCTCTGGAAGCAGCATCCAACATGGCTTCCATGTGCGCGGTGCGCACCTGATCTTCGCTCAGGATCTCGAGTGCGCCGCGCAGCACTTCGCGCTCGACGTTCAGCACCTTTCCATCGGCGGCCATCATCAGGTACATGGCCTCACACATGATCCCGTAGTGCTCCACGGTCGAGATGGCTTCCATCACGTCCAATGACGCCCTGGGGAATTGCATCGACGGACGATCCGCCAGCTGTTTGAGCTTCTCGCGCAGCGTCTGCAGCGTCTCGATGGTCAGTCCTTGCAGCACGATTTTCAGTATCCAGTGTTTGCGGGATGGCGCAAGCGCATTCTAGTCAGGCCGCTAACCGAGTAAGGATGGCAGGAAAGGTTCCGGGGACTCAAACCCGAGCAACTGCAGTGTTGTAGCAGCTACATTGCCCAATCCAGCTTCCGGAGATTGGGTGAGCGATAGGCCGGTGTAGGCGGGCGCGTAAAGGTGAAAGGGTACCGGATTGAGCGTATGGCTGGTCTTGGTCTTCAGCTTGCCCTGCTGGTCGCGCACCAGCTCGCTCTTCTTGTCGTGTTCGAACATCTCGTCGGCGTTGCCGTGATCGGCGGTCACGAGCAACGCGCCCTGCGCCTTTTCGATAAACCGCATCAAGCGGCCCAACTGGATGTCGACCGCTTCTACGGCGATCACTGCGGCGTCGCGGTGGCCGGTGTGTCCGACCATGTCACCGTTGGCGTAGTTCAGGCGAGCGTGCCTGTGCTTGCCAGTACTCAGCTCTTGCAGCAGCTTGTCGGTGATTTCAGCGGCCTTCATCCAGGGCCGTTCTTCGAACGGCAGCGTGTCGCTCGGGATTTCCACGTAGCTCTCACTCTTGTCGTCGAACTTGCCGCTGCGGTTTCCGTTCCAGAAGTACGTGACGTGGCCGAACTTCTGAGTCTCGCTGATGGCGAACTGGGATACGTTGTTTCTGGCTAGGTATTCACCCAGCGAGTGGTCAATCGCCGGTGGCTTGACCAGAAAGCGCGAGGGCAGCTTGAGGTCGCCGTCATACTGCATCATGCCGGCGAACAGCACGTCCGGTTTGGGGCCGCGGTCGAAAGTGTCGAAGGTATCCTGCTCGAAAGCCTGAGTTATTTCGATGGCGCGATCGCCTCGAAAGTTGAACAGTATGACGGCAGCGCCGTCGCGAATTGGCCCGACCGGGTTTCCTTGTGAATCTGCGATCACGAATGCAGGTAGGTTCTGGTCGTCAATGCCTGGGATCTCGTCGCGAAATGTTTCAATCGCTTCCTTGGCGCTGGCAAACTGGCGCCCTTCACCCAAGACGTGGGTCTTCCAACCAAGCTCCACCATGCCCCAATCGGCTTCGTAGCGGTCCATGGTGACCTTCATGCGGCCGCCGCCCGACGCGATACGGTAGTCCCGGCCCTGGTCACGCAGTTCACCCAGCAATTGCTCGAGGTCGTCGATGTACAGCAGGCCTGAGGTCTCGTGTACGTCGCGGCCGTCCATCAGCACGTGAACGCGCGCCGCTGCCACGCCCTCTTGGTGAGCGCGTTGCAGCATGGCTTTGAGGTGCTCGATGTGACTGTGCACGTTGCCGTCACTCAGCAGCCCGATGAAGTGCAACGGCTGCCCGCTTTGCTTCACGCGTTCACGGGCGGCTTGCCAGGCGTCACTCTGAAAGAGTTCGCCGGAGCGCACGGCGTTTTGCACCAACTTTGCCCCCTGGTCGAAGACTCGCCCAGCGCCGAGGGCGTTGTGACCCACTTCGCTGTTGCCCATGTCCGCGTTGCTGGGCATGCCGACGGCGAGCCCGTGCGCGGCGAGCTTTGTGGTCGGCACGTTTTGCTTCAACCAGTCCAGGTTGGGAGTGCGCGCCAACCAGACGGCATTGGACTCATCCTCAATTCCGAGACCCACGCCGTCCATCACGCAGACCACTACGGGGCCCTTGGCACCCGTGAACTCAGGGAGACGCTTAAGCTGCCAATTGCTCATCAGCCCGCTCTTAGCGGGTGGGGATGCGGGCCGCCAAGGTCAATCCTGGCTCGAGTCGTGAATTCCGGGGAACCCCGGGGGTTTTGTGGGTGTTTTGTGCGGTCTCCGGGGCGTGCGGTTCCGGACGATGGGTTTCTGCAGTGCGTCAGCGCCGCTGCTATTTCGCCCTGAACGGAAAAGCTTCGCGGGTCAGCTCCTACGTTTTCGACGATTTCGTGATCCGGAGAATCTTGTCGCCAGACTGATGGCGTGGGCGCTGAGGCAGGCCAGACCGGATGCGCCCAGACCGGTTGTTGGCAGCTGGTTGTCAGACAGCTGCGGCGCCACTGCGATCCCACGGTTCACGAACCAGACGCCACCCGGCCTTCCAAGCGCGATCGACGGGTTAGCACCGGTGGTCGGCATCGGTGCACGGAAAGCCAACGCCGCAACCGTTCGCGAGCGGCTGTGCTAGTCATGCACCCGTCATGAGTGTGTTGTCTGACAGTGTTCCGTTCGTCCCTGTAATCCGTTCGAGCAGGGCCAGAATGCTTGGTTCAGTGGTGGCGAGCTCCTGGCTCGTTGGTGCATCGCTCCTGGGTTGCGGCTCGGGTGGTGCAGAACGCGAGCCGTTCGGTGGTGATCCGAATGCCTCGCTGCAGCCCGCCCCCAACAACTTCGCCGGCGCGGGGGGCCAAGCGCCAGGCGTGATGGGCGCAGGTGGAGCCGCTCCCACCCCGATGGGCGGGGCCGGCGGCGCTGCAGTGCCCGACCCCAACCAACAGCCGGACCCCAACTTCCCCCCTGCGGGAGGAGCCGCGGGAGCGCCGGTCGACAACCCCGATCCGAATGTCGATCCCGATCCCAACACGGATCCCGAGCCCGATGAACCGATGGCCAACCCGATCGGTCCGGTGGAGGTGGGGTCGTGCACCCAGCCCAAGGAGTACAACGGCAACGGGTCGATCACCTACTACACCTTCGACATGGGCACGGAGGTGCCGAATTGCAGCTACGCCCCCATCCAGAAAAACCCCGACGTCGTGCCGGGGATAAGCACTGGTGATGGGCGCTACTTCGGGGCCATTAACACCACTGATTACAACGCAGCAGCGGCCTGCGGCGCCTGCGTCGAGGTCAGCCGCGACAATGGTCGGAGTGTGGTCATCACGATCGTCGATCAGTGTCCCGTTGGAACCAATCCCAAGTGCCAAGCTGGTCATATTGACCTCAGCCGCGAAGCTTTCCAGCAAGTCGCCGACCTAGGCGAGGGGTACGTCGGCACGGGTAATGGAGGCCAGCACGGCTCGATTTCTTGGCGGTATGTGCCCTGCGATGGTGCCAACGACAGTCTGACTTACACGCTCAAAGAGCCCGACAACGAAGTCTGGAACCAGGTGCTGATCGGCAACCACCGGTACCCGATCACCAAGGTGCAATTGCAGGTTAACGGCGAATGGCGAGACGCCAGCCGCCAGAGCTACAACTACTGGGAACCGCCGAACGGCGACATGGGCACCGCCCCCTATCGGATCCGCGTGACCGACGTGAACGGGACTATCATCGAAGACGAATTCGACCACGGCGGTGGGACCATGACCGGCGGGACCCAACTGCCAATCTGCCAGTAGACGCTCAGGCTGCGGGTGGAGCAGGCTGCCAGTTAGAGCAGGCACCAGAGCGGTAGGTTTCAATAGAGCTAGCTTAAAGAAGTTGCTCTGGGCTGGGCCCCTCGACTAAATCGGGGCCGATGACTTTGCCCCCGCTGCGCGCCAGTGATCACCTGCATGACGTCCGCTACGAGATCCGCGGTCCGCTCGCCCGACGCGCGGAGCAGTTGGAGCTGGCGGGTTACGAAATCGTGAAGTTGAATATCGGCAACCCGGGCGCCTTCGGCTTTCGGATGCCGGAAACCATGCGCCGCGCATTGGTCGAAAATCTCAGCCAGGCTGAGCCCTATTGTCACCAGAAGGGCATCTTTCCGGCGCGCGAGGCTGTCGTCATGCAGCAGCAAGACCGCGGCGTGATGGACGTCACGTCTGACGATGTGTTCATTGGTAACGGCGTCAGCGAGCTGATCATGATGTGCATGCGGGCTTTGCTCAATCCGGGGGATGAGGTGCTGGTGCCGTCCCCCGATTATCCGTTGTGGACGGCGTCCGTGGTGATCCACGGAGCCAAGGTGGTGCACTACCCCTGTGCGCCGGACAACGGCTTCGAACCAGATTTGGAACAGATCCGTGCTCTGGTCACGGAGCGCACTCGCGCGATTGTCGTCATCAACCCGAACAACCCGACTGGCGCCGTCTATTCGAAGCAACTGCTGCAGGGCATCGCGGATCTCGCCCAGGAAAAGCAGTTGGTCCTGTTCAGCGACGAGATCTATGACGAGATGCTTTATGAGGGCGCTGAGTACACGCCCATGGCGACGCTCGCCAAGGGCTGCTTGTGCGCGACGTTCTCGGGGCTGAGTAAGGTTTATCGCGCCTGCGGGTTGAGAGTGGGGTGGGTCAGCTTCAGTGGCGAAAAGGCTCACGCTCAGGACTACATCAACGCGATCGAACTGTTGGCGAGTCTGCGCCTGTGCAGCAACGTACCGGGGCAGTGGGCGGTCCAGACGGCGCTTGGTGGTTACCAGAGCGTGTTTGATCTGACCTCACCTGGTGGTCGTTTGTACGACTCTCGTCAGGCACTGCTAGAGGCGGTGAACGCGAGTCGTTTCTTGAGTCTGGTGCCACCTCGAGGCGCCATGTACGCGTTCATTCGAGTCAACACGGACCTTCTGCCTGACTTCGATGACCAACGCTTTGCCCTCGATCTGCTGGAGCGAAAGCACGTGTTGGTTGCTCCTGGGAGCAGTTTCAACGTGCCGTACACCGACCACTTTAGAACTACATTTCTGCCAGAGCCAAAGCAGCTAAAGGCCGTTTTTCAACGTATTGACGATCTGCTGGGCGACTATTTCGACAAGTGAAATCAGGTTTTGCCGTCCGTCTGCACTCCGTGGGTGACGCTGCGTGCAATGGCGGCTAAAACCCCCTCTCGTGAGATTGTTGTTCGCTACTTCCAACCCGCACAAAGTTGAAGAAGTCCGAGCGGTGCTCGCCCCCCTGGGTGTTGAACTGGTCGACTTGACTCAGGTCGACGTTGAAACGGTTGAGCCGGTAGAAGATCAGGATACCTTCGAAGGCAACGCGCGGCTCAAGGCTAAATCCTACGCTCAGCAAACTGGCGAAGTCTGTTTGGCGGAAGATTCGGGGCTCGAAGTCGACGCGCTCAAGGGGGCGCCTGGCGTGCATTCCGCGCGCTATGCGGGCGAGGAGGGCACGCGCGCAGAGCGAGATAAGCGCAACAACCACAAGTTGTTGAAAGTGCTGCGCGACGTGCCGGAGAGTGACCGTGCCGCTCGCTTCGTGTGTGCGATGTGCATTGCAACGCCCGCCGGGGAGATCTTGGCGGAGACCAGAGGCACATTCGACGGGCAAGTGGCGCTGCAGCCGGCGGGCACCAACGGCTTCGGCTACGATCCTCTGCTGTATTTGCCTGAGCTACGTTGCACCAGCGCGCAGTTGGACCCGGAAGAGAAGAATCGTCGCAGCCATCGCGGCGCTGCGGCGCGTGCTTTGGCGCTGAAGCTTCAGCCAAGTTGACCGGCCGCTGCGCTGCGATACAGTCCATGCTGATCGGCGATGAGGGAAGGGGGCAGGCATATGGCTGAAAACGGCGCGCAGCCTATGCGCCTGCTGCTGACGCTGGGGGTCCTGCTAGCAGGGGGCGCCGCGTTCGGGTGTGGCGAAGGGGAGCAGCATCCCGACTTCGTCGGCGATCCTCCGCTCACCAAGTGCGAGGACGAATCCTGTGCGAATGGTGGACTCGCGCCTCCCGCGGATCCGGAGCCGGTCGCGCTCACTTGCCAGGATGAAGACGACTTGCCTTCCGACGTGGGCGATCCTCTGACGGGGCCAGTGGAAGCCTTCGCGACGAGCTTTTTCAACATCGAGATGACCGAGCCGATCTCCGGAGACTACGAGGTTCGCGCGCACGGTTTGGACCCGCGTCACATGGCGTGCGCGAAAGGCGGTGGAAGCTCGGCGTTTTCTTTGCTTGGGGGATCCACCGACAACGGTAGCAAGGGCCCGCTCTTGCTGCTGCCCGAAGATGACGCGTTCTGGCCGACGATGATCCAGCAAGCTCCCACGCGGAACCAAGATCTGATGGTGGTGCCGGTATTTTCAGTGGCACACATCCAGCAGATCTTCGACGACACCGGCATCGAACCCGATCCGGATAAGGCCCACATCCTGGTGGAAGCGGTAAATAACGGACAGATGGGCAGCGACCGAGCGTTGGACGTGGCTGTCAGTAGCGCGTCCGCCGCCGCGGTAGCCTATAGCAACGGCGGTACTTGGAGCACCAGCCTCGATGAAACGGGAGCGGATGGTCTGGCCGCTTTACTCAACATTGACGCCTTCGACCAGGGTATGGGCGAACAGGTGGAGCTAGGATTCGTCAACAGCGCACTCAAGGATGAAGACAATGATGGCACGCAGAGCGTTTGGGTGATCGCTGGCGCTGTGACCTACTTCACGCTGTATCCGTTTCCTAGCCGCACGAAATGAGCCGGCCTGCTCAAGGCGGCCGGCGCGAAAGCATCGAGTGAACTAACCGGGGACAGCTGAGTCCCGCGCGGCTACGGCTTCGGCTGTTTGGCTTCGAGCGAGACGCTGCTGATCAGCACTTTCATCTGGTTTTCCAGCTCAGCTTCGCGCTCAGACAGTTCAACCAGGCGACCCGATAGCTTGCCGAGAGTGGTTTCCAGATCTGCCAGTTTGCGCGACAGATCGGCGATCAGCTGCTGGTTACCCTTGGTCTTGCGCAGGGTATTCAGGTTGGCCCGGATGCGGCGCTGATCCTTTTCGTGGTCGCTATGCTGCTTGCGGACTCGGGCACTGTCGGTTTGGATGTCGCTGAGTTCAGCCTTGAGCTGCAGTATCTTCTCGATGCTGGCGCGCGCCTGGGGGGGCACCTGGCCACCCTGCAGATAGAGTTTGAGCACCGTGGTGCTCAGTGAAGTGTCGATGGCGATGTTGCGCACCAGCGTGCGCGTCCAAGCGACTTCCAATTCCGCTTTGCCGGACGCGGGGACCTTGACGGGCACCAGCAGTGCATCTGGCGTCTCGACGGTCCGGTCGGGGCGCTTCTGTAGCTCCCAGTCGCTGCGTTTGCTGGTCTTGATGTAGGCAGTGACAGGCTCAGCGTGCAGGTTCTTGACGGTGTAAGTCGTGCTTTCGACGCGCAATACTTCGCTCACCAATTGTCCGCCGCTGATGCGCAGCAGCCGCGCTCCTTCGTCTTTCGTGCCGTAGTCTTGGTCGAGGGAGACCTTGGTGTCGATTGCGTAGCTGATAAAGTGGGTGGAGCCGGGTTCGACGCGATCCAAGAAACCTTCACCGCTGAAAGTCCCTTCCGAGTAGAGCGCAACTGGGCCTTTCTCCAAGGTGAACGCCGTGTCGTTCGTGAACTTCACCGCACGATATGGGTGCGACGCTGGGTCGTCGCTGGTTAGTTCGGGACGAAAGAACACGACTTCTTCCGCGTCCACGCGTTGATTGACAATCGCGACTAGCGTGGACGAGCGGTCCGGAACGGTGACTGGGTCAGGAATGTCGTAGCGGAACAGCGCGCCCATTTCCTGAGTCTCGACCGCGGGGCCTTCTTGCAGCTCGAGTACGTCATCGAGCCGGTCACGCTCGAACTCGTAAGCGTAGCCATCTTCTTCCGCTTCCTCGTCAACGTCCGCCGCGCGCTCGGCGGCGGGAGACGGACCAGCTGCTGAGCGGCTCTTCTTCGCTGCCCCGCGCTTTCCGGAGTAGCTCTCCTCCAAGAGTTCTTTCGCGTCGCTCGGCTTCTCGACCCCGGCGGACTCTTGGGGCGGAGCGATCGCTCGGGTTCGCCCACGAGGGGTCAGATCGGCGCGATGGGTAAACTGCGGAGAGTGCAAGTCGTACACGAAAGACATCGGGGTGCCCGCGACTAGGCTCAGTTGCACGTTGTTCCAATCTTCCCCTGAGACATTGTCGACGACGGCCCAGGCTTGCAGCAGCGGGGCCTTTTTGGACAGCACCAAACGGTATGCCGGCTTCCAGCGGGGCATCTCCACGATGTAGCTGGCTTGGAGCTTATGCTCTTGATCGCCGGCCAAACGAATCGAAAGCGTGATCGGCTTCCAGTTGCCCTCGTTGAGGGAGACGTCCAGGCTTTGATCCAGCCCGACGGCGAGCGCGCGATCTTCGATCGAAATCTCCGAGATGGAGCGCACCGGGTACACCAGCAGCTTGCCTCCTTCAGTGCGCAGCGTGAGACGCCAGTCAGGCACGACGCTATCGCCGACCTTGCGCGGCATGTTCTCCACGCCGACGACGCGGCCGCTCTGGCTACCCAGATTGCCGTCGACTTCTACTCGTGCTCCTCGAAAAACCCGTAGCACGTCGAGCAGGCCTCCCGCTTGGCGGACCTGCTCTGGCAGCTCACTGAGCACGCGGTCGCCACTCTTTTCGAGCGGTAAGGAGATACTCACGGCTCGTCCGCTGGTGGCGTCGATCACGGTAAGGCTCTTGAGCAAGTCATTGATCTGCGATGGCCTGATCTGCAGGCTCAGCACGTTGCCATCAACCTCGCCTCGACGTTCGAAGTAGCCAACGCCGTTCTGGTATAGAACTACGCGTCGGATCGGTATTTCCGCGCTGGGCGATTCTGGCAGCGCCGCATCGGTGTTGGCACTGGCGCAGCTGCCAAGCAGCCCAGTGAGCAAGCCTGCGCACACCATTCCCCGGATCGCTTTCATGGCAGGGTTATAGCGGAAGGAGTATATCGACCCCATGGGAAAAACCTGCGCGCTTTCGATCTTCACGTTCAAACAAGGTCTGCTCTCAGGTTTTGGTCACAACTTGTTGTTCCGCTGCGAGGCGGAGCTGCAGTCCGAGCGCTTGCCGCATGATTTCAACTCAGACTCCGCTAGCAGTTTGGAGCTGAAGCTCGATCCGCTCGAGATCCGTTTACAGGGGGCCGTGGTAGGGGAGCCTCCGACATCGCTAGCAATGGCGCCCAGCCGGATCAC
>JBNLEN010000066.1:0-31808 GCA_050304975.1 Polyangiaceae bacterium
CACCCCGCACACCACTTCTCACGGAGATCTGATTGGGACGCCCGCCTACATGTCCCCTGAGCAGGCTTCTGGCAACGCGGATCGCGCGGGCATCGAGGTAGATATTTTCGGGTTGGGCGCGGTGTTGTACGAGATTCTCACCGGCAAAGCGCCGTACGAGGGGCAAACTCTGCCCCAGATCTTGGAATCTGCCAAGGTACGGGGACTTGTGCCTCCGGAAGAACGTGCTCCCGAGCGAACGGTTTCTCCCGAATTGAGTCGAATTTGTCTGAAAGCAATGGCTGAGAATCCCAAAGAACGCTACCCGCGAGTTGCGGACTTCGCGCTTGAGCTCGTGGATGTACTGCGGGGTGGTGGGTGGTTTGAGACCAAACATTACGCAGCTGGTCAGGTAATCGTGGCCGAGAAAGAGCCGTCGGATCGGGCCTTCGTGCTCAACAAGGGCCGCTGTCGCGTTAGCAAGGGCGCGGGTGACTCGGAGCAAGAGCTGCGTATCATGCAGCCCGGTGAAGTGTTCGGCGAGGTCGGGTTGATCACGGGCGAGCCGCGTTCGGCGACGATCACCGCCATCGAGCCGGTTGAGGTGCAAGTGATCAGCTCCCAAGGGCTGAAGTACGAGCTCGAGCATCATGGCTTGATTGGGAAGTTTTTGAAGTCATTGGCGCTACGCTTCCTCGACGTCGACGAGAAGCTATTTGAAGCGCGCCGCCAGCGTGACGAGTAGCTTCACCAATCCCCCCAGCCATCGCCAGATCTTGCAGCTGGCGTGGCCAATCATTTTGGCGAATGCGGCGTCGCCGCTGCTCGGGTTGGTGGACACGGCGGTGATCGGCAACACCGGGAGCACCACGGATTTGGGGGCGATCGCCGTGGGGGCGATGGTGCTGAACTTCATCTATTGGACGTTCGGCTTCTTGCGTATGGGAACGACCGGGTTTGTCGCGCAGGCGGCCGGCGCGAACGATGAAGCTGAGGTGAGGGCGAGCTTTGCGCGCGCTCTCTTATTGGCGTTGGTATTGGGCGCGGCAGTGGTTGCGCTGCAATGGCCGACGGCTGCCGCTGCGTTCTACTTGGTGGACGCCAGCAGTGCTGTGGATGAAGTTGCCCGGCAATACTTCTTCGTCCGCATCTGGGGAGCGCCGGCGAGCTTGGCGCTTTACGCCATGTGGGGCATGTTGATTGGTTTGGGACTCAGCCGGCAGTTGTTGTGGCTGCAGTTGTTGCTCAATGCGCTGAACATCGGCTTGGATGTGCTGTTTGCGGGGGTGCTGGGCTGGGGCGCGCGGGGAATTGCGTTTGGAACCGCCATCAGTGAATGGGTGACTTGTCTCGTCGGGTTGGTGGTGCTGTTGCGCGTGCTGTCAGCGCGCCGCACGGACTCGGAAGCGTTTTGGCCTCGGCTTCGAATTTGGGACGCTTCCAAGGTGGCGCAGACATTGTCCGCCAATCGCGACATCATGTTGCGAACCATCTTGCTGCTGTTTGGTTTTGGGTTGTTCACGCGTCAAGGCGCCCAATATGGCGACGCGGTGCTGGCGGCCAACCACGTGCTGCTGCAGCTGGTGTCCTTCAGTGCGTTCTTTTTGGACGGCTTTGCGAATGTGGCAGAAAGTCTTGTGGGGCGGGCTTTTGGACGTCGCCACGTGGGGGCGTTGAGGGGCGCCGTGCTGCGGTCGACTCAATTGGCGGCGTTTGCTGCGGTGATTTTGGCCCTGGGGATAGCTCTGGGAACTGTGGTGATCGATGCGCTCAGTGATCAGACTGCGGTCACGGAGCACGCACGGCACTATCGCTTCTACGCTGCAGCTTACGTGCTGCTGTCATTCGCGGCCTTTCAGCTGGATGGCGTGTTCGTTGGCGCGGGTAGGGCGCGGGACATGCGCAACGCGTCGGCCGTCTCGCTGCTGATTTTCGTGGCGGCGTGGTGGCTCTTGGCTGGCTCTGGAAATGCAGGCCTGTGGCAGGCGTTCATCATTTACGTGGTGGCGCGGGCGGCAGCACTGGGTGTGCGTTATCCGAGGCTGCTGGCGGCTGCGCGCGCCACTGCTTGACACTCGCAGGTTCGTTGCTAGATTCCCTGGCTTAGGCGCTCAGGGGCGCCTGCTCCGCCGAAAGCCACCGCACCCTGCGCTGACGGGAACATTTCCGAACGCGAGGGCCTACCTGGCCCTGAGGTTTGATCCCAAGGGATCCAGCCGAATAAACAGCGAAGTCCAGACACCCAAGCCCAAACGGAGCGGATACCGGGCGACACCATTGGAGTCGTTTGTCATGTCTTTGCTCATCGATCATCTCAAAGCCAGCGCTCGCGTGCTGCAGCGTCAGGTCAGTCGGGGGGAACCTGAGGCTCTATCCCGGTTGGGGTTGCAGCCGCAGTCTACAGAAGCCGAGCGCAGCGCGGTGCAGCGTCGCCACTGTCTGGCTGTCATCGCCAAAGAACTGGGCTTCAGCAGCTGGTCCCATGCGCTCAACGTACTGGACGAAAGCCCCAGTCCTGGCGCGTCTGTCGACTTTGGCACACTGCTGTACCCTGCTCGAATTGGCGGGGCGCACTGGAATATCTGGTGCGCGGACTACGAAGAAGCCCAGCGCATTCGCGCCGAGCATGGCGGCTTTCTGCTGCCTTACAAGCGCCAGTTTTTCATTTGCGACCAGCACTTCATCCAGACCATTGGCCTCGATCCGAAGGATCCGGACTGGGAGAGCATCGGTCGCGACTGGGCTCGCCCGGCCTCGGTGGAGGCGCGCTCGAGACTGTACCGCAAGGTGATCGAGGCGCGCTTGCCGGCGCCCTCGACCCACTAATTGCACGGGCTCAGAGTACCGGGACAGGGGTTTGGCCCTCAATCTTCAAATTGGATCCCGAGGATCGTCTTGACGGCTCGCCGCTGTCGGAAAACCATCGGGTGATTTGACTACTTGGAGATTGGGGGCTTTGCGCCCCGCGTTCCTGCTTCTTGTCGCCGGCGCAGGTTGCGCGCTCGCGTGCGGCGCCAAGAGCGGTTTGGAGCCCGTCGACTTCGAGCCGCTGGAGGTCTTGCCGGACTGCCTCGTCGAAGGTGAGACCCGCGCTTGCCAGAGCATCTGCGGCATGGGTGAAGAAACCTGCATTGATGGGCAATGGGTGGAGTGCGACGCTCAAAAACCCAAACCCCCCCGGCTTGACGCGGTCGTGCGCGACTTTCGGGATGAACACCCCGACTTCGAGCAACCAAGCGGCGGCAGCATTCTCGATTTGGGGATTGTCGAATTCGAGCTCGGCGCTGATGACAAGCCGGTCTACGCTGGCAATCCCAATACCCGAACCACGACCGGGAAGCGTGAGTTTGACGAGTGGTATCGAGATACTGACAGCAACACCCGGCTGACAACGGACATTCAGCTGAGCCCCTCACCAGAGGACCCACTGCTGTTCGTGTACGAGAACTCGGCATTCTTCCCGATTGACGGCCAAGGTTTCGGCAACGAGGGCAGGGGCCACAACTACCACTTCACGGTCGAGGTGAGCACCGCCTTCCGCTACATCGGTGGGGAAGTGTTCGAGTTTACGGGTGATGATGATCTGTGGGTGTTCATCAACCGGCGCCTGGCGATCGACATCGGTGGGCGTCACGCCAAGCTATCTGGCAGCGTTTCTTTGGACGAAGCTGCGGACGAACTACAGCTGGAGAAGGGGGAGATCTACCCCTTGCACTTGTTCTTCGCAGAGCGCCACACCGTGGCCTCCAACTTCAACATCAAGACCACCATCGCCGAGTTCGAGTTCTGCGAATAGCTTTGCGCTAGGAGGCTTGGGATTGCGGCGCATCGTCGATCGATGCGTTGGAGTTTCGTTCCGGCTCGTCCGCATCCAGCCCCAAAAATCCGCCGGACTGGCGCGCCCAGAGCTGGGCGTACAGCCCGCCGCGTGCGAGCAGCTGTTCGTGAGTGCCGTCTTCGACGATGCGGCCCTTGTCCAGCACCACCAAGCGGTTGAGTGCTGCAATGGTCGACAACCGGTGGGCAATGGCGATGACCGTCTTTTCAGCCATCAGCTTGTCCAGGCTTTCCTGAATCGCCGCTTCCGCCTCGGAGTCCAGAGCGGACGTCGCTTCGTCTAGGACCAAGATTCGTGCGTCTTTGAGCATCACCCGGGCCAAGGCGATGCGCTGCCGCTGGCCTCCCGAAAGGGTGACCCCGCGTTCACCCACGTGGGCGTCGTAACCGGTGCGCCCCTTGGCGTCTTTCAGGTCGGCGATGAAGGCGTCGGCGTCAGCCTTCTTGGCAGCCGCGAACATTTCTTCGTCGCTCGCACTGGGGCGGCCGTAACGGATGTTGTCCCCGACCGAGCGATGCAGCAGCGAGGTGTCTTGGGTCACTACGCCGATGTTGGCGCGCAGACTGTCTTGCTGCACGCTGGCGATGTCGACACCGTCGATAGTAACGCGCCCCCCTTCGACGTCATAGAAGCGCAGCAGCAGATTCACCAGCGTGGATTTGCCGGCGCCGGAGCGGCCGACGATGCCCACTCGCTCGCCAGGTTTGATCTGCAGCGTGAGATGGTCGAGCACGCCGCTACCCTTGCCATAGTGGAAGCTGACGTCTTCGAAGTGAATGCCGCCTTGCTCAACCAGCAGTGGCTGAGCGTTTGGCTGGTCACGGACGATTTGCGGCAGCGCGATGGACTCGATACCGTCTTCAACCGTGCCGATGTTCTCGAACAGCGCGGAGACTTCCCACATGATCCACTGGGACATACCGCTCAGACGTAGAACCAGGCCGATGGCGGCGGCGCATGCCCCCACGCTGATGGCGGATTGAGTCCACAGGTACAACGCCAGCCCCGAGACGACTGAGAGCTGCAGGGCGTTGAGCACGTACAGGCTCACCCAGAACTTGGTGACCAAGCGCATCTGACGGTAAACCGTCTTCAGAAATGCGCTCATGCCTTCGTGCGCGTAGGCTTCTTCACGCGCTGAGTGGGAGAACAGCTTGACCGTCGCGATGTTGGTGTAGCTGTCGACGATGCGCCCCGTCATGGTGGAACGCGCGTCTGCTTGAGCCTCAGAGACGATCTGTAGCCGCGGGACAAAGTATCGCAGCAACAGCACATAGCCGAGGAACCACACGAGGATCGGTAGCATGAGCCGAATGTCCGCGCTGGCTGCAATGATCAGGGCGCCAATGAAGTAAACGCCCACGTAGTTCAGGACGTCCAGCACTTTGAGTACGCTTTCGCGCACGGCGAGTGCCGTCTGCATCAGCTTGGTCGCGACGCGACCGGAGAACTCGTACTGAAAGAAGCTCATCGACTGCCGCAGCAGATAGCGGTGCACCTTCCAACGGATGCGCATCGGATAGTTGCCGAGCAGCGTCTGGTGCTGCACGAGCGACTGAGTCAGCGCTAGCAACGGCAGTGCACCAAGCACAGCCGCCCCCATCCACCACAAAGTGGGGCCTGCGGTGTCGAAGAAAGTCTCTTTGGAGTGTTGTGATAGCCAATCGACGATGTTGCCGAGAAACGCGTACAGCGATACCTCAATCGTCGCGATAGTGGTCGTGAGCAACGCCATCAGGATGATGGCTGGCCACACCCCACGCGTGTAGTGATGACAGAACGCCAGCAGCGTCTTGGGTGGCTGTGACGGCTCCTCTTTTGGAAAGGGATCGATTCGATTTTCAAACCAACGAAACACAGCTATTCCAACAGAAAGCGCAGCGGACGCCGTACCCGGCGCTGAGCCGCAAAGGAGCGCGTCATTTACCGGCTGAGTCGTTCAGCGCCAGAAAAAACTCGAAATTTTCAGAAAAGGACAGCTGCTGTCAGTACCGCTGTTTGTTGGGCAGCTGGTTCCATACGTCAAAAGGCGCGGAATTTTGGCTGTTCGGCAGGTGCACGAACGGGATCTTGCGGTCGCCTGGCGCGTGCGTGATCTGTTCGTAGATGAATTCGTCGTCAAACCCGCCAGCGGCGGCGTCCTGTCGAGTAGCGGCGTAGTACACCCTTTGCGGACGCGCCCAGTAGATGGCCCCCAGGCACATGGGGCAGGGTTCACAGCTGCAGTAGAGAACGCAATCATCCAGCTGAAAACTGCCCAAGCGTTCGCAGGCTTTGCGGATGGCTTGGACCTCCGCGTGTGCCGTGGGGTCCTTGAGCTTGAGCACTTCATTGTGGGCGATTGAGATCACCTCAGCGTCTCGAGCCACGATTGCCGCGAAGGGACCACCGTCACCTTGGCTGACGCGTTGTTTGGCCTCCTGCACTGTTTGTTGGAGAATTCGTGCGTGCAATTCGTCTGACATTCTTGTTTCCCGCTAGCTTCGTTCCCCGCTGATGGCGAGTCACTGCGGGGGAGCGCAAACGCCGCCGATGGTGCCCCCGACTTCTAGCGGGATACTGCCGCAGGTAAAACCGCACGGGCAAGCACTATCGCAACCGCACGCGTAGCGTGTGTTGCCGTTGATGCTGATGGTGTCGCAATCATCTCCGCAGCGATCGCAGTTCTGGAAGAACCCGCGCGCGGCGGTGGAGGCCGCGCAAACGGGATCCGCTGGCTCTGCATCTGCCCCATCGTCAGGGGCGCTGTCATCAGCGCTATCATCAGCGCTGTCATCGGCGCCGCTGTCGTCCAGCGGCGCGTCGTCGACTGGGAGGTCCGTGCTGTCCGCAGGAGGCGAATCGGCGGAGTCATCGCTCACGTCGTCAGTAGGATCAGTGGAGTCATCCTCAATGGTCTGGCCATCGTCAGGACTCTGTTCGGCGCTCGCATCATCGGAGTCGCCGCCACAGGCGCTGGTGACGCCCAGCCCCAAAAATGCCCCAAACAACGTCAACCAAACCAAACGACCATCCACTATCATCACCCCCACTGTGCCTCTGATCTAGACGGCGGTAGCCGAGCGGGGGTTAAGGCGATTCAGGGCTGCATCAGGTCCCATTTGGGACGTTTCCAGCTGGCTCGGAGCTCTCGCGCGTCGCGCGGCAAGGCTCGTTGCAGTTCTTCACGCCCATCAAAGAACAGCACGAAGCTCAGATCTGCCTCTGGCGAGTCGAACTGCTCATCGAACTTGCGGATGATGTTGTTCGGCGGCAGCACCAGGCGCCCGCTCTGGGAAACCAAATCAAACTGGATGCCGGTGTTTTCTGCCGTGGGTTGTAGGCTCTTGTAGACCAGCTCAGAGCAGACGATGGCGTCATCAGTGACGAAATCGAAGTTGTAGTCGTACGGTTTGCCAAAGTGAGTGAACGCGCGCATGAGCGAGTCTAGCTTTTCGGTCTTGGTCTGTTTCGGTCTCAGCGCTGCCAGGTAGTCGGCGTGCGCGCTGTGTTCAAGAGAGGTCAACACCACCCCTTCCCCAATCGCCTCGATCACGCGAATGGGGTTGCCATGATCTCCAGCGGCGAAGCCAGCGTACACCTTCGGCCGTTGCTGTTTCAGGTATTTGGAGGGGGCTAGGCCGTCCGTTGCTTGCCGGGAGTCTTCGTCAAAGTAGCTATCCAACTCATCCAGGCTGCCCGTGTAGAAGGCGGCGTGGGGCCAAAAGCCAGGCAGCCCGATGTTGGTGGCGTACCAGTTTCGGCGCTCGAGCAGCACATCACCGGGTTCGAGCTTGGCGTGAGCCTGCTGAATATCCTCGGCGGAGACGAAGTTGTCGCGGCCGGTGGTGCGAATATCGCTGATCCCGACAGCGACCCCTTTCTGCAGCGGAAACCAGGCCTTGAATACTGCAGCTTCGAAGTAGTCGAGCGGCGCGTCCAACGCGACGTCAGGATCTTTGCCGACCGCGGTCAGAGCCGAGCGGTAATGTTTGCGCGCCAGCGCGACTAGACGCTGCTCGCGGTCTCCCTGCAGGCGGCCAGCGCGGTCGATGATCTCCAAGTAGCTGAATCCGGCTGCCAATCGCATCCAGTTGTCGGCGCGGGCGATGCCGGCGCGAAAGCGCAGAAAGCTCTTGTCAGGCAAGCCCAGCTCTGGATGCGCTTCATCCAGCCAGGTCTCGAGATTGCGGTCATTGTCAAACGTGCGCTGCAGCTCCAGACCCTGCGCTGCCTGGCTGGAGAGCGAGACGTAGGCGATCAGAAACGCGCGAGAATTGAGCCCTGTATGTTTGAGCGGGTTGATTCGGTAGAAGAACTTGTAGGAGTCGTGCAATTGGTCCAACCCCACCGCGTGGTCAAAGTAGCTCGCCCAGGCCTGAGCCAATTCTTGCTTGGATTGGGCGTCAGTGACTTCTGCTTGTCTGAAGGCGCGTTCGAATTCCGCTCGGCTGCGGATCAGGCCGAGTGAAGTTTGCTCCACGTTGAGCAAATCAAACTCGATGCGTCGCTCGAGCTCTGCCGCAGGGAGGTGAGCGATCTCCGCATGGCCCGGGGGCAATATCACCAGCGCGAAGCCGCCGACCACACTCAGCGCCAGAGCCGTCAGCACGGGCGCTTTGATGTCTGCCCAGCGGTCTTTGAGTTTGAGCTTGCCACTGCTGAGCTTGGCCCGCGTGCGCGGGTGCCGGCGTAACGCGAAAACAAACAGCACCCAGCCAACCAAATACAGTCCTAAAGCGACCCAACGCGTGTGCGGGTCGAACAAGCGCAGCATCAAGACCGCGATTGCCAAAATTGGCAGCACGAGACTGCTCGCGAAGCTCGCCCGGATCCGCTTCTTCATGGCTAGTGCGGGTGTAGCGGGATAAGTCCGCGGCGCCAAGGCTCCGCTGGCGCCGCACAGGAAGCCTGACCGACATCGACCGTGTAGGCGCTTGTGATTCCAGCAGGCCACTGGCGGCGCTGTACGGCTGAGTTCTGCAGATTGGTCGGTGAAACGTCGGCCCGCTTGGCGCGCACCCCGCTGGCGGTCCTACGGCGGGCTGCTACTTTTACTTCGTGGGGCGACGCTCACGTGTGTTCCGTTGGCTGACGGCCGCCCTGGCGCTGGCTGGCTGCGCTCCTGCGGCTTTGCCAGAGCCAGAACTACCCAATGGCGGCGACGGAAACTGGAGCGTCGCACTGTACCGTCCTCTGGAACTCTCCCAGCCTCACATTGTCGCTACACTAGGTGGGGAAGGGGGCAGCCAGGCCGAAGGCGTATTGCTGGTAGATAGCGGAGCCGCGCACAGCGCGTTCTCCAAAGGTTTGCTTCAGCGCATTGGGGTGAAGCTTTCGCGCGATGGCGGGCGAACCATCACCGATATCGCCAACAACCGTCGTCAGTGGGAAGGTGGAGTGGTGCCCCGTGTGCGCCTGGGGGATTCATTCACTCTGACTCACCTGGAGGCAGCAGTGGCGTCGAACGCGCCGCTGCTGGGCGCCAACGTCCTGTCACGAATTCCTTGGGAGCTGGACTTGGATACCGGCGTGTTGGTGCTTGGCGGCGAACTCTGGGAGCTGGACTCGCAAACCACACGCATCGGATTGGATCCCGTGGGGCTTTCGCGAGCGCGGACTGGAGCTTGGTGGACGTTGCCAGTGAGTGTCGCCGACCGCCGCCTGACTATTTTGTTGGATACAGGAGCCGCGTATTCGATCGCGGACGAACAAGCTTTGGCAGCGGTCGATCTGCCCAAACGTCGCCTGAGTAGTCCGGTGGTGTTAGTGCCTGGGGGCCAGAGTTATGCGCTGACTCACTTCTACGACGCGCAGTTTCGTCTAGGTACCCTGCCCGTTGGTGTGCGGCGGATCGGCGTGCATCCGCGCTTTACTCATCCTGCGAGTGTGGGCGTGGTTGGCACAGACGTGCTGTCGCAGTTTCGTTTTCGCGTGAGCGGGCGCGAGCTTTGGGTTCGACCGCGCGATGCGTTGCTCGAGTCGACCGCCAAGCGCATTGCGAGGTGGTCTGACGCGCCACACTGTTCGGAGCACGTCGGCTGTGTATCAGCGCAAATCCCGCCAGGCGTTGACCCTGCCGTTGAAGCTGCCGTTGAGCTGCAGTTTTACGCTGACTACCACAGGCCCACGTCGTTCACATTTACGTGTGGCTCGCAGAACGTGCGCGCTGCGACTTGGTTTCGAGCCACTGTCGCTCAGGCAGAAGCCGGACAGGCTCGGCGCCTGAGCGTGCCCAAGGAGCTGCGCTCCACTCTAAGACGCTGCAGCGAACCGCGCTTGCTGGATGTCAACCCCTGGTATCCGACTCGCTTTGAAGAGGAGTTCGTCGAGGGCGTGGTGTATAGCTTTGACGCTCGAAGCGGGACGTTCCTTTGAGGCCGCCGCACCCGGGGTGAACCCCTACAGTTCCGAGATCAAGACAGCCCGGCCAAGCTGCGCCGAGCGCTCCGCCGCCAGTCCGACCTTCAGTGTCTCGATGGCATCATGGTAGTCCGACAGGATCAGGCTTCTGTCCCCGGTCTCGAGGGCGCGCAGCCAGGCTCTCAGCTCGACCTCGAAAATGCTGGGTTCGTCCGAACGCTGCTCGTGTTGTTGCGCGGCAGTCCGTTGCACGTGGAGATGGCACTCCCACTGCCGGAACGCCAGTTGCACCTCACGGGTAGCGATGGTGAGTCCAATCCCCAGTGGTGATGAGTGCCCGTCGCGCACGAAACAACCAGTGGAGAAGGTTCCGATCGCGCCGCTCGCGAAGCGCACGTTGACGACGGACGCGTCATCGACGGAATAGTCGGGCACGTCACGGATGAAGCCGCGGGCCGCGAAGGCGCTCACCTGTTCAATCTCTCCGACCAAGTAGCGACTCAGATCCACCAAATGAGTGCATTGCTCGATGAACTGGCCGCCAGATTGGGGACGAGAGCGCCACCAGCTGGGTGATGGCATGCTTTCAACCCAGGTGCCGTTGACCAACACTGGTGGGTCGCTCGTTTGCAGTTCCTGTTTGGCGCGGCCCACAGTCTGCCGATAGCGGTTCATGAAGCCGACGCTCACCAAGGTGTCCTGTTGGTCAAGGGCGTCTGCTACGCGCCTGGCGGTATCCAGCTCAGTAGCGACAGGCTTTTCGACAAATAGCGCTTTGCAGTGCTGGCTGCACAGCTGCTCCAAGTCACCCCGCGCGTGGGGTGGGGTACAGATCAGGATGGCGTCGAGCCGCTCGGCTCGCAACATCTCCGGCAGTTGCTGCAATTCATAGCCAGTTGCATGTGCGCCCTGGCTCACGCGGGCGACGCGCGCCGTATTTCGCCCAGCGACGGCCACGACCTGCGCCGACTCGATATTCGCGAGGGCTTTGAGATGCTGCTCGACGACCCAGCCGCTGCCGATGATTCCCACGCGAAGCTTCATATCCTGGCCGGCACCCTACCAGGGCGCCAAGGAAGCAGGCTGCTAAATAATCCGACAGCGGTCCACGAGCGGCGGCGCACAAATCCGGGGACTGGATGCGACCAATAGCGGATCAGTCGAATTCGGCCTCGGCGAGCAGCAGCGACGCGTCGTCAGTGGCGCGTGCATACTCGTCGAAGATTCGTGTGCAAGTTTCGCCCAAATCCCGCGAGCCATAGTCGTCCAGGTAGAAGCGCGAGGATAAACCGTCCGAATAGAGTGCGAACCGACCGCTGCGAGATGGGGCACGAGCAACGTGCAGCTTGCGCATCTGTTTTCCCAAAATGCCGGCGGTCAGTCGAAAGGGCAGCTTGATGCCGGTGCTCCTGAGCTCGACGTTTCCGATGCCGCAGGCTGAGGTTTGCTCGCGCGTGAAACGCAGGAGCGTTGCGGCTGCGCCCCGGCTGCCGGCGAGGGCTCGATGCAGCTGATCGACGATTTGTTCCAGAGGAAGCGTGATGTCGGCGTGTTGAAGGTGCGTCAGTGCCGCGCTGGATACTTCACCTGCTCGAGGACCATGACCCAGGGCGTCGACGACCACGAGCAGGCTCACGTCTTCCTCCTGGCGGACGATGATGGCATCCCCGTTATCAATCTCACCCGGAAACGGACGAGTTTTGTGTTCCACTCGAAGACGCACTACCACTTGACCTGGACGGACACACGCGTCCCACGGGGGCCTGTGTTGACGTCAAAGCTATCGCACAGCCGGCGGACGCCCAACAGACCTTTGCCCATGCCGGTCTTGCTGCGATAGCTGCCGGAAAGGACCAGCGACAGTGATTCGATGCCCGGACCCTCGTCGACTGCGACAATCTTCACGAAAGAGCCCTTGTCTCGATAGCCTTCAAAGGTGATTTCTCCGGCGCCGGCGTACAGCACGATGTTGCGTGACAGCTCACTCGTGATCGTGGCGGTCTTGTGTGTCGTTAGGGTTGGGGCGCCCATTGACTCGCAGATGGTTTTTGCAACGCCACGCGCGACCGCAATGTCTGCCTCAGTACTGACGTTGATCAGTCGCGGAGGAGGCAGCGAGTCCATGCCGCCATCCAGGCGCCGCAACTCGGCGATGATTGAGTCCCGTTGAGCCTGTTGGGCGAAGAGCAACAGACCAGACTTCAGCTCTGGAGCAATCCTGTTCAGGTGCTCCTTGTGCACGGTGTGCGGATACAGGCCGTGCTTGCGTAGCGCGCGGTTCAGCACACTGACAGCATTCATCTTGGTTAAGTACTGCGTCAGCAGGCCTTCGACCTTGAGATAGATGAGGGTGGGTACCAACTTCCTTCGCTCCGCCTACTATCGAATTGTCCGCCAGGATTGGTTCGCCACGGTCTCAAAGCATGCGAGAGGAATCACACTGTGACAAGCGTTGTTGAAAAGTTTGCAGAGACATCGCCCGATTCTGACTGTGTGCAAGTTGTTGCTCAGTTTCCGACGGGTGTCGCACCAGGCGCTAGGCTTGTTTCCAAGCCAGCAGTTAGTTATCGCACTCTAGGCGCACAGGGGCGAGGGTGCGCAGCTTTGCCCTCGATACAGCACCTCTCGTTTGGACATGCCAGGCTATCCGGAGATGTCGAGCGCCATCTTAACGGCGCCCATCAAGAGCAGAATCGCGAAGAGTTTTTGAAGCAAAGAGGTTGGCACTCGATCCGTCAAACGTGCCCCAATGGTCGCCATGGACACGCTGAATACCACCATGCCTGCCAGCGCGGGTAGGTAGACGAAGCCCAGCGCACCAGGCGGCAAATCAGGCGATTGCTGCCCGCTGAGGACAAAACCCAGCGCGCCACACAGAGCGTGGGGAGCGCCCAGGGACGCGCTGGTCCCGATGGCGCGCTTCATCGGCACGTGGGTTGCTGTGAGGAACGGAACGTTCAGCGCTCCGCCTCCGACGCCGACCCAGGTCGCCACAGAACCCATCAATCCACCAGCGGTCAACAAACCGCGTGTGCTCGGAACCTGCCAGGACTCGGGGCTCTCCAGGCGTGCGAACGTGCGCAGCGCCACGAGTGAGACGAACAGGATATACACAGCGCGTAGCGCGTTGGCGGGGATATATCCTGCAAGAAAACCCGCTACGATTGCCCCAGCCATCATTCCGGGGCCCAGCCGAAGCGCCAGGTACCAATCGACGTTTCCCCGCCGGTGGTGAGCGAATGAGCTCATGCCGGTCGTGAAGACGATGCTGGCCAAGCTGGTGCCCACGGCAAAATGCATGATGTGGTGAGAATGCACACCCGCATGAGGCAGGATGAGCGCCAGCGCCGGTACTACGATGACTCCGCCTCCGATACCAAGCAGCCCAGCGACCAATCCGGCTCCTGCCCCTATCGCTGCGTATACGGCCAGCAACTCAGGTGACATGAGGTGCGATCAGTGCGAATTGTGCTTAATGTTTGGTTGGACGGCGCGCCAGTCTTGCTTCAGCCGACGCGCCGGCGATGAGGGCTCAGCCCTCTGTCCCGGTAGCCGGCTCCCGTTGGCCGGCTGGTCCCACCACGCCCGAGTGCTTGGGCGGGATGATGTCGCGCGTCCACGCTGTCCCGGCGAGAACTCGTTCGAGGAAGGCGTGCATCGGAGCCGTATGTTCTTCCTCACGCCATTCGGCGGCCAGATCTTCCAGCACATGCTGCTCCGCTACCTGCACGCCGTCCTCGAAGACTCGGACGATTGGGTGGAGGAACAAGCTCAGCGCGGCGCGGTCGATGTCCGAACGGTGAACACGCTGCACATGGAACGGATCGAGCGCTTTCTCTTTGCCGAACTCGAGGCTCAATACCAGCCATAACCCTTTGTGCATGACGCTGTCTTTGGCGTAGTCGAAGGGGAGCTCTTCATAATACTCGGAGCTGGCGCCTGTCGCGTCGACTCGAACTACGTCAACGAGGAACCCCGGCTGCTGCCAGAGCGCCGACGACTTGTTCATTCGAGCGAATAGCGCTTCGTTCAGCTCGGTGGCGCTGCGACCCACAGCACGACTCGGCCAAGGCGTGCCGTGGAAGCGCTGCTCCAGCATGCGTGCTAGCGCCAGCACGTTGTAACGGAACCCATGGATGAACGAAGACATGTACTTCTTGTAGTCGCGAGACTGCATCAGAGTACCGGCGTAAAACAGCCCGGGAATGTTCGTCGATTCCCACTGTGACGTCATCAATGGCAAGCGCCCGCAAGACCTCAGTTCGGGCATGCAGTTGTCAGCGAAGATGGCTCGATCAAACTGGAAGCCGGTGCAGGTGATGGCCCGGTCATAGTACAGAGTCTCGACTTCGCCGTCGGCATGTGCGTAGGCGACGGTGACAGCCAGACCATCTCCATGGCGTTCAATCTTCTTGATATCGGCGTCGAGTACGGCGTTCTGGGATTTCAGCTGGTACGTGTCGAGCAGGTTGTTGTTGACGGCGCGCAGGTGACCCACGAAGTGGGTACGCCAGGCCATCTTCAAAGGCTGAGGGCTTGAGACATGGATTGAGGCCGCCGTCTCCACGAGGTTGTCGGCGGTTTCAAATGCAGAGTTGCCTTTGCCGAGAATCAACACACGCTGGTTGACGAAGTCTTGCGGGTCAACGGAAACGTCCGCGTATGACTCGCACAGCTCAATCCCGGGAATGTCAGGCTCCCATGGCTTGTACATGCCCGTGGCGATAATCAGGCGCTCGCAGCTCACGATTCGACCATCAGTCGCCTTGACGACGAAGTCGCTGCCATCGCGCTCGATGCGCTGCACGTCAAATCCGAAGTCAATCGGCGTCTGATGATGGTCGACGAACTTCTTCATGTACGTCACGACGTCGATCGCGTCGGCGAAGTAGCGCTTGGACACATCCTTGAAGAGAGGGCCATCCTCGGAGAGGAGTGAGTTCCAATCCCAACGCATGTTGATTTCTGGATCATCCGTGCCGGTGTAAACTTTGTTGATGGACAAGAGCTTCCCGTGGCGTGGAAAATCTCGAAAGAAGGTGCCTGCCGCTTCGGCCTTCTCCAGAACGCGATGCTTCAATCCAGCCTTCGCGAGGAAGTAGGAGAGTTGCACGCCCGCCGGACCTGCCCCAATGATCAAATACGGATAGTCAGCCATCGTCAAATTACCTGCCTGTGTGAGGGATCCTGCTCACCCCAACTCCCGAAACACTTGATGTCCCCAAAGTGAATGCGCTCGTGATTGGTACAGCGGACCCCGTTTCAGTCCATGATTGCTTTGTTGATCTACGTTGAGTTCTCAGTCGTTCGAGCCAGGTCTGGGTGAACGCAGTTGCGCAACGAACACCCAAACCCGGTGCGTGTTGTTCAGACGGCGCGTGCGCTAGCAGCGTCCGCCTTCAGGCCACGCGTTTCGCTATTTCGAGCGTGCGGGTGCCGATGGTCCCGTTCGCCGTGGTGCCACGGAAAGTAGTGGAGATTCCAAACGTTTAGCTGGTTGGCGTACAAGCTCATCGCAGAAACGAGCGCCAAGAACTGGTCCATTGTCTCCACTTTTTCGAGTGACTTCAGAAACTCAGTGGTGAGCGCATGCAGCTTGTGTAGGCCGCAGTATTCCAAGAACTCCACCGTTTGCGCGCAAAACAGCGGCGTGATGCGCTTGAGCGACTCGAGGTCCGTCTTGTTCAGCGCAGCGGCCTTCTGCAGTCCGCCGAAAGCACAGTGGCCCAACGGACGCACTTCGCCATTGACGAAAACCATGGTGGAGAAATATTGCCCATGACTTCCCGCACCACTCGGTGCCTTGCCCGAATGAATGGCAATCAGTTCGTCCGAAGGCTGGATCCAGATTTCCTCCGTGGCTCGATTGATCTTGGCCAGCAGCGCGTCGACGACGTCGCTCCCTGTTGGTGGGCTGTCGAACAGGGGGCGTGGCTTCCATTGTTCGCCATGGCGCGTAACGCGTACTTCCAACGGGCGCTTCTCTCCGCAGATCTCATTCCACAACATGTTTCCGACATCCTTCAGAATGCTGATATGTTCCGGAATGACGTTGCCGACGGGTGCGGCTGGGATGTATTCAGTCAGCTCCCCATACTTGATGGCCATGTGGATCAGGTGTGACAGAAAGACCGTGCCATCTGGGGTCTTCGTTCGGTCCGGCACGACATCATCAACCGGCGTGTAGGTCATCTCTGGCAACGGGAGTAGGTGGTACAGATGGTCGCCTGATACAAGCGCATGGTTCTGAGCGCTGTTGTAGGGGAGGTTAGCCCACATGAGGTCAATCATCTGTTGGTTCGCGTCGCTCCGCAGGTTCGCAGTGACTTTGCGGTTAAACTGAACCCATTCGATGTCTATTTGACGCATTCTACTCTCCATTGTCTTGGGTTTGGTGAAGCCGGGCGTCGTGTTATGATGTGTAGAGTGAACGATTCTTGACGTTCTCTCCTCTCGGCTATGTTGGGTTGTACAGGGGCTTGTTTTGGTTAGTCCACAGCAATTTGAAGGGTTAAACAGATTGTTGCGTTAGCGCGTCCTAGATAGAGCAACGCGTTGCTCAGTTGCGCGGGTGAGCAAAATCCTGGCGCTCGCCGTGTTGCTCATGCGGGGAAATCGCCAATGAGAAAGGTGTGACACCTTGACGAAACCGATGCCGGTGAGACCTCGGTATCCCGTCGTGAGAATTAAGATCCAGCGCGCGGGCCTATCATAGGCGCGCGTAGCCGGGTCGCGACACGCGAGCCGCGCGGTGCCGGGTCCACGGACTAAAATTCTCGCCGCCTGGCTTACTATGCTCGGCGGGGCTAGGCTGGGTCGAGGGGAGCGCCTCGGCGCCCGCGCCTCGACCTTAAAAAGCGAATGGGTAAATCATCAACACGAGCACGGCGAAACGTAGCACGTGCTCAGTATTCACGGCCCGAGCAAACGTGTCCGCCATCGCGCTGGCCTCTTGCTTGCTGAGCTCGCGCTTCGCGCTGCCCGCAATCGCCATGATTGCGGGGCGGATCATCCAACGTCCCGCGGCGTACGCCAGGAACGTCAAACCGATACCGATGTTTATTCGCATTGGTGTTCCAGCGAACCCGCCGCCAGCGAAAATGAGCGCAAACCCCGTGACTACCGTCAATAGTGCAGAGGTGTTCATGACGCGTGCGATCTTTTTCAGGCGCCCGAGCAGTGCCGGGACTTGCGACGAACCCGCGAGCAAGCTGTCACGCACGTCTTGAGGACCCAGCAGGCCTGCGCCTATCCAAACAGACGCGACTGCAACATGTAGGACCTTCAGCGAATAATAGAGCTCCACACAACCTCCGCGCAGCGGACAGGCGGTGGCCAGTGGCCCGCCAGCGCCGCGTGAAGGTCCGTACTACGGAGTCCAGGTTACTTCAAAGGTGAGTTTGCCGGGGTCTGGCTCTGCCATCGACCAGTCGACCAAGGATACATCGAAATCTTTCAACCCCATGACGCCGAATGAGAACATGAACCAACCCTTACAGATGGGACCGAAGTACGGGTAGTCGTTCATCTCATCGTAGTGAAACAGCACCTTGCCGCTATCAATGTCTGAGATGTCAGTGCTCAGTTTTCCAAAGTTGGCGTCCTTGCTCCACTGAGAAGGTGCCTTCGATGCCATGATCTTCATGTTCACCACTTTGAGTAACAGGCGCAGGTACGTATTCGTTGCGTATTCCCCCATGCAGGCGCCACAAGCTTCCAGCTTGGAGATGGCATCTTGCTCGCTCTCGGCGAGCTCAGCGATCTGTTTCCAGAAGTAGCAAGAATACTCGGGCGGAGCCCAAGGGGGGCGATTGCTCGTGCTGACAAACTGAAGGACCTTGTCTGGAACGTTGCTCTTGATCTTGCTCTGCACGTCCGCCGGATAGGTCTTGTCTATGAAATCCAGGGTGCCGAACAATCCGTAGGATTTGATCTTTCGCTCCACCATGCTCCCTCCGATATGCTTGTCGATGAGGCCAAGAGGCCTGATGCGCCTGCTGGGTAGCTTAAACGTTAGTAGATCGGATATCCCAGGCAACTGCAAATGTCTGTCAGTACTCAGGTACATCGCACATCGGACACGCGAGGCGCCCAGGTTGCACGTGTTGGCTTGGTGACGCTGGTGCGTCATTGTGTTTGGTCGGTGAGAATTATGCTCTCCAGAGAAGAGCAAATAGTTGCTCACTTCGAGGGCTTGGAGTGCGGTCCGCCCACGCATACCCACAAAGGGAGATATGTTTGTTCGGGCTATCGGACCAAAACGCACGGTTTGAAGCGACAGTGCTAAGCTTTTTTATGACTTTGGCCGCTGCAGCATCATGCCGGTGAGCCTGCAGCCACCAGCTCCCAAAGGAGGGGCTGAAGTTGTTGCCTGGTTTCGCATCAAGGATGATCTGGACCTGTATGTTGCCAGGGGCAGCCTGAAACAAATCGCGGTGGGGCTGGGATTTGAACTCCGCGCCGCGCAGGAGCTGGCGATTGTCGCGTCGGAGCTGTGTTCCAATATTCTCAAACACGCGGGCAAGGGTTGGATCCGATACTCGACCTACACGCATCCCGTGCACGAGTTGACGCTTTGTATCGAGGCAGGGGACAATGGTCGCCCGTTCAGGAACTTCGAGATTGCGCGGCTGGACGGGCATGATGACCAAGGACCAGTGGACCCACTGCTGTTCGCGAAACGACGTGGCAACGCTACTGGGCTCGGGGCTGTTCAGCGATTCTCAAATGAGGTTGTGTGTACCCCCACGGATGACGGCAAGATTATCGAAGTCACCAGGTATCGTCAGGCTCGGTGAGAACAAGGCGCTTCACCGCACACCCGACTTGCCAGCCCATCATAACGAACGAATTCGGCGGAACTAGTTCTTGTCACGCGCGCGATCGTCTCTCATGCTTGGCTCTTGGAGGCTTTTGGCCTCGCAGCGCACTGGCGGACCTTCACAATGACTGACGAAGCTTTCTACCGCATCCCAATCATCAGATTGTGGAACATCTTGCTCGTTCCCCTACAAGGTGACATTTCGGACAGTGCCGCAGAGCAGCTGAAGGAAGAAGTCATGGATCGGATCCATCGGGAAGACGTCGACGGACTCGTGATAGATATTTCCGCGCTGTGGCTGGTGGACAGTCACCTCTGCTCGACACTCTCTCACATAGCTTCTACTGCCGCGCTGATGGGGACGCAGACGGTGCTTTCTGGCATGAAGCCGGAGACGGCCATCACTTTGGAAACGATGGGTATTGAGCTCAGGGGCGTACATACCACGCTGAATTTGGATAATGCTTTGCATCAACTCGGTCTCCGACGTGCGGCTGCCGAAGACGCGGCTGAAGAAGAGCTCGATGTGCATGGCTGGGTTGACGCTCTCGATCAAAACCGGGGCTGACGAGGGGAGGACACGAGTATGAACGACATCGCGGACATGGAAGAAGAGCAGTTGATAGATAGCGTTGCGGACATACTGATGGTGCTGTCCAACGTCGGGTATGGCGACTACGAGAGTCGCTTGGACCTGGAGGGCATCGAAGAAGAGCACCCGCTGTACAGCTTGTATTGTGGCATCAATGAAATGCTCGGCTCCCTGGCGAGTGAACAGGCCCGCCGCGAAAGCTATCAGCGTGAGTTGGAGGAGAAGCTCGAAACGATCGAACGTCAACGGGTCGCCATTCGTGAATTGACGACTCCGATTATCGAGGTTTGGGACTCCGTGCTGTGTTTGCCCATCGTTGGCGTGTTGGATACGGTGCGGTCGACGGAGATGACGACCGCGCTGCTGCAGGCGGTGGTGGAGAAAGAGGCTCGCTTCGCGATCGTCGACATTACCGGTATTGACGTGATGGACACCGGGACGGCGGAGCATTTCGTGCGTATGGCCCGCTCCGTCAGTCTATTAGGCGCGGAATGTTCATTGACCGGGATGAATCCGCACATCGCCCAAACCGTGGCCCACATGGGAATCGAGTTGAGCGGTATCCGCACCTACCGGAGCCTGCGGGATGCTCTGCAGCAGACCGTTTACGAAACGCTGGCAAAGAAGCGCGCACGCGCGAATGGTGCTGCGGCTAATCCTGAAGCGTCCCCGCGTCCAGATTGAGGCATTGGCCGATCTGCAGCTGATTTTCTGGATTGGCCAGCCACGCGACTCCGCGAGCCACCTCATCCGGGCGAATGAATCGCTTGATGCCCATGTGTTGTTCATGTTCGTGACGAAACGCTTCGCGCGTCATCCCCATCGCCTCCGCACTTTCGGTGATACCGATCTCGGACATCTCCGTTTCCACCCAGGCTGGGGCCAGGGCGTTGACCAGGATCCCTCTGGGCAGCATTTCTTTCGCTAGCGCTTTCGTCAGACCCAGGAGCCCGTGTTTGGAAGCGCAGTATGCCCCAAAACCAGGCGCGCCAAATCTGCCCAGCACGCACGACATCATCACGACCCGGCTGCCCGAGACCAGCTTGGGGTTGAAAGCGTGCACCGTGTTCCAGGCGCCAGTGAGATTGATCCCAAGGATCTCGTCGAAGCGCTCATCAGTGTCTTTCTGAACGGGCGTCATTCCAACCACGCCAGCATTGACCACGAGTACATCTACTTGTGCGGTCTCTTCTGCGATGGCTGCTAGGCGCGAACGATCCCGGACGTCTGCGCAGCGAATGTGAGCTTCTCCACCACGCTCAGTCACCCCTTCGGCGGTGACGCGCAGCTGCTCCTCATCGCGACCGAGCAGCCACAGGCGCGCGTTTTCGGCCTTTGCAAAGTGGTAGGCGGTCGCTCTGCCAGTCCCTCGGGATGCTCCTGTTACAACAATTTCACGTTGAGCCATGCGCGCTCCTCATTTTTTGCCGTGTCGTGAGACACAATTAGTTTGTGGCGAAACAGCACGCAAGATGCCACAGCCAACGCTTTGTACGGAAGAGCCGACAGCTCGAGAAAGGCTTGGGGTTGCGCAAGAAGTTGCGCAAACCAGGTTCGGGCCAGCCGGGAGGCTTGGCCGTCACCTGAACACTGGCGAAGACCGAGATGCTGGGGCCCGGGACAGCGTCCGAGCCATTTTTTCTTGGAATCGCGGGCGGAGACTGGTTGCGGCGTCACGCGGGCGCAGCCTGGAACCTCGTTTGACCCGGTTTGCGGACCAATCAGATAGGCGTCTTTGAGCGGCGCACCTGAGACAAGTTAGCCAAACTTCATCAGATGGCTGAAGTGTTGAGTCGAGTGCGCCGTTTCAGGGGCACGTGAGCAACAGGAGCACACCAGTTCCGAGGAGCTACTCCAAAAAACGGTGTGACAAAGCCAAGTGGTAAGAATTTTGGTATCTAACCAGTGCGTGGTGTGCAGATCGTCGAGCCGTCGGAGACCAGCGTTGCGAGGTAGTGTTCTTGGTTAAGCGTCCAGCCACGGTTCAGAACGGCTCCCCCGTGGACGTTTCGCTGTACCCTTCGCGTACGTCCGGTCAACATCGGATTGGTGAGCAGGGTAGTAGGTTGCTCGCTGCACGCGAGTTCGACAACCTGCTTAACGTGGCCATGGTTCGCGCCTACCTAAGCGGTGGCGTCGTGGCGCTACTATTGGTGGACACAGTTCCAGCGGATGAGGAGTCGTATCAAAGCATCCTGTCTCAGTTGAGTGTGGCATTGGAGTCGCACGACCAGTTGGGGGAGCGGGTTGAGGGTGGGCTTCAGGCGATCCTGTTTGATGCTACTCGCGAAAAGGTAGATCGCATCGCTGGACTGATGGTGCTTCGTTGCGGTCGCAGTGTGCGCATGGGGCTAGCTTTTCTGCCGAGCGACGCCTTCAGCTCGGCCACAGCGGGCGACATGGCTCGCATGGGGCAAAGGATGGCAACCTCAACGCACCCCTTGGGGCATGTGCCAAGGGAATCCTATCGCCCACCGGAGCGTCGCGTGTTGTTCTCCAGTGAGGCGATGGCGAGCGTGACTCGAGCGATTGACGGGTGCGCTTGGACAGGCTCTCCAATCTTGTTGTGTGGTGAAGCGGGGAGCGGCAAAGAAGCGCTGGGGCGAACCATTCATCAATGGGGATCGATGCAGGACACGCCGTTCCTGTCGCTAAACTGTAACGCGGTGCCCGCGGCGCTGATTCGTGAAGTCTTCCACCGCGTGCTGGTCGGCGGCGGCGTTACTAGTGGCGCCCCCGGAGTGGGCGTGGCGCATCACGTTGGCACGCTGTTTCTCAAACGGGTCGAGGGGTTGACTCCAGAGCTGCAGTCGACCTTGGCGCTGCTCCTTTCACAGCATGGTGGCATGGGACAGCACGGAGCGCCGCGCAGCGTTGGACTACGTGTCGTCGCCTCGAGTTCGGAAGATTTGGAAGCTCGCTGCCAACAAGGGCGGTTTCACCCAGAGCTGCTGCGACTTTTGTCCGCTGCTAAGATTGTCGTGCCGCCGTTGCGCGAACGCCGCGAAGACATTGCGGGCATTGCGCAGCATTTCTTGGATGACATCTCTGCGCGCCTTGGCCGTGGCCCGCTGGTGTTGACCGGTCAAGCCATGCGTCGATTGTTGGATTATTCGTACCCAGGCAACCTGCCTGAGCTGCGTTACGAATTGAATTGGGGTGCGAACAACACCCAGGCAGTGGAGCTCGACGTAGACTGTTTTTCAGACACGATTCGCTCGAGCGCGTCCGATGGCGCCGCCGGGGACATCCGCGAGCAGGAATTTCATGGCTTCGATCTCCGGCGGAGAGTGCAAGTATTCGAGGCCCAATTGATCGTTCGAGCTTTGGACCTCTGTGACTGGAATCAGACCGAGGCCTGTCGTCTGCTCAACATTCCCCGGCGCACACTTGTTTACAAGATGCGCCAGCTCGGGATCAGAAAGCCCCGCACGCCGAAGCGCTAGCCGAACTCGCACTTTGGCACCCCAGGCCCTCTTATGCTGTTCGCGAGGCCGCCGTTTTTGGAAACTGCGTGTGAGTCACTAGAATTGGCTGGTGGTACTTGGCGTACGCGCTGCTGGTGGTAGGGTTGAGTGTCAGGTGCTGAAGGGGAGCCGGTTGAAGATGCGAGGTGGGGCCTATGGGTGAAGTAGAGGAAACTCGAAGAGTTCTCGAAGGCCTGCAGACAGCGTTGGCTGAAGTCTCCAATGGCAACTTGGCAATCGGGTTGAAGACCACGCTTCCTGAGGAGCATCCCGTCGGCGCGCTCGTTGCCAGCATGAATGGTATGACAGAAGTGCTGCGAGCGGTGCGCGAGAAGAACTCCGCCAATGAGCAGCGCCTGCAAGAGCAAATCGAGACGATCAACGCACAGCGCAATGCGATCCGCGAGTTATCGACGCCGGTGATCGAGGTGCTTCCGTCAGTCTTGTGCGTGCCGATCGTGGGCACCTTGGATAGCGGTCGAGCTTCGGAGCTGACTCAGTCTCTGCTGGACGCGGTGGTTACCCATCAAGCGAAGTACGCGGTGATCGACATCACTGGGATTGAAGTGATGGACACCGGCACGTGTGACTATTTTCTGAGAATGGTGCGCTCCGTGGCCATGCTTGGCTCGGAGTGCGTGCTGTCCGGTATCAACCCGACAATTGCGAGCACGATCGTTCAGATGGGATCTGATTTGACCGGCGTCAGCAGCTTTCGTAGCTTGCGGCACGCTCTAAAAGCACTCGTCTACAAGGACATGCGGACCCGCCAGGGCGGACCTAAGAGCGCATCGGCTTAGGTACGACATGCCCCTTCATAGGACCTTTCACTGAGGCTGGCGGGTTTTGCACTCGTGCAGGGTCAAACGGAACGTTGATGCATAACCCTTCGAAACTGCTGGCGGCAATCTGGCATATAAGTCGCATTACAGAATAGTTGGATTGATACGCTCCCCCAAAGATCCAATGTGCACTGCAGTCGTGCGGACGCTTAGCTTGTGGCTAGGTGTCGGCGTGCTGTTGGTGACGTCGTTGGCGTTCGCCCGCGAGGCGATGGTGCCAGCCAAGTTGCAGGGGGCCATCTTCGCCAAGGCACTCCAGTACGACCAAGTGATCGGCGACAAGCCCAAGAAGGTAATCGTGCTGAAGGGCTCCAGTCGTGAACACACTGACAGCGTGGCCGAGGCGTTTCGCGCTGCACAGGTTCCGATAGAGGTACTGACCGCAGAGCAAGCGGCTGAGCGTTTGGAAGGCGCGTCCGCCATCTATTCTCCCGACGGCGAACTCAGCGGAGCGTTGCGCGGGGCGTGCATTCGGCACAAGGTACTGACGTTGTCCGGGCACGCAGACGCAGCCGATGATGGTCACGTCGCGCTGGCGCTCGAGGTGCATGAGGAGCGGCCGCGTTTGGTTGTTCACTTGGGGCGCGTGCGTGCCGAGGGACATCGCTTTTCGAGCAAGTTGTTGCAGCTAGCTCGCGTGATCCGCTGAACTGTGTCCCTCGCGCGGATCCGCTGAACTGTGTCCCTCGCGCGGATCCGCTAGACCATGTCCGCGGGCGCGGACTCAGGGGGTCTTTGCGCAGCGAAAACCGATAGCCGGGCTGAGGGTTTTCAAGCCGAAGCTCGCCCGGCTGCTGGACTTCAGTTCACGAGCGGTCGAGCTTTGCCAAGAGCCCCCCAGGGCTGGTGCGCGGTCTTCCCCGTCTGATTCAGGTTGCACCCACTCAGCGACGTTGCCGGCAACATCCAGTAGGTCGAAGGCGGATGCGCCTTCAGGAAAACTGCCGACAGGGGCGAGGTTGGGGTGCCCATCCGTCAGCGGGTAGATGGCTTTGAGAGCGACCGCGTTGGTCTTGCCCCATTGTTCGCACGCAGGGTCACAGGCATTGACCAGCTGGGAATCCGGGGCATCCTCACCCCAAGGGTAGGTCCGCTGCGGGGCTACCTCGGGGCTGCCGTAGGCGCCTCGTCGCCATTCCGCGGCAGTTGGCAGTCGCTTTTGATTGGCTCTGCAATACATGTCCGCCATCTTCCAGCTGACACAATTGATGGGGAAGTCGGCCTGGTTTTTTCGCTTGAAGCTGCAGAGTTGGCTGTAGCTCTTGGCTTGTTTGGCGCTCAACTCTGGCCACTGTGCTTGGTTGCGTGGCGGCGCGCACTCGGAGGCGTCGACGCAGACTTGATACTCGGCAGCTGTTACTTCATGGCGATCGAGGCACACGGCTGGAAGAACGTCGTCGCCTTGCCTGACTTCTGGGAGACCGACCATACCCTCCGGGCAGCCTGGTGGCGGACCGAGCTCGGGAGCTGCCGCCGCGGGCAGTCCAGCGCTTGGTGCGCTCGCACTTCCGAGCTTCTGCTTCAGGGTATCGGCGGCTGAGGCCAGCACGCGTCGGGTTTCAGCTGCTCCGTCCATGTCGCTGGCAGCGAACACCGCAGTGATGGCTCCGACTGCCACTACCGCCGCCAGCAGCGTTGCCAACCAGCCTCCTCGACGTGCGGGCGGCGCTGGTACGGCCCGTTGAACTGCTGGTTGCGATGAAGACGGGCTTGGCGCGCGCGGCTCAGGCTTCGCCGAGGGGGCCGCGTCCGCCAACACCGTTGCGCCCGAGAGAGCGGCTTCGTCAAACGCCCTGCCCCCGACCAACTGCCGGCCCGTCACCTGCCCGCCGGTCATGATGGGGCCATCTGCGATGACCGTTGCGCCGTGTACGTCGTCCGGCATCGACGACACGCTGGGACGAATGCGAACGTCCGGCACGCTGCCAAGCGGCAGCCTGCCAGATGGTTCGCCTACCGCATCGAGGAGGGCTTCCAAAAACTCGCCAGCGCCGGCGAAACGCTGCGGCGCTTCCACTGCCAACGCCCGGCCAAACACCAGCTCCAAAGCATCCGATATCTGCGCGCCGCGAGCCCTCGGGGTGGGACGCAGCTGCGGATTGGCGCTGGCAAAACCCAGCTGCACCAGGTCATCGCCTTGGAGCGCGGGTTCATTCGTCATCAGCTCAACCGCTACTAGCGCGAGCGCATACACGTCTGTCCACGGACCCGTCGCGCCATAGCTGCGAGTGAACTGCTCTGGCGCGCCATACTGGGGCGTGAAAGAGTTGATCCCAGATCCGGTCTTGGCCAGTGCTGGTCCGGCGTGCTCGGACACCATTTTGGCGACGCCAAAATCGAGCAATTTGATGGGGGTTTCTCGGGACCGCGCTGCGCTACGCATCACGAACAAGTTGGCTGGTTTGATGTCCCGGTGGGCGATGCCCCGAGCGTGAGCCACCTCCAAAGCAGGCAGGACTCTCAACAGGAAGCCCACTACCTCGGCTTCATTCCAAGCTAGCCCGCTCCGGCGGTCTTGTTCGATGATGTCTTCGAGCGAAGCTCCGTCCAACCACTCCAACACCATGTACGGCATCCATTGGCCGTTTTCGGTGATCAGTGTGCCAATATCTCGCGCTTGTACGATACCGGCGGTCTGGCTTGAAAGTTCCGTGAGTAATGCGCCTTCCTGGATGAAGTCCTCCTGCAGTTGCTCACGCAGCTCGACTGGCGCCGACGAAAGACCATTGAAGAACTTGATAGCGACGGGCTTTTGCCAGATGGTGTGCTCTGCGCGGTAAACGACTGCGAACCCTCCGGCCCCGACCAGATGCTCGATGCGGTACTTCTCCGCAACGACTTGCCCCGCGAGACCGAGCGGATCTGATGGCGGCTGCTGGCTATCCCCGGTCACGGCGAAGCATTGTCCTCGGCTTTGTCAGGGGTTGCAAGGATGCAGCTTCATTGCCGAATTCGAAGTGTGTTGAGTTGACGCAGTCAGTCAGGGTCATGGCAAAAAACGAAATGCACTTCGCGGCCGATACACTCGCGATCCTGCACCGGCTGCCAACGGTCGCTCGCCAGCTCAAAAATATGCGGGGGCACGATCATGGCGAAAGTTTCGCCCTGAGCGCGATTGCGCTCCTCGACTCGCTTTCGCCTGGTGTCTCGGGGAGCGTCCAGTACGTAGACTGCGTACGCGATCTCTGCTTCATCCAGCTTGGCGTAGAATGCGTGGCGCTCCTGTTCGAGCAACAGTCCGAGTTCGAGGACGACGTCCAGCTGGCAGTCCAGGGCTTGCTCTGTCAGCCCCCAAATCAGATCCAGACAGCGGCCGGAGCGCTCCACGTACCAGGCAATGAGATCATCATCTGGGCGGTCTGGACTGAACAGTTGGGCCATCCACTCGTCTAGCGTCAGCCTGAGCGCCCGCCGAGTTCGGGCCAGATTCAAACCATAGGTGGACTTGCCTGCACCGACTGGACCCAGCAGCAGGTGCACTTTTGGTGCGGCGGGGGCGGGAGTTTTCGATTGCTGTTGCGCTGCCCCCCGGGCGTCGCTTACCCTGGTTGGGCTTTTGGGGGACTGGGCCGGCGCCGTCGCGATGGAGCCGCGTGCAGGCCGAAGGGATTGCGTCGTCGGGCGTTGATGTTTCTTCATCCCCGAAGCATCGCTGCTGGAGCTCAAACGCGGCAGCTATCGCTATTTCTCGATATTGCTCCTGCTGCGCAAAGCCGTCTTGGACCCGTTTTTGGATGCCCGGGGCTGTGTGCGGTGGCACAGAAATGCTACCGACAAGCCATGCCGTCCACCGGTGAGGTGTTACCCGCGCGCACTGCGCTCAAGCCGGTAGTGCTGCTTTCACTGGTGCTGATCTTCAGCTGGGCGATTTGGGCCATTGGGATCCGGGTTCATATCCCGACCCAGACGACCGGGCTCGAAGCGCTGCTCGGGGCCTTGGCGCGGTGCGTGTTTTGGCTGTTGCCCTGCGGAATCTATTTGTGGCGCTATTGGGGCCCTCGTTGGTACGAACCCATTGGTTTTGGGTTCCCGCTGGGACGGAGCCAGCTCATTCGCACGCTGGTCGTGACACTGGTCGTGGCTCTGCTGTTGATTGTGGGGACTTCTATCCAGAAGGGCATGAGCGTGGCGGAACTTGTTGCGCAGCTACTTGCCAAAGCTGGACCAAGTTGGCAGGCCCCGCTGTTCGAGGAGGTCGTCTTTCGCGGTGTCGTGCTCTCGGAGCTGCTCAATTGGTTGCATGACACTCTGGAGCGAGAGCGGCATGCCGGACCGCCCAACCTGGCTTGGATGCGGACGAGATTTTGGTTGGTTCAATTGTATGCCGCGCTGGTGTTCATGCTGATCCATTGGCCCTGGTGGCTATCACACCACGGGCCCAGTGCCACACTGGCCCTCAGTGGGCCGGTATTCTTCACTGGGTTCATCTTGGGAGTGGTGTTTGCCAATACACGCAGTATTTGGGGCTGTATCTTCCTACATTGGCTCAACAATGAGCTGAGCGTATTGGGGTATTGAGTGTTGGGGTATGAACGTTTGAAAGGCTGTCGCTGGTGCTTGCTTGTGGCACTAGCCACGCTGCCTTTGGACGCGTGGGCCCAGTCAGCGCAAGCGGACTCAGCGCAAGCGGACCCAGCCCAAGCGGACCCAGCGCAACAGGACTCAGCGCGGTCAAACGCGGCGCGGCCGTCCACGGCACCGGGGCAGCGGAGCTTGCGGGTCAAGCTCCAGGTGCAAGGTGACGGGAGTTGTATTGATGCGGCGCGACTGCGGACGCAAATCAACGCTCGCTTGGGCTACGGACCTTTTTTCGAATCAGACGAAGATCTGGTGCTGACCGCTCAGGTGCAACCGGGTTCCGCTGGGCAAGCTTGGGAGGCGCAGTTGACCATGGTCACCCCGGACGGAACGGCGTTGGGCGAGCGTGTGGTTTCCGGTAGCGATGACACTTGCGAATCGCTGGAACAGCCTTTGGCGTTTGTGATTTCTTTGGTGGTCAATTCGCAGGCGACGATCGAGGCCGTCGCAGCGGCCAAGGAGGAAGCGGCTGCACAGAAAGAATCCGAGCGAGTCCCGGAGCCGGCGCTCCCTGTGCGAGCCATCTTGCAGTTTGGTGTAGCGGGGCGGGCCGCTCTCGGCTTGTACCCCAAGACCGCTTGGGGCGGTGCGCTAGTTGTCAGCGTTCCGGTGAGTCAGCGTTTTGCTATCAGAAGTGAACTGGGGGGCTGGCTCCCTGTGACGCAGACTCAGGAGGACGGCGCCCAAGCTCGCTTCGCGGGCGTGGATGCGACGCTGCAGCTTTGCTACGTCATTACGCAGGGCAAGTTGGTGCAGCTGGGGGCTTGCCTTGGCGCTAGCGGTGGAGCTACCCGCCTGGCGGGCCTTCAACTCGACGTGACTGACAAACGCTGGCGGCCCGTCGCCGACGGCATCGGCACGTTGCGATTTGAGACAGGAACCCCACGATTAGGGGTTGGTGTAGGGTTTGGTGGGGTGATCCCCGTGTTGAGAGATCGCGTCGTGTACGAGCGGCCTGACGGGGAAAAGGGCGTGATTTTCGAGCGCGGGTCGCTAGGGGGGCGAGTTGATCTCGCGCTCACCTGGAAAATACCATGAAACAACTCATAATCTGGCGCAGCCACCAACACTGCTAAAGTGGACCGTTCATGTCCTCCAGTCCCCATGCCGCAGCAACGCCGCTATCCTCTCATTCAGGGGTGAGACCGGCAGCCAAAACAAGTGGGAAAGAGGGGTCGGAGCTAGTCGCTCCGGAGTTCGCCGAGTTGGTGGAACAATACTCTGCGTTCGTGTGGCGGTCGCTCAGGTTTCACGGTGTACCCGATGCCGATCTCCCCGACCAATCCCAAGAAGTGTTTCTGGTCATCCACCGCAAGGTGGAATCATTCGAGGGACGCAACACGGTTCGCGCCTGGGTGTACGGGATCTGTCGAAGGGTGGCTGCGGGATACCGGCGCAAGGCGCATGTTCAGCGCGAAGAATTCCACGCTGAACGCGACCCGCGCGATTCCTCCCCAGGTGAGCCGCCTGAGCTCGTGCAGGCGGCCGATCCAAGTGATCAGCTTCAGAACGCCCAGACTCTGGCCTTGCTCGAGCAGGCGCTGGCGGAGCTCCCGGACGAGGCGCGGGAGACTTTCGTGCTCTACGAGATCGAGGAGCTGAGCATGAAAGAAATCGCTGACATGCTTGGTTGCCCTTTGCAGACCGCATACTCCCGATTGCACGCGGCACGCGAACACGTGCGCAAGCGCTTCCGCACCCGGCACACCCCTGGGCAAGATCCGTCCGCTGTTGCAACCAGTCGAAAGGAGTCGAAATGAGCGACGATCCGACGCGACTGTTCGACAGTCCTTTTGATGACGCAGGTGAACTCCCGGAGTTGCGGCAAGCGCTGGGTCAGGCGCGCCGGCTCGGCACCAACGAGTCGGAGCGCGTGCGGTTAGCAGCCGCCTTGGCTCCGCTGTTGGCAGTCAATGCAGGCGCAGCGGTCGTTGCCACCACCAGTTCAACAGCCGCGGCCAGCGCGGCGGGCGCAAGCGCAGCGGGTGCGGCAGGCTCTGCCGGAGCCGGTGCTGCCGGCGCCAGTGCGGCCACGGCGACGGTTGCTGGCGCGTCGATCAAAACGCTGGCTGTTTGGGGGCTTGTGGCCAGCGCCGTGACTGGTGGCGGCGTTGCAGGCGTGGTTTATTGGCCTGAAGCCGAATCGAATGACCAGGCGACGGTGCAGGTTCCGGCTCCGCAAGAGCCGAGGGCAGCAGTGGCACCCGAGCCGCAAGAACCTGAGGCGGAGCCAGTTGAACCCGAGGTATCGGAGGCCGAGCCGGCAGCGACAGAGGCTCCGCTAGCGCCCGCACCTCAGCGAACGATCAAGGTCACCAAGCCCAGCAAGCCGGCCGCGACTTCAGAGCCGGAGCCGGAGCCCAAGACGCCACCGCCCGATCCCCTGGCGCCGCTCGAAAAAGCACGAGCGGTGGTCAAATCGCAGCCGTCCAAAGCGTTGGCGATCGTGGCTCAGCACCGCAAGGACTTCCCGCGCGGCCCGATGGTTCAAGAGCGTGAGGTGATTGCGATAGAGGCGCTGGTCAACTCCGGGCAGAAAGCCGCTGCCAAAGCTCGCGCCGAGCGCTTCAAGCAGCACTACAAATCCTCTATTCACCTGCGGCATATCGAGTTACTCATCGGAAAGTGAGGCGTGCGCAAACTGTTCTGCTGGGTTGCTGCTTGATCAGCTGCCAGCGAGACGTGAGCGTTGGAGCCAACTTGCCTGAGATAGAGCCGGTCAATTGGGTGCAACCTGCGGGTGGTCCTGATGGGCAAAGCGTGAGCGCTTTGACCATGGACAACGGCTACACCTATGTGACGGGAACGTTCCGGCAGGGCCTGGAGATCGCTGGCCAGAGCTTCGAGGCTGGCAACGCAGAGCAGGACGTGTTCGTCGCGCGTTTGGAAAGGGATGGCGGGCTGGGCTGGCTGCACGCCTTCTCAGGCAGTTCGTCGACCTCGACGGAACAGATCGCCGTTAGCAGCCGCGTGCATACGCTCGGCGGCTTCACCGGTACGCTAACCGCTGGGGCCGAAACGTTGGAATCGGGATCTGGCCAGGCGCTCGCGTTGTGGACGCACAGCCGGGATGGCGAGCTACTGTCCACCCTGGTGGTGAAGTCGTCGCAGGCGGTGCAGGGCAACGCCGTGTTGAGCTCGTCGGACGACACCCAGCTTCTGGTTGTAGGGAGCTACACTGGCACACTCGAGCTGCTGTTGCCGGATGGCGGATCGCTCGCAGCAGCACCGGCAGACAGCGGTTACGGACTGGTTGCGCTATTTTCTGCTGGCTCTCAACCGGAGCTTCAGTGGGCAGTGGCGCTAGCAGGTGACCGAGTGCACGCGCTGGGCGGAGCGATCGCACCCG
>JBNLEN010000067.1:0-31544 GCA_050304975.1 Polyangiaceae bacterium
GACCGCATCGCCCGAAAGTGGAGTCTGACGCAGGTTGAGCCCGCGGATCCTGGGCCCCAGCTGCTTCAGAGTTGCCTCGAGCGGAAACAGCTTTCGAGCTGCAGGCTGGCAGCTCGCGCCTACGCGACGCGGGCAGCAGCTGGCCGAGCAGAGTATGAACGAGCTCTTTCGGCCGCGTGTGATCTCAAAGATGAGCCAAGTTGCGTCGAATTGGGCGTTGTCTGGTCAAGTGATGCGTCACGTGCTGCCGAAGGGACGCAGCTCCTGCGTTCACTTTGTGAAGAGAGAAGCGTCGCAGATGCGTGCGCTGCCCTGGCGGAGGCTCGACTGGGGGCCGCTGAGCCGCTGCCTCTTGAGCGACTCAGGTGGCATGGCTTGGCGTGTGGGTTGGACCGCGCGATCAGCTGTGCGGCCTACGCGGATCTGAGGCTAGGTATCAACATTACTGACAGCCTAGGCGTTTCAGCTCCCAGTCAGCGGGCGTGTGACGGCATCAAGGAGGCCGCTGACAAAGCCTGTCAGGCGAGCGTCAAGTCGTCTTGTCAGCTCGCGGACTTCTGCGGGCGAGCCTCAGAGAGAGCGCTTTCCGAAGCCCAGTCCGAGCATCTCAAAGAACAATGTGGGGCGGACAACGCCGGCGCCTGTTTGCTACTCTCGCTTGAACAGGCAGATGCGGCTGCCCTGAGCGGCGCCTGCGAGCTCGGTAACGTTGCCGCCTGTTGCCTCAGTGCGGCGCGAACGCTCAGCTCTGGCAACACGCCCCAAGATCCAGCCCAGCCAAGGGTATGGGCGCAACAGGAGCTGGAAGCTTGGACGCGCCTGGAACAGGCTTGCATTGCCGGGTATGCGGGCGTCTGTCGCTTCCTCGCCTCCTACTCCGAAGATGCAGGAGCTCCGCCATCACGAGAGAAATTCGAACATCAGGCATGCTCCGCCGACGCGCGATACTGCGCTCAGCAAACGCCGTCAGCGACCCCTCGTGCAGCGCCACGATAGAAGCCTTGCGTGTTCCCCTTTGGCGATGATGCGGTGGTTGAGGCTGACATTGGGCGGCACGCCGGGCGCAACAACGATCGGGCGATGGGATTCTGTCTGGTCAACCACGTGGCCGTGGCTGCTGCGGAGGCACTCTCGGCTGGGTTGGAGCGGGTGCTGATCCTAGATTGGGACGTGCACCATGGCAACGGCACCGAAGACATCTTCTATGAGCAGTCGCAAGTGCTCTACGTGTCATTGCATCAAAGTCCGCAATATCCGGGCACGGAGTCGATCTTGCTGTGTGAGGCCATCGGATACGATCCAGGATAACAGGGGAACATCCAGGGCAACACGGTGTCCCAGCTAACGTGTCCCAGTGCCTGAAGTTGCTCGCGTCTGCGCTGCTGATAGGTTGTGCGAACGCTGACGCCCCGTCGATAGGCGATAGTGAGGCGACCCTGCAGCTGAGAGTCTGCCACTCACTGGGTTGTTACGACGGCCTGGACGCAAGTTTCGAGCAGCCCATAAAAAAGAGGGGGCAATACCGGCTCGAGGTGTTGTCAGTGAACGGTCTGGCCCAATGCGATTTCTCGGTGCCTCGCGCAAGAGGCAGGCTTCCGGGTTGTGACGACAGGATCTGGCTCGAGTGGAACGGCAGGGCTCAAGTCGACGGATTCTGGCTACATGATACGCCGGCAGGTGTTCGCGTTTCAATTCAGTCCGACCGCGAGCTTAGCACTACCCACGTGGTGGGCCTCGAGTACGTGTCAGCTCAACCGAACGGTCCAGAGTGCGAGCCGACATGCCGGATCGGCCAGACGAGCTTGGCGGTCGGCGAAGCGATGAGTCGATGACCCGCTCGAGCGCGCGACGCGGGCGTCACGCGACCGTCGAGGTTGACATCCATCACGCCCATACGCTGTGCATGGCTGTCGGCGCCTAGAGACACCGGAAGTGGAGTCGTTCAACGGTGACACCGTCTGCAGTGTAGACGGCAATCCAGTCGCCGAGCGTCTGTCCCGTCTCAGAACAAATGGCGGACGCCTCTGCAACGAGCGCCTGCCGCGTGTTGTCGTTGCGGGGCGCGTTGACGACGAAGTCAACGCCAGAGAGAGGCGTGTTTGCTTCGGGGGCTGCTGTGCGAAAAAGGTTGGGCAGTCCGGAAAGGAGCGGCGCTGGGTAGCCCTACTGACGCTGTTGCCCAGCTCTCGATGGGCCGTTAGAGTGTGGCATGCGTTTGGGCTGGGTTGATGATGAGCTCTTTTTTGAGCACGCGGCACCCGCTGGGCATCCAGAGCGTGAAGAGCGGCTGCTCGCTGTCCGACGAGGACTAGAGAGCAGCCGAGTCCGCTTGCAAAAGCTGCCCGCCGCGGACGCGACGATTGAACAGCTCAAGCGGGTGCACAGCGGCGCTCATGTCGAATACATGCAGCACATCGCGGGCAGCGCGGGTTACATCGACGCGGACACCTACTACTGCCCGGACACGTACAACGCGATCATGCGGGCCTCCGGGGGCTGTGTGCAGCTAGTGCAGCGCTTGCTCAGTGGAGACTTGGACTACGGGTTTGCGGCGGTGCGCCCGCCCGGGCACCACGCTTGCCGCGATCGAGCGATGGGTTTTTGTCTGGTCAACCATGTCGCCGTGGCTGCCGCAGAGGCATTGCAGTCCGGTTTGGAGCGTGTGCTGATCCTGGATTGGGACGTGCACCATGGCAACGGCACGGAAGACATCTTCTACGAACAGGCGCAGGTGCTCTACGTGTCACTGCATCAAAGTCCGCAGTATCCGGGCACGGGCCGCGTTCGCGATGTCGGCAAAGGGGACGGGCAGGGTTTCAATCTCAATCTGCCGCTGTCGGCCGGTGCGGATGATGCGGTCTACGTGCGGGCGTTTTCGGAGCTGGTGTGTCCGGTCGTGGCTCAGTTCAAACCGCAGCTAACCATCGTCAGCGCCGGATATGACGCGCATCAACGCGATCCCCTGGGAGGCATGGCCGTGACGGATGACGGCTACGCCGCCATGACGGAGCTGCTACTGCGCGAGCTGCCTGAACGTGGCCAGGGCTCCACTTGCTTCGTGCTCGAAGGCGGATACGATTTGCAGGCGCTGGAGGGGGCCAGCCGAGCCACGGTGGAGACCCTGCTGGGGCCGATTGACGTTCCGGACGGCGAAGTCGGGAGCCGGTACGCGACTGAGATCGAGCAGGCACGCCTAGCCCAATCCAAATTTTGGAACCTTTGAGACGTCGAATCGCGTTCGGTATGGCTACTTCTCCGGGCGGATAAAGACCCAGTCACTGTCGCTGGAGTCTTTCTTGCTGTAGCGGTAGCCGGTTTCGTTGAAGTCCTTCATGCCTTCTGGTTCGAGCAGGCGCTGCTTGACGATGAACCGAGCCATCATGCCGCGCGCGCGCTTGGCGCTGAAACCGATCACTTTGGCTTGATTGCCACGCTGCTCTTTGAACACGCAGTTGATGATCGGCGTAGTCAAAGCCCCGGTGTGCGCAGCTTTGAAGTATTCGGTGGACGCCAAGTTGACCAACACCGGCCCGCTCTTGCCCGCTGCTTTTTTCGCTTCTTTGTTGATGGTTTTGGCAATGCGATCACCCCAAAAACCGTAGAGATCTTTTCCGCGCCCCGTCGTCAGTGACGTTCCCATCTCCAATCGATATGGCTGGATCAGGTCTAACGGGCGAAGCAGACCGTACAGACCGCTCAGGATGCGCACGTGAGTTTGGGCAAACTCGAAATCGGCTTCGTCAAAGTCTTGGGCCTGCAAACCCACGTAGGTGTCGCCGGCGAATGCGAGGGCGGCCTGCTTAGCGCTTTGGCCGAGTTTGGGTTTCGGTTCGAAGCTTTGGAAACGCTCGAAATTGAGCTTCGCTAGGCTGTCGCTCAGTTTCATCAAACGCTTGAGGTCGGAAGCTTTCAGCTTGGCCGTCACCCCCAGCAATTCGTCCAGATCTTTACCCAGTTGCGGCTTGGTCGCCGGCAACTTCAGGCTGGGAGGAGCGAAGTCTAGCTTCTTGGCGGGTGAGAGCACTGCGAGCATAGGCGGACGCTAGCCGCCGGCCCGCGCGGCTGCAAGGCTATTGCCGCGGGGGAAACTTCTGGAGCTTACGTTGCAGCGAACGGCGGTGGAGCCCCAAGCGCCGCGCCGCTTCCGAGATGTTACCTTGGCAATCATTGAGCACGCGATTGATGTGTTCCCATTCTGCGCGAGCCAGACTCGGTGCCTTGGGGACGGTTTCCGTCTCCGATTGGGGACTATCGCGCAGAAATGCGTTCAGCACTTCTTCGGCGTCGGCGGGCTTTTGTAGAAAGTAGGTGGCGCCCAGCCGGACCGCGTCGATCGCCGTCGCGATGCTCCCATAGCCCGTCAACATCACGGTCTTGGTGTTTGGATCCGCCTGATGCAGCAGCTCAACCAGGCGCAATCCGTTGCCATCGGGCATCTTCAGATCGACCACGGCGAGTTCCGGCGAATAGTCGGTTTGCAGCAGTTGCCTAGCCTCTTCGAACCCGGCGCAGGTCTTCACCTCAAGCCCCCGACGTTCGAACGCTCGGGCGAGCTGCTGCCGGAGCAGATCGTCGTCGTCGACGACGAGAATCGACTGTCCTTGGAATCGGTCTAGATTCATGAGCTCACCTGCTTACTGCTCTGGTCTTTATGGGGCCTAAGGCGGGTCTTCGGCAAGCGTACTTGTGCCTGAGTGCCATGTCCTGGCTTGGAGTTCAATTCGAGTCCGCCGCCCATGCCAATCACCACATTTCGGGCAAGAAACAGACCCAATCCCATGCCTTTGCCCGTCGGCTTGGTCGTGAAGAACGGCTCGAATGCTCGTTGTAGGACATTCGGTGCCATGCCCGAGCCCTTGTCCGACACGTGCAATACCACGCCATGCGCGTCGGCCTCGGCGGCCAGGCTGACGCCGCTCTCCGAAGCCTCCAGAGCGTTATCCAGCAGCACCCGTAGCGCCTGAGCCAGGGCTTCTCTCGGACAGCGCAACTCGGTGTCTGATAGCGACGGAGAGATGCGGATTTCGATGCGCTCGCGATCCGGTAGCTCTTCGATCGCCGAGTCGAGCAACTGGGTGATGTCGATCCAGACCTCGGATTCGCCCGGGGCCTCCCCGGCTTGATGCGCCATGCGCGCCAGGATCTTGCGACAGCGCTCCACTTGGCTCCGAACGAGCGCTACGTCCTCGATCGCGGTGGATTCGCCGGACTTTTCTAGCTGCAGCTCCAGCTCCTTGCTGACGATGGCGATCGTGCCGAGAGGGCTGGCCAGTTCGTGGGCCGCGCCGGCAGCCAGGGTGGCCAGGGCCGACAGGCGTTCGGCTTGGAGCCGCAGTTCTCGCTGCTCAGAGAGCTCCAGCTCTCGATACTGGATCGCGACGCGGGCTCGATGAATGAAGTAGACCACGCAGCTGGCGCACAGTCCGTACGAGACCCAGACGCCATACAGGTGGACGTCCCAGTTTTGTGCCGTTGACGATAGCGGGATATGTACGGCGAAGAGCGCCGCAAAACTGATCACACTCAGGGCCACGAGGGCCCAAGCGATGGCCGGGCGCAAGGTGAACGCGGCCATCGCGACGTGCACGATGTAGAAGAAGTTGAACGGGTTGGAAGGCCCGCCGGTAAAGTAGAGCAGCGCGGTGAACGCGATCAGATCGAAGCCGACCCAGCCAGCAAGCTCCCATTCGTGGATCACGTGGCGAGTTCTGGCTAGGTGTGTGGCGAGCAGGTTCAGGGCGAACTCCACTCCGATGATGGCGAACAGCGCCGTAACCGGCAGCGCGATCTCCATCCAGTAGTGCACGAAGCCTACCGCCAGAGCTTGTCCGATCACCGCCGCCCAGCGCAGCGCGGTCAGCCAGCGAAAGTTGAGCAGATGAACGCCGCTCTCGTCGCTGGATAGGTCCAAACCTGCCGAAGACAACGCTTGTTCGGGGGAAAGCGTCAGTGCTGCGGGAAGTTGCGTCGGCAGCGTCGGCTCTGCGGAAGGGGATGTTGGTGCGCCAGTCGACGCCCCCGGAGAAGAGGCAATCTCAGTCGCGTCGCTCAGCTCCGCGTGAGGTTGGTCAGTAGGAGGCGTCACAAGGCTTGCTTGACGATACTCGTCAGTTCGTCTTCAGTCAGTTCAATCGGGTTTCCCTTCATGCTGCTGGCGCGCGCGGCTTTGCTCACGGCGACAGGCACGTCGGTGGAAGTCATGCCGTAACTGCTGAGCGCAGGGATCCTCATGCGTTCCCACAGGCTCTGCACCCAGGCGATGCCCTCACCGATCGAAGCGGTTGGACTGCCCGTCAACAACGCTGCGACCTGCTGGTAGCGCTGCAGGTAGCGCTGGTCACCGCGCTGCTCTAGTGCGCGCACGTTGGCTTCCATGACGATCGGCAACAGGCGCGCGCAAATCGCTCCATGTGGCGCTTCAAACATGCCGCCCAGCGGGCCAGCGAACCCGTGCACTGCGCCCAGCTTGGCATTGGCCAGCGCCAAGCCGCCAAACAAGCTGGTTAGCGCCATGTCTTGTCGAGCGTCCGCGTCATCGCCCACCAAAAAGGCCCGCTCGAGGGAGCGCGCGGCTCGGCGAATGCCCTCAACGCAGATGGCGTCCGTGAGCGGATTGGCGAAACACGAAACGTAGGGCTCCAAGACCTGGGTCAAGGCGTCGAGACCCGTAGCGGCTGTCACGTCGGCTGGCACCGAGTGCGTTAGCTCCGGATCTACCAAAGCGACGTCTGGCAACATCGAGTCGCTGCGCAGGCTGACTTTGACCCCATGCTCTGGTGAAGCGAGAACTGCGTTCTTGGTGACTTCAGCCCCGGTACCCGCAGTGGTGGGTGCGGCGACATAGCGTAGCGGTTGGTGCGTGAGCTTTTTGCCCTGGCCGATCACTTCCAGGTAGTCCAAAGGCTCGCCGGGGTTGGCGACCAGCGCGGAGATTGCCTTACCCGCGTCGAGCACGCTGCCTCCGCCCAATCCGATGACTCCGCTCACGCCTTCCTGCCTGGCGAGCTCTACCGCGGCCTTGATTTCGCCCACCTTTGGTTCCGAGGTGATTGTCAGCCCGACGACGCGACTGCCACCAAGCTCGAGCTGGCGCTTCTGCGCCGCGTAGCGCTCGGGATGAGCGCCTGTCACCAGCAACTGGGTGCCTGTTGCCACCAGCTCTGGCAGTTGTTTGATGCTGCCTCGACCGAAAACTATCCGGCTGGCGGTGGCAAATTGAAAGTCCATCGGTGAGGGGAGCTTCGGTTCGGGTTCGCGGAACTATGCAGACGCCCAGCCGCCGTCGTCCGGTGAAACGTTCGAGTACTTCACGCTGGATCGGGGCTCGGCCATCATCGCTTCGACGCTGTCACGCCACTGCGCGTAATGTGCAGTCAGCTTGTGTTTGGCGGGGTCATCAGCCGTCTTGTAGACCTCCACCAGCACGAAACGTGTGGGATCATCGAGCTGTTGCACCACGTCGAAGCGGTCGATTCCGGGCTCTTGAAGGCTAGCGTTGGCGTTCGCAACGGTCACTTCTTTGAAGGCTTCGACCTGGTCTGCTTTGACGTGAACATGTACGTGCACAATGAACATAGTAACTCCTGGGCAGAGGGTAGTGGTGTGCCAGCCCGTAGATCATGTCGCGACGAAATGTCAAAATGACGAGCCGGGCTGTTGGAGGAACTCAGTCTCCTCCGCAGTGGTTTCCCGTCCAAGCAGGTCGTTGCGGTGGGGGAAGCGACCAAATCGTGCGACGATGTCGCGATGCATCTTGGCATATTGCAGCGACTGCTCGGCGCCTTTCTTGATGGCGTCCGAGCAGGTTTGTAGATGTCGGGTGAAGCAAGCAACGCACTCATCTTGGTCTTCCAGATTCTCTGAATGCATCAGCGGCATGTAGACGAACGCACGCTTTGCTGCAGGAAGCTGCTCGTCCTGGTCCGAACGCACCATCTCCTTGCTCAGCGCCAGAGCCCGCTCGTCCCCTTTGTACATTTCCCCGCTGCCACGGTAGATGTTTCTCGAAAACTGATCGAGCAGAATGATTTCAGCCAGGCGTGCTTCGATTGAGTCTCCCCAGTCGAGTTCGCCAGCGGCCGCCGCATCGACTGTAGCGCGGTAGTGGTCTCGCAGATGCTGGTCGAAGCCGGGGTCTTTGATAAACCAACGCTGACGCTTGGCGTCGGAGGCTTCACCGTCGGCAGTCAGTTCGCCAAACCACTCGTCGAGGACTTGTTGGGGGGTCATTGGCAAGACCATCCCACAACTGGGGCGCAGCATAAAGGTGGTGTCATCGAGACGGCGTCCCGCCAACGGGGCACGAAGATCCCGGCTCGGGGACTGTTGGCGCCCGCCAACAGTCGGGTGTCGAAAGCTGTGTGCTGCAGCCAACGGCATCCTGCTTACTGCGTCAAACGGCGGAAATATCCCCGGATTGTGTGGGGTAGCGGCTGGCATGATGAGTGCTACTGGATTGGCTGGACCACCGGCGTTGTCGCGAGTGACGGACGGCGGCCCACTTGGATCAGACGCGACTTTTGGAGGACAGCATGCGCAATTTGAAGATAGCTTTGGCACTGACCCTGGCACCATTGGTGAGCTCCGCCTGCAGCGGGAACGCAGACGACACCGAAGACACCAGCGCTGGCGACAACTATGACCGGCAGACCTTGGAGGAGTTCCGCGCGGCGATCCCCCCGACCGAGCGAGTGCAGGTTGTCGTGCCTGGACCGGAGGCTCAGGCGAATGCCCTCACCGAATTGGGAGATGCGGAGCTGGCCCGCCTGGCGATCCAGTCGGCGGTGAAGATCAATCTACCAGCGAAGCTGATGGTCGGGCTGCTCAAGACGATCGTCAGTTTGCCCCCGACAGCTTACAACTCAGAAGAGAAGAAGTTCGTTTGGGGACCTTGGGATAACGACGACGGTGTCGGCAAGGTGTTGGTCTTCATTCAGGAGAATGAGCCGGATGCTGACTTTCGCTATTCGTACGCCTTCTTGCGATTACCTAGCCGTGACCTGGCCAAAGCTGAGCCCGTGATCTGGGGCGGCGCTACCCCAGACGTAGACAACGACGACTACGGTGTTGGCGTGACCTTGTGGGACTTTGAGGCCAACAACGCGTTTGATGCCGAGTACGATCCCAACTACGACACCGACGAAGGGCGCGAACAAGGACGCTTCGCCCAAGTCTATGGCCGCGGGAGCGAAGATAACGGCGAGTTCACGTTCAATGTCGCGGTCTTCAGAGATTTTCTACCGGACGATGCCGGACCGGAGGATTCGCCCGCGAATCTCGACTACTTTTTCGGGCGTTTCAACCCGGAGGACGGTGGCCGTCTGCACTTCGTGGATTGGGTGCTGGAGGGGGACCTTTGCGACGCCGCTGCAGACAGCTGCTTTGAAAACAACACGCGCGATGACGTGGTCGAGACTTTGGGACTGCGAGCCGCGTTCGTCAACCGTGGTGTGGGTAGGGCCGAAGCGACGGTGTTTGGTGGAGATCTCGATGATTCGTTGGATGTCGTCGAGTGTTGGGACGCCGATATCGATCGCACCTATGTCGGGGTCAGCCAAAACGGCGACATGGTGGGTGAGGAAGGCGCGTGCGAGGCGCCCTTCGACCAAGGCCTGGAGGCGCTCGGGGTGCCGTCACTCGCGGACGTGGACGCTGAGCTGCTCGCCAAGATGGACTGCGTGGCAGAGAAGGGGCCCAGTGCTTGCGACGATTGATGTCTCGCGGGCACAGGTTTGAGCGGACTAGTTTGGCGCGGCTGGTGAACGTCTGCGGAAGAAGGCGCGCAAAGGGCCGACTATTGTGGACCAACCGCCCGCGCCATGATTGCGCTCTCGCTCAGGTAAACCGAACTCGACGGGCTCTCGGTTTCGAGTGATGTACAAGCTGCCGTAGAGCTTGTCCCACAACGCGAAACAAGAGCCGAAGTTCTTGTCATGGTGGGCCGGCGCGTTGCTGTGATGGATCTGATGCTGAGCTGGGCTGATGAAGATGTGCTCGAGCTTGCCGAATGAAAGCCAGACGTGAGAGTGCCGCAAGTTGGCGCCCGCGAAGTTGAATAGGAAGCCCAGAGCGTTGATGCCAAGAACGTCATAACCACTGAGATTTCCACGGAAAAAGTAGAAAAATACCCCGGCGACCCCGCCCCACGTCAGAGCCCGGCGCAGGGAGTACAACAGGCTCTCCAGCGGGTGAATGCGATACAGCGTGAAAGGCGTCAGCACCTGCGCCGAGTGGTGGACCTTGTGCAGTTCCCACAAGCGCGGGAGACGGTGCATCGCACGATGCAGCCAGAAGCGGGTAAAGTCGTCCAGTGTGAACGCTAGCAGAGAATAGGCCGTCGCTATTTGTAGCTTCGACCACGGTTCGACATGGGCTTCGCCGAAGGCGGCGTGAAGCAAGGTGGAGACCGCAGCTGTAACGACAAGACTGGGTGCTAAAGCTGGCGCCGCAATTAGAAGCTTGATCGGGATGATGAGCAGCCCTCCAAGCAAGCTGTTGAGGAAGATTAATTTGTAGTCTAGTCGGGATGACTCGTGGGTGTAGAGCTGCTTGGGGAAGATGAACTTGAAGAAGTTTCGCGGTGAACGGTTCTCACCGATTTCGTCAGATTTCGAGCTGCCGGAGTTGGGGCTGGTTTCACGAAAGTAGACCCAGGCACTCAGTGCTAGTGACGACAATAGGAACCCTCCGAAGATGCGCTTCTCCGGGTTGAGCAAAAACAGGAGCGGCTCATACAGGGCGCGCAGAAGTTCCTGATAGTAGTCGGTCACGTGGGGGATTTGCGTTTGGGACAGGGTGCAATCAGGGAGCGTGTGCGAACCAACGCTTCGCGGATGGGCTAGCCAAACTGTACTACAAAAAACGATATACGCCTGCCCATTACGTACTTGGCCCCACCTAAGACAGTGCGAGAGCGATCATTTTCTACGACGACCTGGCGTTGCACTTGTGCTGTTTGAACCTGGTGAATTGGTCACTCAGTCGGCGAGACGCTCAAGTGATTACGTAGCGTTTGGCCGCTGCCGCTTTCGATGGCCGTGCTTTCCTGCAAACTGATTGCAGTGAGTTAATTGACAATCCGATCCGCGCTACCCACCCTGGCGCGTCTTATGGCTTTGAAAGAACTTTTGCTTGCGGCTATCTTGTCATGGCCGGCGCCCTGGTACCCTCCGGGGCGGCCCAACCCCGAAACTCCGGAGCAGTACAAGCAACGGGTGTCCACTATCGCTACCGCGGTCGCGTTAGAGTCTGCTGAGTTCGAGGGTTGGCGCCTAGGACGCCGGGCCTTGGCGGCGGCCACGTTGACGCTCTGGTATGGTGAGACTCGGTTCTCCTACGAGGTGCATGAGCAGGGGACTAGTCGTTGGGGTCAAGACGTCGGGAAGGCGAAGTGTTTGGGGCAGCTGCATGTGAGTAAACTTGTTCCGCAAGAGGAGTGGGAGCAGATGGTTGGGTCTGACTTGGACGCGACGCGGCGCTGCGCTCGTGCGACCATGCGAGTACTGGCCGCGATGGCTCGGATGTGCTCTGCGCGGTCCACGTCTGAAGAACACATGGCGCGGGTGTTCGCTGCTTACGGCAGTGGTCGAGGCTGCGATGGCGTTGGCCCTCAGGCGAAGAAGCGGGCCAAGCGATTCCGGCGCTTGCTGCAATACATCTGAGTTTGACGCTCGCCGATGCGAAGCTTGGGGTTGGGGCCGATGCTCCCACAAAGCGCTTGACCTGCCGGCGCCTCTGAGCACAATCGGCCGTCGGAGTTATATCTTGGAAGCTTTGCTCGCGTTTGCGCCGTTCTTGACTGCCGTGCTGATTGCCATACACCTAGTGCAGGTGGGAGAAGCAGCGCCAGCCAGCCACGATCACGCTGACCACTGAGGTCTCTCGCCCTCCGAGTTTCCCGACTCGGCGTTCTGGTCGTGAAATCGGCCTCGGCGCACTGTAGTCCGCAGTGGTTTGTGCCGTTTTTGTCCTCCAGTGGAGCCTACCCAGCCACCCTGGGCTAGGCTTTGGGGTGGCGGTGTCCCGTCGCTTTGGAGGAAGACGGCCTTGAACATGCTTAGAGGAACCCTGCTCGCCAGTCTGCTGGTGCTGCTCGCAGGTTGCGGTGACGACGAACGCGCCCAAGCGCTGGATCCGAACGACGGCAAGAACTTCGAGATGGAGGATGATGTCGACGACGGCCTGGATGAGGATGCCGGTTCACGAGACGCTGGCAGCGAGGATGACGAGGTTGACGCCAGCGCAGGACGCGACGCCGGGGTCGACGCGGGGACTGACGGCGGGGCAGATGCGGGGCCCAAGAACTGCGGAGACATCGTCTGCGCTGGCCACGGCAGTTGTGTTCAAGACGATGGCCTCTTGCCGACCTGCGTTTGTGATGAAGGCTACATGCGCGTCGAAGAGAACGGCGAGTACGAGTGTGTGGTCGACAAGAACTGCCGCAAGCTGCGCACCCTCGAGACGAGCTGTCGGCAGGTGGTCAACGGCTCGCCCGCGGTAGCGCTGTTCTTCGCGGTCGACTACTGTGCCGGCACCGCCGTGCTGCCCGAAGATTTGGGGGATCCGGCCGAGGCTTTTCAGATCCTCGAAAACGACAACAACATCAAAGACAACCAAGAGAGCTCTGCGACCATCATCGAGCGCGACGTCGAATCCTTCGTGACGATCGCACTGGACGTGTCGGACTCCGTGGCGGATGTCGAGAACAATCCTGCGAAGAAAGCCCAATTGCAGGCGTTGGTCGCCCAGTTGCGGTCCTTCGTGCAGTCACTGAAGGCCCCGCCTGGAGAGCCTGAGGTGACGGTCAGTATTCTGGTTTTTGGCCGAGTCGTGGCGGAATACGTGGCGTTTACAACCAATCTGACGGTGGTCGACGCCGCGCTTCAGGGGATTGAGCAAGATCCAGCGAGAGTTGTCGGCTTGGTCGGCGGTGACGGGACAGCGCTTCATCCCGCCGTCACCCAGGGCATTCAGTCGGTGGAGCGCATCATGTCGTTGCGTAATGTTGTGAGTCAAGGTGGCGTCCTAGCGACGGGTACCCTGGTGGTCGTGACCGATGGTGATGATACCTCCGGAGCGGACCTGGACAGCCGCTTGATCGACGAAACTCTCGTCAATCTGATCTCTATCGGCATCAGTGACCGCATCGATGACGACACCCTCACGACGATCGGACGAGATGGTTCCTTCCTTGCGCCAAAACAAGAGGACTGGCAGCAAGCCTTCGAGGAAATCACGGAACGGGTCGACCAGTATCCAGACCGCGCGTATCTGCTCGCGTACTGTTCTTCCGCGATCACCGGCGAGCCGGTGGTTTCAGTCTCTTTGAGCGGTGACGCGCCGGATAGCACTGCTTCCTGCAAGTTCAGCGCAGACTTGTTCTCGCGCGATCCAGGCGCGGTGTGTGACCTGTCGTACTTCGAAGGCGCATGTGACGGGCGAGCTTGTGGCGGTTTCTTGGCCTGCGGTGCGTGTGCGGCAGACCAGTGTTGCAGTGATGGCGTGTGCCAGGCGCCAAGTGCCGTGCAAGGGGACTGCGCCGATCAAGATCAGTTGTGCGCCGCAGAGGGCAAGCTCTGCGTCGACAATCCGGATCTGGAAATCACAGACTGCCAGGACCCAATTCCCGATGGCCAGACCTGTGACCTCCGGGATGACAACTGCATTCCTGGCGAAAGCTTCTGCCAGGAAGGCTTGGATGGTGCGGACGATATCTGTCAGCCGCTTCAGCTGGAAAACGGGGGCGTCTGCGGCTCATCCAGCGAGAAGTCGGCTCGCATCTGCCCCGAGCTGAATTGCGCCACCCCCAACCCGGACAACCCGGCGGAGCCGTTCGTGTGCATGCGCGAAGCCCGAGTGTTCGAGGCCTGCTCGGGTTCGGACGCCGACGCTGAATGCGAGCCTGGATCGTTCTGCGCGGGTGGTTCGTGTCAGGCGCGCGAACTCTGGGAATGTACACGCCACGAGGACTGCGCTAGCGGTCGCTGCAACGAAGACACGAAGCGTTGCGTCCAGACCGGGGCCTGTTACTTCGATTGGAACGCTAAGCTCGAGTTCTAACCGTTAGCTTTACAGCAGCTGGCGGGCTTTGATCTCCAGGTAACGGTTGATTAAACTGCCGGTCAGCTCCTGAGGGCGCACGTCCAGCACCAGGGCGCCATGGCTTCGCAGGTCTTTGATGAAGCCCTGGCGCCAACGCAACAGCTCGGCTGCGGCGGCGTGGGTGTACAGATCCACCGCGCTCTCCGCGGGCTTTTGCAACATGGCGTCGACGTCTGTGTCGCGAAAAATCACCAGCAGTGGCAAATGACGGGGTAGTAGCGCATGGGTCCTGCGCACTAGCGTCTGCGCTACCGCTTCGTCCAGCACCTGAGCGAACAGCACCACCAGACAACGTTTGCGAACCCGCACGGACAGCGTGGCGAAGGCTTGGTCGTAGTCGGACTCCACCAGAGTCGGATGCAGATTGTACGATGCCTGGATCAGGCGGCGCGGCGCTCCTGGTCCACCCCCTGGCGGCACGAAAGCGCGCACGCGGTCATTGAATCCCAGGAGCCCGACGCGGTCCCCGTTGCGTGCCGCGACTTGTCCGAGCATCAAGCATGCGTTCAACGCTTGGTCAAAGTAGGTGGTCTGCCCTTGCTGAGCGGTCATTAGTCGGCCGGCATCGAGCATGAACATCAGGTTCTGATTGGACTCTAGCTGGTACTCGCGCGCGGTCAGCTTTAGGCGGCGGGCTGTGGCCTTCCAGTCGATCGCCCGATACTCGTCGTCTCTGGTGTACTCGCGCAGGCGCGAAAATTCGCTCTCGCCACCTTTCAAGCGAGTGGCGCGCAAGAACGCGTGTTCCCGGTCTTGCCTCGCGAGTAGTTCAAACACGCGCATTGACTTCAGGTCTGGATAGACGCGCACGGGGTGGCTGACCGCGAATGAAATTTGCCGGTCCCACAGGCCTAGGGGAGTCGGTACGCGCGCATAGTGGGAGCCGAGGGCGTAGGCCCCGCGGCGGCGTGGCGTGATGTGGTACTCCACCTCGCGCCGCTCGCCGGCTTGAAGCTTGACCCTGAGCGGCATGGCGTCCGCTTCCGCGAAGTCAAATAGGTCGCTCTTCAGGCGAAGGTTCAAGGCGCGGCGGGCATTAGAAACTAGGTTTAGGCCAATGCGGTTGCGGCGCCCCAGGGAAAACACGTCCGGCGCGCTCGAGGTGAGCCGCAAACGCACGCGATAGCCCAATGCAGCGTCCAACACGGCCACTAGTGCGATGGCGCCGTTGACGTACCACACGAACGGCCTCAGCGACTGATCCCCGAGCGCCAGCAACGCCAGCGTCAGCGGCACGGCGAACAGCAAGACGAGGCTAGGGCGAGGGATCAGCAATATCGGTACTTTCGCAGCTGCTTGGAATGGCGCGGCTTACGCGACAGTCTGGGGGACGACTGCCTCGGTCAGGATCGAATCGATGCAGGCGTCGGCGCTGACGCCTTCCAGTTCCGCATCTGGGTGAAGTATCAAACGATGACGAAGCACGGCTGGTGCGAACCATTTGACGTCATCGGGCGTCACGAAGTCCCGTCCTTCGGCGGCGGCCCAGGTGCGAGCCGTATTCAGCAGGCCGATTGACGCGCGCGGTGAGCCGCCCAGGTAGATGGCGCTATGGTTGCGAGTGCGTCCGACGATGTCCGTCACGTAGTTGACAATCTCCGGGTCGACGCGCACTTGTTGCACGACCGCTTGCATGGTCAAGATGTCTTGCGCGTTGACGACTTGGCGCACCCCGGCTGCGGCAAGTTGCGTTGGATCAAAGCCGCGCAAATAGTTGTGCAGCAGCTGCTGCTCAGCTTGAGCGCTGGGATGCGTTACATTCAGCTTTAGCAGAAATCGATCCAGCTGGGCTTCGGGCAGGGGATAGGTTCCCTGGTTTTCGACCGGATTTTGAGTCGCCAGAACGAGGTATGGTTGCGGCAGCGGCCGCGTGACGCCATCGGTGCTGACGCTGCGCTCCTGCATCGCCTCCAGCAATGACGATTGGGTCTTCGCTGGGGCGCGGTTGATTTCGTCGGCCAACAACAGTTGCGTGAACACCGGCCCGGGCATGAACACGAAAGCGTTCTCTTTTTGGTTGAAGACGTTGCCGCCGGTCACATCGCTGGGCATCAAGTCTGGAGTGAATTGAATGCGCTTGAAATCAGCACCCAACACGTGGCCCAGTGTGCGCACGAGCAGCGTCTTGCCCAAACCGGGCACGCCTTCAATCAGCACGTGGCCTCGGGCGAACATCGCGACCAATACGTGTTGCACGACTTCTTCTTGCCCGATCACGACCTTGCCAACCTCCGAGCAGATGTCGGCAAAGTGTTGACTGAATTCTTGAACGTTCACCGCGTTCCTCCCGTCTCGAGCAACAATGACTCGAGTTCCTTCAAGGTTTGTAAGTCTTCTTGGCCGCGCCCTGAGGGACGCGCCGGATTTCGGTCCGAGACAGGTCCGTCGGACTGCCGCGAAGAGGCCGCTTCCGCCAGGATCCGCATCACGTCACCGGGTTTTCGCCCGGTGCGTTTCGCGATTGCCTCACTCAGCTCGATCAAGCTCAGGCGGGCTCCGGGGCGAATACGTTCATGCAGGCGCTCGAGCGCCCAGTGCGAGTAGCTGGATAACGCGTGGCCGCTGCCCTTCGAGCGAGCGAGCACGCGTCCCAGGGCATGGATGTGGTCGATGAAGTCCCGCCGGCCGCGCTCCACGGGGTCACGCAGCTTGCCGAAAGCAGCGCCGCGTGACCAATACAGCACGACGAGTAGCAGCGCGAGCTGCAGGATTACCAGTCCGAGCTTGGCATTATACAGGGCTTCGTAGGGTGACGGTGCTCCGGCGCCTGTCAGTCCGCCCGCGAACTCGATGGTCGTATCCGGACTTGCGATTAAGCTCGATATCACCAGTGCGTTGTCCTGGGACGCGAGTGCCGCGTTGGACAGCAGGTCAGCGTCAGCGAGCACCAAGACGCTGCCCATGCCGACTTGTTTGCTGATCGCGACCATACCGGCTTCGCAGCTCAGTAGCGGCGAGTAGTCCGCGGAAAATTCGTGCTCGAGTGTGTGTGCGCTGGCGAACACGGAGAGCGTTGCTGGGTCGGAGTAGGGCTGGTCGTCCTTGCGCCGGTATCCGGGATAGAATTCGGAGAAGAAGACGGGCCCCTCACACTTCGCCTCTTTGGTGTGGATCCCAAAGTGGTCTGCTCCGTTGCGGTCTCCAGCAATGATCAACTGATGCCCGTTGCGCACCCAGTCCTCCAGGGACTGCCAGTCGTCCTCTTCCAGTGCTGTGCGGTCATGGATGAGCAGCTTGAAGGTCTCAGGATCCATCTTGCGGATCGACCCCGTGTGGTTGCGCACCTCCACGTTCTTCTGCTCCAGCAGGTGCACCAGGCTCGAGAAGCCGGCGGCTCCGTGGTCCGTCAACGGGCCCCAGTGGTGGTTTGGGCGCTGCTTGTTGTCGGCATCGCCGCAGCCGCTCAGCCAACCGCTGCCGATGCACAATACCAGCAGCAACATCGCGCGAGTGACCAGAGGCTCGATGCGCGCCAGCAGGTCCGAGAAGATGCTGCGGTCAGGTGTGTAGTCTCCAAACTGGATACGCTCGACGACTCTAGCTGAGCCGCGCAGCGCTTCCCGCCACTCGGGTTGGGAGCGCAGGCTCCGGACGTAATCGCCGTTGGTCTTCGAGCTGTGCAGGTGGAGCAGCCCGTGATGGTCCAAATGACGCAGCAAGGCCGCGTGCAGATCCGACGACGCATCGCTGAAGTTGCCTTCCGCGGCTCGCTTCTTGGCGCGCGTCAAGAGTCGCTGTACGTCCGTCTCGACAACGCGTGGAGCCGCAGCGGCGGGGGCTTCGGAGGACGGCCCGTCGCCGGTCAGATCTGCGGGCTCTTTGTTTTCGGCCCTCCACGTGACCAAGTTGCGTATCAACCAGAAGGCCGTTCCGACTCCCAACAGCACGAGCAGGGCAAAAAAGACGAGCCGGAAGAATTCAGCCAGACCTTGCGGTAGCGAGAGTGTCAGTGGCTGTGGTGGTTCATCGGGGGCATCGCTCTTGCCTTTCCACAAGCGGCCTTGAAGAAAGCTGTCATTGCCCCAATCCTGCTCCGCTGGCCGCTGGCAATTACCCTCGAACGCCGGGCAAAGCTCCTTCATTTGTGGCGCGTAGCGGCACAGGGGCCGCTCCGACTTGTGCAGCACATACTCCGGGTCGCTGCAAAACGAGTAGTCTGTCTTTGATAGCTCAACCCGCAGCGCTGCTTCCAGCTCCGCCGGGGTCGCCCCGAATGATGTCTGGTCGAACGCGGGTGGTGGTTGGTCCAGGTCCGACCAATCGACATCTTCCTGAGTCTCCCAATCAGTTTGGCCAGACTGGGGGTCAATCTCAACCGGATCTTGGGCGCCCGCTCTTGGGCAAACGCTCAGCAACAGCAGGCAAACGCTGGCCCGCAAGCGCAACCGGCGCTTTCGCGAGGTTGGCGCCTGGATCATGCAGCGCCGCCTCTGGGTTGCGCTTCGATGCCCATGAAGGTTACCTGAATGTCCCAACCATCACGGCGCGTTCGGCCGTCAATGTACGACAAGAAACGGAGCGTTGCCGTAAACGGAACCGACGCGAAGAAACCGAGCAAAGCATATGGGGAGCCGCCGGTGTCCGTTATCGGCTCGGCGAGCGAGGGCAACATGAACAAGAACTCAACCACCCCGCGTCCCAGGGTTTCAAATCCGACCACGAACGCGCCACTGACGCAGCACACGAGGAGCAGCACCGTGAAAGCATCACCGAAATGGTTGCTCACGAACGAAGCGGCCCGTTCCGTCGCTTGAGTGCCGCTCTTGCCTTCCAGTAGGGCGGCTTCGTGCACGTACATGTAGCGAACCCAGAGCAGCAGACCCAAAGCAAAAAACAGCGACGTCAACACGACGACGACACGCGTGATGAGCGCCGGCAGCAGATGACCCCACAGGTGCTGGCGATAATCACGCAGCACGCCTCGGAGCTCGACTTCCCGCTCGAACATCAGTTGGCCGGCGGCCACGGTGAACATGCCTTGAAATACCGTGGCGTAGGCGAAGCTGCACAGCCAGATTGGAAACCAATCCCAACCCAAGATGTAGCGCAGCAGGCCCACCAGGGCCGCGCCCGGCAGAATGAATAGCGCCGTGAGCTTGGCGAAAAGTGTCGGGCGCAGGCCGAATACGAAGCGAAACGCCAGATCACACACTGAAGCCGCACTGCGCGGACGGATCACGATCGCCGCCTCATCCAGTCGCACGAAGAGCTCCCTCTGGCTTGGGGGCGTAAGCTGGGCCTCGGCCAGCGAACGCGAAGTAGGCGATGATCAAGCTGGAGACCAGCGCGGAGAAGCTCCACTTGACTTGGTTGGGCAGACTGGAGGGCGACCAGAATCCTTCGATGGCGGCGGCGATCAACAGCATGACCGCCGCGCCCATGACTAGTTCAGCCAGTTCCCGCATTTGTGCGCGCAAAGAGCCCAGACGCGTGAGGCCATTGGTAGCGATCAGCGAGTAACCCATCTTGAGCCCAGCTGCGCTGCTGATCACGATGCCCGTCAATTCGAACGGTCCGTGACCGCAGACGAAGGTGAAGATGTTCTCGCCGTGGCCGACCGCCCCGACGTAGCCCATCACGGTGCCGATCACCAAGCCGTTGTAGAGCGTGAAGAACAGGCTGCCGACTCCAAATAGAATGCCGGTCGCGAAGCAACGAAAAGCGATGCCAATGTTGTGCTGCACATAGAAGCCCGCCATCATGGAATCGGCTCCGAAAGCGCGCCCCTCGGAGAAGCCGGAGGAGTAGGCGGCTTCCATGCCTTCCAGTTGCTCCGGCGGCAGCACGTTGACGGCAAAGCTCTGGTCAGTGAGCGTTGCCAAGACTCCGAGCGCGAAGGGGACATAGAACAGCAAGTGAGCCAGCAGAATCGGGCGCCAATTCTTGCGGAACGTGCGGGCGAATCCGCCCATCAGGAATACGCCGACGCCGCTCAACGAAAACGGTCGCGGGCCGTAGAGCGCGTTGTGAGCGCGACTGGCCAAGCCGTTGAGATGGTCAACCAGATCATGAGCGAAGCCCAGCGCCTGAGCGCGCATCAAGTCAGAGCACAGCGCGCGGTACAGCGCGGCGACGCGCGTGATCACTCGAGGGTCACGCCGATGCAGGGGAGCGTCGACGCTCAACAGGCGGTCCAGTTCATCCCAGCGAGCCCGGCGTTGGGCGACGAATTCATCCCGCGTCTGCATCAAGCGGTTCGTCCCGTTGCGCGATGATAAAGGAGTGCCAAGAATCGCACTGGATGTCGGTAGCGAAGGCCCATGCGCTCGGCGTAGATAGGTGCCACCATTTCGGCGAGCTCAATTTCACGCGCTGGCGCATAGCGGTCCAAACGTCGCAAGAAGCGCTCCAAGGCTTCCAGATCTCGGGGCGACAAGTCGGGTCGTTGAGGTATCTCGTAGAGCTCCTGCGGAGTGGGCGGTGGATGGATCACCAAGGCCCCCTCGATCTTGCTGCGCTCTTCCACCACCACCAAGGTATTGGCGACGATGTCACCAAGTCGTCGAAAACGGCGATCTTGCGCCATCACAATCAACCCCAGTGTGTACACCAGTGGTAGAAAGTCAGCTGCGCGCAGCAGATTGCGCAGCACGCTCTGGACGAAGCTCAGCGGCCTGCCGTCAGACGTGACGACACGCATACGAAGCGCCCGCTTGCCGACGCTCTGTCCGCCCATCAACATTTCCAGCAGGACGAAGTATCCCCAATCCATGAAGAAGATGAACACCATCAACAAGCCGACGCTGACGCCGCCTAGTCCTTCGTCTACCGCCAACCCACCCAACAAGGCGATGACGAACAGCACGAAGCTCACGGCTGCGCGCAGCAGTAGATCGATCAGATAGGCGCCGACGCGGCGCGCGGGGCCAGCCAGTTCAAAGCTGAAGCGCACGTGTTCTGGCGTTTCAACGACGGCCACCGTATCTATGGCCTGTCTCCCGCGCCCGTCGGTGTTGGTTGCCGCTGACGCCCCCATTGCGGGGGATGCGAGCATGCGCTAGCTGGCCCGTCAAGCGCGCGTGTCGTTTCATCGGGTGATGAGACATGGCTGCGGTCTGATGGACCAGCGAGCCGACGCCTAGCGCAGCAGTTCAACCTACCTTTGCCCTCGGTAGGCGCTCGCTTCCGGGGCCGAAATGGCTCGAAAAAACCTTGGATGCACGAAATCCGCGGGCTGGGCTTGGGATCCAGCAGCGACGAGGTTAAGACACGCAACGAGGGTAGAGATGGCGACCATAACAATCGAGATCCGTTACGCAGACCGACCCGCTGAGGTGCGCGAGTTCAACAAGGCCAAGGTGGTCATCGGCCGCGAGTCGGGTGACATCGTGCTTGGAGATCCCTCGTGCTCCGGACACCACGCGGACATCAACGTCACCCCGATGAACGTGACGTTTGTCGATCTCAACTCCACGAATGGCAGTTTCGGTGCGGATGGTCAGCAGATCACCGCTCCTCGAGCGCTGAGTGTTGGCAGTGAGGTGCGGATCGGGAGCTGCTCTCTGATCTTGCGCTCGTTCCAAGGCGGCGGGCAGCGTTATGGGGCTAAAGGCACGTACGTGATGTCCGAGGTGAGTGAGAGTGGTCCGCCGGGTGGCTCTGCTCCTGCTCCCGGTGTGCCTGCTCCTCCTGGGGCGGCGGGTGTCGCTGCAGGTGCGGCTATGGGAGCCGCCGGTGGAATGGCTCCGGTGCCTCCTGCCGCCGGAGGCCAGCCTGCTGGACTGCCGTTCGCCGATACCGTCAATCCCGGCGGGGCAATGTCGCCGTTTCACAATCCGGGGGGACCGCCCGCGGGAGCTCCTCCCGGGGCTCCCCCACAGCAGGCGTATGGCGCTCCCCCGCCAGCCGGCGCTCCAGGCCAACAACCCTACGGGGCTCCCCCGCCAGCTGGGGCCCCAGGCCAACAACCCTACGGCGCGGCCCCTCCAGCGGGAGCCCCAGGGCAACAGCCCTACGGCGGCCCTCCGATGGGTGCTCCGCCGATGGGCGCTCCGCCGATGGGCGCTCCGCCAATGGGCGGCCCAGGTGGCGCGCCTGGCGCTGCGATGATGCCGTATGCCGCGCCCGGGTCCAAAGCGGATCCAGGCAAGTTCATCTCTTCCGCGATCGAGGCGTACAAGCCGCACCTGGTGGAGGCCACCAAGGTGATCGGCATGTTCGCCATCCCGCTCGGACTGATTGCCGCCGTTGGGAACCTGCTTGGCAGTGTCGCAGCACTGGTGAGCACGATCTTGGTCTTCCTGGGTAGCATTGGCTACGCGTTGGTGATGCTGCTCATCGGTGTCGGCGCTCAGGCGGAGTACGCGATGCGTTTGGCGTCTGGCGTGCCGATGACGGCGCCGCAGGCCTGGAAGGTCCAAGCCAAACGCATGTTCCCGTGGCTGTTCGGCTTGTTCGTGCCGGCTCTGCTAGCCGGCATCGCCAGTATCTTCTGCCTCGTCCCAGGTATCCTGATCGGCTTCTACTTGTTGCCGGTGTACATGGTGGAGAAAGACAAAAAGATGGCGGACATCAACAAGCGCGTGTTTGAGATCGTCAAGGCCGAGCCCATCTTGTTGCTGACCATCATCGGGGTTGGGGTCGTCGCTGGCTTGGTCAACTTCCTAGTGACGCTGGTACTGAACTTCCTGCCGTTCGTTGGAGCTGCCTTGGCTTCGCTTTGGTCGCCGGTATTCAGTGCAGTGCTGTCACCGTTCCTGTCATTCTTGACGTTCAGGGCGTACTTCGAAATCCGGCAGCGTCACGAAAACGTGGATGCTGCGGCCATCGCTCGTAGCCAACTCGATCCGGTCTGAGTGCGCTGGCCAGTGGTGGCTACGGGGTGCGCGTCTTGAGCGAATCGACGGCATGCACCGGTGCGCTTTCGCCAGCCATGAAGTGTTTGATAGCTGAGTACACCAGGCGCTGGGACTGCAGCCTGTTCTTGCCTTCGAACACGGGTGACACGACTTCGATGCTGAAGTGGCCTCCAGCCCCGCTCACGCTGACTTCCGCGTCGGGGATCTTCTCCAGGATGGCTTGCTTGAGCTGAGTCAGGATGTCCGCATCGAGCGTCTTGAGCTGCATGTGCTTTCCCTAGCGTTTCCGCCAGCGCCCTGCAAGCCGCGGCCTAGCTGCGCGTCGCCGAAGCCCAAACAAAGCGTCAGCCCCGCAGCAGTTTGCGTCCGCCGCTCGGGCCGCTGGAGACGCCTTTGTGCAATACCAAGGCGGCGCCGGCACGACGTCCTTCGGCGTGGGCGTCCGAGCCCGACGAAGAGCCGTAACTGACGCTGCGCGTGTGGGGGTAGCGGCGCTTGAAGTGTTGGGTCAAAGCCGGATCCCCCAGCCACACCAAGCCCTGCTCTTCGTTCTTCTGGTGCTGGGTCCTGAGTTTGCGATAAAAGCCGCTCATCACCCCGGCGACAAACCGCCGCCGATCGCGATTGCCTTGGATGTTCTTGGCCTCTCGGTGCTGTCGCCAAAGTCGCTGGGCGCTGTGGTTGAGAAAGTCGAAAACATACTCCGCCAGCTCCACATTTTCCGGTTTGCCGCAGATCTCGAGCACGTAGCCGCGCTTGCCCTCCAGCGCCCTCCAGACGTCAATCCACAGAATCTCGACGAAGAAGAACTCGTTCAGAATCGCGGCCAGAACGCGCTGGCTTTCAGCGACCTTGCCGGTCGGCTTGCCGAGGTGTGCAAAACGAAACTGGTTGCCCTCAGTCACGTCTTTGGCAGCGAGATTGTGCTTGAGCATCAAGCGCTGGGCAGCGCTCATGGCGGCCTCGGCTTCGTGCTTGTTGCCGCTTTCAGCTAGAGCCAGAAGCCGCGTCACCTTGTGTAAGATGCTGGAGTCCGCCGCGCTGGCGGGGGCGACGGCACCAGCGGCGGCGCGATCGATTCCGCGTTCATCGCAGATCTTCCGAAACACGGGGCCGTGGGGCGCTTCGTCCACGTTCAGCACTTGATTGACGAACTGATGCGCCATTTCATGCTTGAGCACTTCCAACACCACGCCCCAGGGCTGAAGCTCTACCAGTTCGCGGGAGATGGAGATCGTGGGCGGGTCGGACTCCCACAGGCCCAATTGGGTCTGACTTTCCGATAGGCGCAGGGCCGGGCGGCGCAGCGCTTCACCGAACAGATCATAGTTGAGCTGATCGTAATCGCGCGCCATGGCTCGCAGCGCCAGGGCGGCCAACTCGGCTGTCAATGCCATCACGACGTTGTAGCGGCTGGGGATACGTCTGGCCATGCCTTGGCCGCGCCAGTGTGCAAGCGCGCCCCAACGGCCGTCTCAATCGCGCGCCCCGCCATGGCGGGGCGGCCGCACGTGGCCAATTGGCGGCGACGCGTACGCTTTCTGTTCTTTGGTGCCCATCAGTCTCGATGGGCACTATGCTTGTGTCTGATGCCCGCCGTCGAGTTTTCGTCCGTCAGCAAGAGTTTCGGCGCGCGGCAGGCGCTGACGGACTTGAGCTTCGAAGCGGCGCAGGGGCGCGTGTTGGGACTGCTCGGGCCCAACGGCAGCGGCAAGACGACCACGGTCCGCTTGATGTTGAATCTGTTTTACCCTGACGCGGGTCAGGTTCGGGTGTTTGGCAGTGCGCCGGACCGCCAGGTCAGTGATCGCATCGGTTATCTTCCAGAAGAGCGGGGTCTATATCGCCGCATGCGCGTCACCGAGGTGCTCGCCTACTATGCACGGCTCAAGGGCGCGCGCCCCAGTAGAACCGAGATGCACGCCTGGCTTGAGCGACTGGGGATCGAAGAATACCATGACCAACAGGTTCAGCAGCTGAGCAAAGGCACTGCCCAAAAGGTGCAGTTCATCGCCACGCTATTGCACGATCCGCAGCTCTTGATCTTGGACGAGCCGTTCAGTGGCCTCGACCCGCTCAGCCGCGAGCAACTGCGAGCGGCGCTGCAGCACGTGCTGGCGATGGGCAAGACGGTGATTCTGTCGACCCATGACATGGTCGAGGCGGAGAATCTGTGCGACGCATTCTTGATGCTGAGCCATGGGCGGAAAGTCTTGGACGCCGGTCGTGAGCAGATCGCCGACATGTTTGGAGAGCAAGTGATCAAATTGCGTTGTGAAGGCTTGCCCCAAGAGCTGCTCAACGGCAGCGCCAGTCTGGTCGAGCGCGTGATGGATCTCGGCAAGTACCAAGAGTTGGTGCTGCGCCCTGGAGCAGACGCCCAGCAGGTGTTGAAGCAGCTCGCCGAGCGGACGCGGATTGACCACTTCGAGGTCGCCAAGCCGTCGTTGCACGACATCTTCTTGCGGCTCGCCGGAGCGTCGCTTCCGCCGGGGACGCCCAATGAATAACCTGGACAAGGTTCTTGCGGTAGCCCAGCGTGAGTACCTGGCCACCGTCAAGACTCGCGCTTTCGTGGTCGCGCTGTTTTTGATGCCGGTGTTGATGATCGCGGCGATGAGCGTGCCGTTGATTTTCGAACACCAAGCCTCCAAGGCTGACAAACGCTGCGCCGTGGTGGACCACACAGGCCAGCTCTATTCCTACTTGGTCGAGCAAGCACGCGAGCGTGAAGACAGCGACCAAGGTCGCTACCAGTTCGAGCTGGTGGAGCCTGGCGGGACGGAGCGCACACTGGAGTTGGCGCAGCGCGTTCGTGACGAGGAGCTATTCGCCTTCGTCGAGATCGACGCGGACGTGCTCGATGTGGCGGACGGCGCTACGGCCGGGCAGGTGCGCTACTATTCCAACACGCCCACCCACATGGCGCTCAAGCGTTGGATTGAGAGCGCACTCCAGCAAGAGATCTTTCGGTTGCGCCTGCAGCGCGCGGGCATCGATCCGAAACAGGTCGCCAACGCGCGGACCGAGATCCAGATCACGGAAGAAGGGCTGCCGGAAGCGAGTGAATCCGGCATCGTCAAACCCAACGCGCCGGATCCGATCAACGATATCGGGATCCCAATCGGAGCCGCGCTGCTGATGTTCAGCTCCGTCATGTTGGGAGTGGGGCCGCTGATGCAGAGCGCTTTGGAAGAGAAGATGCAGCGCATCGCTGAAGTGTTGGTGTCGAGTGTGCCGCCGTTTCAGCTGTTGCTCGGGAAGCTGCTCGGGGCGAGCGCGGTGTCGTACACATTGCTCGCGCTGTACGGAGGTGGAGCCATTGGGTTGGCAGCCCAGTTTCAGCTGCCGGCGATCTGGCAGCCGCAGCTGTGGCTGGCGCTGGTTGTGTTTCAAGCCATTGCTCTGTTGATGTACGGCTCGGTCTTCTTGGCGGTGGGCAGTGCGTGTAGCGATCTGAAAGAATCGCAAACCTTGATGATGCCGGTGATGATTGTCGTCACTTCGCCGATGTTGCTGCTGCAGTTGATCTTGGTGGATCCCAATGGTCCGGCGTCAGTGGCCGCGAGCCTCTTCCCTCCGTTTACGCCATTGTTGCTGATGCTACGCGCGGTATTGCCCCCGGGCGCTCCGCTTTGGCAGGTGTTGTTCGGGGTGGCGCTGGGATTTGCCGCGGCGATTTCGTGTCTTTGGGCCGCCTCCCGGGTATTTCGCGTGGGCATGTTGATGCAAGGCTCCGCTCCCTCGTACCGAACGTTGTTGCGTTGGATCCGGAGCGGCTGATGGCACGTTCGAACAAGCGGCGTGAGGCGCCGCGCCGCGCCGAAGAGAATGAGGTCAAGCTGGAAGAGCTGGTGACCATCGAACGTTTGGTACCTGGTGGGGATGGCTTTGCCAGGTTGGCCGACGGTCGTGCGTTGTTTGTCAGTGGCGCGCTGCCGGGCGATCAGATCCAGTTAGAATCTGTCGAAAGTCGCGGCGGATATGCCCGTGCGACGAGCTTTTCGCTGCTGAGCCCTTCGGCGGAGCGGGCGCCCGCGCCATGTCCGGTCGCGCACGAGTGTGGCGGCTGCGACCTGATGGCGCTGAATGAAGAAAGCCAAGGGCGGTACAAGCTCGAGATCCTGCGTCAGGCGCTTCGCCGTACCGGTGGTTTTTCCGAGTTGCCGCGGGAGCTGAGCCTGGAGCAGCGCGAGCGACTGGGGTATCGCAATCGCGTTCGCATGCGTCTGCGGGACGGGCGGCTCGGGTTTTACGCGCGCGGCTCACACCGTTTCGTCGAGATCGCGGATTGCGTGGTGTGCAGCCCGGAGCTGAACGCCGCGATCGCCCGAGTGCGCGCACTGCTTTCGGAGCACGCGACCACGCTATCGGTTTTCGAAGAACTCGAGCTGCGTGTTTTTGTCGGCGTCAAACCGACGCTGTGTTGGTGGCTGGCGCCTAAACGACGTGGCTTGCCTCCGGAAGTTCGCGCACTGCTGCAGAGCTTGCGCGCCGAGTTCATCGTCGCTGTCAGGCGCGGGCAGAAGCTGATCTTGGGCGACGAGCGCGTGCAAGAGGTGACGCTGCCCAACGCAGTGACTCTCAGGCTGGGCCCTTTTGACTTCTCCCAAGTGCATTGGCAGATCAACCAAGCCATTATCGAGCAATTGCTGACTGGTGCCGAGCGGCGCGGGGTGAAGACGTTTGTCGATGCGTATTGCGGCAGCGGCAACTTCACCCTGCCGCTGCTGAAGGCTGGCCTCAAAGGTCACGGCGTCGAGCTGAACCAGGACGCGATCGCGCGAGCGAAACAGGCGGCGGCCAGTCAGGGCTTGGACCCAGCTGCGTTTGTCGCGATGGACGCGGCGGTCGGACTGCAGCGCCTTTTCCCGAGCGAGCGCAGCGAGCTGCTGGTGCTCGATCCGCCGCGCTCAGGCGCCCGCCAACTGATTGAGGCGCTGAATGAAAGCCCGCCCAGGTGGATCTTCATGTGTTCCTGCGATCCGGTAACCTTTGCGCGGGACCTACGAATGCTCGTTGACCGCGGCTATTCGCTCTCGGAAATAGCCGCTTACGACATGTTTCCGCAGACCCACCATCTGGAGGCGACTGCGTGGTTGGAATTGGCGCCGTGAGCTAGTGGTCCGAAGAAACTCGGGCCTTGACAGCAGAACGCCGCTGTCTCATCCCTTGCGCATGGTTCCTGCAGGTGCGGTGTTTACGAAAAGGGCTTTCGCTAAACGGAGCGTCGTTGAAGGCGCTTGCGGGTTGTCCGCGTCGTGGTTAGGAGGGTCCTTATTGGCGGCGCTGGCACTGGGTGGATGTGACGCGTCCAAAGACGCGGCCGGAGCGACGGCCATGCTGCCCGCTGAGCAAGTCCAGGAGAGTGGACCGGCAGTCGGCAGCGTCGCCCCTGACGTGGTCTTGAATCTGCATGACGGCAAACAGGTTCGCTTGGGTGAGCTTCGGGGCAAACAGGTCGTGTTGTACTTCTACCCCCGTGATGACACGCCGGGGTGTCGGATCGAAGCGCAGGGGTTTCGAGATCAGATGCCCAGCCTGGAGAAATCCGGGGCTTTGGTTTTTGGGGTGAGCACCCAAGGGGCTGAGTCCCACCAGGCCTTCATCGATAAAGAGCAGCTCAACTTCGACCTGGTGGTCGACGAAGACGGGGCGCTGGCCAAGGCCTTTGGGGTGCCGGTACGGGCCAAGTTGGCGGCGCGGCACACCGTGTTGATCGACGCTGACGGCAAGATCAAGAAGTACTGGCGTAGCGTGAATCCGAGTGGCCACGCTGAGGAAGTCTTGGCAGAGCTCTGACCCCCTCCGCGCGAGCGTCGAGCGTTGATAGCGGTCCGAGCGCTTGAACGAAGAACAGCGCGCCAGTTGGAACAACTGAGTCCAGTGCTGTCCGCCGCGGGGAAACAGTCCCGCAGGCGGCTTCAGAGCAGCTGTTTGCTGGGGCTTGCCCAGTCGCAGCCTCAATCGTAGCGGGGTACGTCGGGATCGATGTCACGCGACCAGGCGTCAATGCCGCCTTCGATGTTGTAGACCTCTTTGAAGCCCTGGTTGATGAAGAACTCAGCGGCTTGCATGCTGCGTCGACCCGAATGGCACTGGAAGTACAGCGGGGTGTCTTTGGGCAGCTTCATGATCGCGTCTTGGGCTTCGCGATCCAACAACACCGAGCCCTCAATCTTGGCGATCTCGCGCTCGGCGACAGTGCGCACGTCATACAGGTGCAGGTCATTGGACTCGTCTAGGCGCTCTTTCAGGGCCTGCACGCTCAGTGGTTTGACCTTTGGTGGTTCATTGGGATTGTCGATCTTGAAGGCTTTGCCTTCCGGCGTATCTACGAAGTCAATCGACACCCCTTCGGCGCGCTTGGCGCTCATCCGGTCTACCAGGATGGTGACGCCGGAGGCTTCGACAGCCACGTCCCCTCCGCCCCGGGGTCCGACCGAGAGCCCGTGGTTGTAGCGGCCGTCGATCTCCAAACGCACGAACTCTTGATCGCTCTGCAGGGCGCCTTTGAGTGCCGCGGCGGCCGCTTCTGAGATCGTGATTTGCGGAGGCGGCACCTCTTTGACCTCAACTCCCAAAGAGCCCTGGAGTTCACCACTCTCGAACATGTCCTTGACGATGTCACAGCCGCCCAAGAACTCACCCTTGACGTAGAGCTGGGGGATGGTGGGCCAATCCGAGTACTCTTTGATGCCCTGCCGGATGTCACCGTCCGCGAGCACGTTGACGGTTTCGTAGTCGTCCACGAGCGAATCCAGGATTTGCACTACGGTCGCGGAGAACCCGCACTGGGGCATCTGCCTCGTGCCTTTCATGAACAGCACGACGTCATTGGAATCGATGTGGGACTGAATGCGGGCTCGCAAATCCGGGTTCATAGCTGTGCGAAATGGGCCGGACAGCGAGTTCTGTCAAGTCCGCGTTCGGCCGTGGCTCGCCGATTGGGCGTCAGCCCTAGATTGTCGCTACCCAGGCGCAACGAAATTCCGAGTTCCCTGCCTCGCGCGGGCGCGCTACTAATCCCCGCGATGAGCGCGCTCGAAGGTTTGGATCTCTCATCCGGTTGGCTCAAAGCCATGGGGATTGAGGTGCTATTGGCTTCTGCCGAAAGGGTGGAGCTGACGATGGAGGTCGGCGCTGAACACCTGCAGCCCGCCGGGCTGGTTCACGGTGGCGTGTTTTCCGGCCTGATTGAAACTGCCTGCTCGGTGGGTGCCCTGGCAACAACACAGACAGGGCACTCAGTGGTTGGCGTTGAGAATCACACTAGTTTCATCAGACCAGCCAAATCTGGCACGTTGCGCTGTCACGCGACTCCCGTTCATTCGGGTCGGCGCAGCCAATTGTGGCAGGCCGACGTTGTCGATGAGCAGCAGCGTGTGCTAGCCACGGGGCGCGTGCGGCTGTTCAGTGTGCCGGATGGGGCGCCCCGCTGACGCGAGCAAGCATGATCATCTTCTGGCTCAAACACTCCGGCACCCGCTTCCCGATTCATCGTGGTCGCTGCAAGTTGGGGCGCAGTCCTCATTGCTTTGTGGTGCTGCCGGCGCGTCGAGTCTCGCGTGAGCACGCTGAGGTTTGGGTCAAGCGGGGAGAGCTGCTGATCCGGGACTTGGGGAGTCGCAACGGCACGCACGTCAACGGTCGGCAGATTCATGACGCGTACACCTTGCGTGAGGGGGACGTGATTGAGATCGGGGACGAGCGCTTGGAAGTACTGCAAACTCAGAACGCAGACATTCCGGCGACGCTGAACGGGTCAGATCTGGACGAGGAGCCCGCCGCCTTGGTGCAGCGCAACGTGCTCGAATTGGCGGAAGAGTTGCTGCTGAAAGGCGCAGAGTCAGGTGAGCGAGCGACGATCGCCCAGACCATTCGCTCGATGATTGACGCCCTCGTGGAACGCATGGACCGAACCGGGCGGCGCCTGAGCAAAGGCGAATCCGTGCGTTTGGTGGCCGTCGCCCAGGTGGTGGCGCGCTGGCTCGAGGACGAAGCCACCGCCGATTGGAGCGATCAGGTCGCTCGAACGTTGTCCGCGTAGCCGCCCTAGCCTGCGCTTAGTATTCCGGCCGCTTGGCCGTATGTTATGGCCAGAGCTGTTAGGTGGGTGGAAGGGTAGGGGCGTGAAGGTTTGCAGAGGACGAGCCGGGAACTATGTTCGCGCGGCTTATGCACAAGTCCGAAAAGCAAACAGAACTCGAAGCTCTCGCTCAAAAACGCATTCTGGTGCTCGATGGCGCCATGGGGACGGAACTCCAAGGCCACGGCCTGACGGAGGCCGACTTCCGGGGGGACTTGTTCAGGGATCACCCCAAAGACCTCAAGGGCAACAACGACTTGTTGTCGCTGACCCGTCCGGACGTGATCGGCGAGATCCACGAGGCCTATCTGAAGGCCGGTTCCGACATCATCGAGACCAATACCTTCAGCAGCAATCGCTTCTCGCAGGCGGATTATGGTCTCGAGTCCCTGGTCCCCGAAATGAACGCTGCCTGTGCGCGCGTGGCGAAGGAAGCTGCGGACAAGTACACGAAGCAGAACCCCGACAAGCCGCGCTTCGTCGCGGGCGCAATGGGCCCGCTCAACAAGACGCTGAGCATGTCGAGCGACGTGGACGACCCCGGCGCGCGCTCGGTG
>JBNLEN010000068.1:0-31542 GCA_050304975.1 Polyangiaceae bacterium
CCCGACATGACGCAGGCAGAAGTTGTCGCTTATGCCAAGAACGTGTTCGCTTCGCAGCAGCCCCGGGTTGTCATTTCCCACGCCGATACCGACCATCATTCCTACGTTTCAGCGGTGATGGCGGGAGTTCAGCCAGCTGGCGTTTGGCTAGGTGGATCTCGCAGCGACTACCAAGGGCAGATCGACCAGTGGCTGCAGAACGTCAGTCAGCTGGGAGTGACGCTGCATCATGGTTTTGCCGCCGGCTTTCACAATCAGGGCAAGCCGATCGCTGGCCTCAGTTGTGGTCAAGCGGAGGTGCATATCCTCACGGTGAACGTCGCGGGCGAGAAGAACACCCAGAGCCTGGTGGCGCGAGTTCGTGAGCAAGACTTCGCCGTGGTGTTCACCGGTGACGCAACCGGCAAAACTGAGAGCTCGGCGCTCGAAAACTTTCCGAATTTGCGGGCGACTGTTCTGACCGGCTCCCACCACGGAGCTGAAACAGCGGGCAGCAATGGTCCAGTGTGGGCGGCACAGCTACGCCCGGAAGTCACGGTGTTCACAACTGGCACCAAGTTTGGCCACCCTCGCTGCGAGGCAATGAAGCACTACCACGCGTCTCTACGAGCAGCGGGCGAACACCCCATGCGCTGCGGATTGCCGGGCAACATCTACGAAGATCGGGTCAACATCAAACGAGCCGAGTACTCAACCCGTGAAAATGGAACGATCGTGGTGGAGTTAGTAGACGGCGGCTACGAGTTGAGCTGCAGCTTGTCCGAAGGGTGTGGCCCCCGCGAAGAGTAGATGATCTCGCGGGGGCGTTTGATAGGACTGTTCGATCGCTCCACGCGGTGGGTCAGGAGCTATTTCGCAGGCGGTCGACGAGCTGCTCGATGGTCAGCGTGAGCACCTGTTTGCCGTCAGGCAGGACGACGTCGAAGTCGGCCTCCAGCTGGTCCACCAAACGGCGCCCAGCCACGGTAGCCCCGACCGTATCACCCAAGATATCGGAGATGCGGTCGTTGGGTTTCACGCGCGCCAGTTTCACGCCGCTCAGCTCAGATAGGAGCTTCTTCACGGCGCTGAACTCGGGCGTTTCGTCAGGGTCTGCGCTGGGGCTTTCGCCCTCACCGAAACGATTGGAGAGGCGGCGCCTCTGGCCTTGAAGGAGCAATTGGGAAATGAGCGCTCCCCCAAACAGCGAGGCGCCAATCAGGAGGCCGCGGCCTGGCATCGGACGCGACCTTCAGTGCGACAAGACCCCATACACGAGCACGATGATCAGCGGTATCAGCAGCATCAGCGCTGGCGCCCATCCACTCGAGTATTCGATCTCATCAGGGTTCTTGGGGTTCGCTTTGGCGGCTTCTTTGTTCTTGTCTTTGTCGGACATGATTTGGGTGCTTTGCAAAATGGTTGAAAATACAGCTGCTGGTGCTGAACGCACAGCAGCGCCACAGGGTTCTTGGGGCCTGGAGACGCACTTTGGGCGTCAACGGCCGCTCAGATCACGCGAAGCCCCGAAGGTTGGGGCGGAGCGGAGCTGCGAGACGAGGTTTTGGCTAGGCCAGCGTGAGAGCTGGAGGCGAACGCGCTCGCGCAGTCGAGACGTGCCGACCGGAAGCGGATTCGGATTCGAGTCGCGCGAGTGACCAGGCGCTGCGAGCCAAGCGGGGCATGCCGACCGGCTCAGTGACGATGGCCGCCTGGTCATGCGGGCTTGGGCTCGCTTCGGGCTCCGGCTCGGATTGCTCCAGTGACAGCAGAACCGCCTGCTGACTCGCAACTTGCAGCTGAGCCTGTGTTTCTGACTTGTGTGCTGTGGGCGCAGAGCTGGCGACCAGCAGAGAGATCGCCAAGGCAATCAGCGACAGCAGCCAACGAAACACGGTGGTAATCATGGCTGCGGGCCAAACCGCTGTCAACTCCGCCCTGGTGGTGGAGCAATCCTGCGTGCAGCGCCTATACTCAGGGCCCTGATGACCGGCCAGCATCCCGCGCGATACAAGGAGACAATCCGCGAGCTCTCGGATGCTCTGGTGGCAATTCAGGGGCCGATCCGGATCCTCAACTCCATCCAATGGCCCAAGTCGGTGACGGACGCTTTCGTGGCGAGCGACTTCAAGCAGGCGCCGCAGCTGACACCGGAAACCTACGAAGTGACTCCGCTCGGGTTTGAGCCGGATGCCAAAAAGCGGGAACTGCGCGAGCTGCGAGACCAGGTTCGGCGCCGCCTGGGCGTCGGCGATCCGGCGGGCGAGATCCTCACGGCGACCTGCGAAGAGTATGAGCTGGCGGTGGAGCTGCTGGAGCGCCGCGGGACTCGCAGCTTTGGCGATGTCAGTCGACGCTTGTTCGGATCCAGTTTGGACACCTTCCTCGACGGGGAAACGACGGTTCGCGAACTAGGGCACCTGATGGCGGACATCTTGGACGGCATTGATGCTGAACACCTCGGCGCGGAGTATCCCAAGTCGTTCGATGCGGAGTATTGCGCGGCGGAGCTGAACCGCCGATTTCAGGCGTACTTTCACTCAGATGCCGTCGTAGCGGAGCTTTCCGAATCGATGGTGGCTGATGCCGCGGCGGGAGCGGACAAGGTCAAGTTGCGCCCCGATGCGACGTTCTCCGCTCGGGATATCGACCTGTTGGAGGCTCACGAAGCCTGGGTGCACGTGGGAACTACACTAAACGGTTCACTTCAACCGTGGTGCAGTTGGCTGTCCAAGGGCTCGCCGCGTGTGACGGCGACCCAAGAGGGTCTGGCGGTCATGATTGAGATCTTCGCGTTTCGTTCGTATCCAGTGCGAGCAAAGCGCATCAACGACAGAGTGCTGGGCATCTCTTGGGCGGAAGACGGCGCAGACCCGTGTGAGGTGGCCGAGAACTTTCGTTCGATGGGACATTCACCGGAAGAGATCCGTTACAACGTGGGTCGGATCTTTCGTGGGACTGATGGTCAGGGGGGCACGCCGTTCACCAAGGATCTAGCCTACGCTCGGGGCTTCATTGAGAACTACAACTTCATCCGCACAGCTATCGCGTCGGGTCGGACTTACCTGTTGCCCCTGCTGTTTGTCGGCAAGCTGACGCTCAATGATGTTCCCGGACTGTTGCAGCTGAACCAAGAAGGTCTGTTGGCGGAGCCACGCTACCTTCCCCCGCAGTTTGCGGACTTGAATGCGTTGGCTGTTTGGATGAGTTTCAGCAACTTCCTCAACCGGGTCAAACTGGACAGCGTGCGGGAACACTACTCACAGTTGTTCAACAGCGTGCCGCCACCCCGGCGCGAGGCCGAGTAAGCGGGCGCTGATATTGCGCCTGAGCTACTTCGGGTGACTGTAGGAGCAGCGCTTACGAGCCCTGAAGGGTCAGTCCTGTGCGCGGTAACGTCGAACAAACAGCGCGTACCTAATTGGTTGACGGCACAACGGAACCGCTGAGACGTTCATGAGTTGCCGCCAGGTGATATGGCGCAACAACAGACACTATCGTCCTGCCGTGAATGACGAGATCCGTCAGCTGCCCCCGGGCCGACGGGATTTCGGTTGTTCAGATGGTAGCGCGCTCGGCGAAAAGTTTGCGTTCGGTGCCAGCCCGAGACTGGCTGGGATATTCTTTGAAGGCACCTTCGATGTTGGTGCAGAAGCGGGGGCGGATACATTTGTCGAGCGAGCTTTACGACGCCCTAGGCGCGGCGCGTCCGGGCAAGATCCTGTTTGACATCAGCAATGACAAGCTGGTGTGGGATGATAGATCTCTTGAGATCTTCGGGCTGACACGCGAGCAGTTTGCGGGCACCTACGCTGCTTGGGAACGCATGCTCCACGAGGACGACCGCGACGCTGTGGCGCAGCAGGTTGAGAGTGCCTTGGAGAGCGCTTCCGAACTGAGTCTTCGCTATCGTATTCGCCGTCCCGATCAGAGCGTGCGCCACGTCTGGGCTGTCGCTAGCATCGAGCGAGATCCGCAAGGGGAACCCTCTGTGATCGTGGGTCTGCACCTGGATGAGACGGAAATTCACCGCCTGGAAGCGGCCTCCAGTCTCCGTCTGGAAGTGCTCAACTCGATCACGGAGGGGGTCTGCGTTTCGCGAGCAAACGATGGACGGATCATCTACGCAAACCCAGGGCTTGCACGCCTTTTCGGGAGCGAGCCGAGCGGTTTCTTGGGGCGCAACGTCGACGAACTCGTATTGGGGGAGAGTGAGCTCAGACAGACCATCAATGCCCAGCTTGAAGAAGCGGACAATTGGTTGGGGGAGATCGAATTTGTCAGTCAGGCGCAGGAGCAGTTTTGGGCATCCGTCAGCGTCACCACACTAGAGCACTTCGAGTACGGACGTCTGCTGGTGTGGATTGTCCATGATCTGCGTCGTCCCAATGAGCGGGACCGCGCGCCGGTCACCGATCATGACCAGGTCTCGACCATCTACGACTCGATCGCAGACGCAGTCTTCGCTGTTGGTATGCCATCGCGCCGCATCCAATATGGAAACCGGGCCGTCTCCGAGATGTTTGGTTACGCGCCGGATGAGTACATCGGGCGGACGACGGCGATGTTCTACACCAGCGATGAAGCGTACCAAGCGTTCGGTGAGGGCCTTCGCCAGGCTTTCTTGTCTGGCGAAAACCAAGCCCGCGCCGAGCGCGAGATGCTGACCAAGGATGGCCACAAGATTTGGGTCAGCATCAATACGACCTTCGTCACGCAGGGCGGACAGTTGTCTCAGGTGATCAGCGTTCTGAGGGATATCTCGGAGCAGAAGGAGCTCGAGCGACAACTGCATCAAGCGGTCAAGATGGAGGCCATCGGTAACTTGGCCGGAGGTGTAGCGCACGATATCAACAATGTCCTTGGAGCGGTGTTGGCTCTTGGCAGCGTGTTGCAGGATGAAATGTCCGAAGAGTTGCGCTGGTCTGAAGACGTTGGGCGAATTGTCGATGCCGCTCAGCGTGGCAAGGCCCTGGTGGAGAACTTGCTCATGGTGGCGCGCAAGGGCTCTCCCGCCTCTGAGCTCGTCGCCCTGGATGACGAGATTGGCAAGGTTGTCGCGCTCCTGAAGTACAGCATACCCAAGAACATTCAGTTGGACACGACACTCGGCGCGCCGGGCCAAATAGTAGAAGGGGACAGGGCCCAGCTGGGACAGACGGTGCTCAATCTTTGCGTCAATGCGCGCGATGCGCTGAGCGACGGAGGGCGCGTTAGCGTCACGACCCGTGCGCTAAGCATCACCGAACCGGCGCGGCATGGCGACCTGCCGCCGGGTGAATACTACGAAATCCGGGTCAGTGACAACGGCCATGGCATGTCGCCGGATGTTCTGAAGCGGGCGCTTGACCCGTTTTTTACCACGAAAGGCATTGGCAAAGGTACGGGGCTGGGTCTGTCCACGGCCCACAGCGTCGTCCAGCGTCACCGCGGGGTCATGACGATCGAAAGCGAGAGCGGAGCTGGGACGACGGTCAGCATTTGGCTACCATTGGCGTCACCTAGCCGCAGTGCTAGCCTGGCGGCGCCCGCTGCAGCAAAAGCGAACAGCCTGTGCGTGCTAGTGATTGACGATGAGGAGATGCTGCGCGCCTCAACCAAGCGCGTGTTGGACCGCCTCGGGCACGCGCCGCTATTGGCGGATTGTGGCGAAAAGGGGGTCGCGGTGTTCAGCGCCCACGCCGCTCGAATTGACGTTGTGCTCTTGGATCTGTCAATGCCCGACATGGACGGTCGGCAATGCCTGCAGTTGCTGCGCGAGATTGATCCGTCCATTCCGGTGATTGTCGCGACGGGACATTGGGAAGCAGAGGAGTGCGTCGATCCGACGACAGACCGGGTGACGTTGCTGCACAAACCGTTTAGCCTGGGGGCGCTGCGAGACGCTCTGGCACGCGTGAAACTCAACTAGTCGAGTGTCGAAGGGCGTCCGGCAGATCTGCAAGGGGCGCCTGCATTTTTGTTGGTGTGACGAAAGTGCTTCGCCGCGCGTAGCCCGAGCGAAGTCCAGTCGGCGACGGTGCCGGCCGGCAATCACTCACAGGAGAATACATATGTCGTCCATCACGATCACTCGCACTGTCGAAGCCCCTTTGAACCAAGTCTGGAGCATCTTGGCTGATTTCGGAGGCGTGTACCGGTTCCATCCGTATGTGGAGAGCTCGCCACTCATTGCTGGGCAGGCGTCTGGCCTCGGAGCCACGCGACAGTGCAACTTCTACGACGGAAACCAGGTGGTCGAGAAGGTCGTAGGATTTGAAGCCGAGCGGTCGATGAAGATCGACATCATCGAAGGGTCCATGCCTCTCGCGTGCGCTCAGGCCGTGCTTGAAGTGGAAGCTTTGGATGCCTCTCGAACTCGCGTGACTGCGACCATGAACTACGAGCCGAAGTACGGTCCGTTGGGCTGGTTGATGGATCGGATGATGATGCGCCGGATGTTCAAGCGGCTGTTTGGCGATGTGCTTGCAGGGCTAGAAACACACGCCAACACGGGAGCCCTGATCGGCGAAGGGGGACGCGTGCAGGCTGCTGCATGAGCACGCTCGGCCCGGTGAGTTTCGCCCGCTGCCTGGGAAAGGTCACTCGACGCCGAGTCCTTTCTTCAGGCGGCCCTGCTTCTGTAGTTGTTTTTGTTCGCTGTAGCGTTTCGTCAATTCGGCGCTGCGATCGCGTAGCAAGATGGTGAAGCGAAACAACTCTTCGCATACGTCCACCACCCGGTCACGGAAGTCAGACGGCTTCATGCGCCCCTCATCGTCGAACTCTTGCCATGCTTTGGCGACGGATGATTGGTTGGGTATGGTGAACATCCGCATCCAGCGCCCAAGAATGCGCAGCTGGTTGACGGCGTTGAAGGATTGGGAGCCACCGCTGACCTCCATCACCGCCAAGGTGCGCCCCTGAGTCGGGCGTACGGCGCCGTCCGATAGCGGCAACCAATCGATCTGATTTTTGAATGCTGCGGTCATGCTGCCGTGTTGTTCGGGCGATATCCACACATGTCCCTCCGACCAGATTGAAAGCTGCCGCAGTTCTTGCACTTTGGGGTGCTCGTTGCTCTGTCGGTCGAACACCGGCAGCCCGTTGGGATCGAACAGCCTTACCTCTGCGCCAAAGTGAGTCAATACGCGCTCCACCTCGAGCGCTAGCTTGCGCGAGTAGCTGATCGGGCGCAGCGAGCCGTAAAGCACCAAGATTCTTGGGGCATGTTGGCTGCCACTGAGCTCGAGGGCTTGCATGACGGACGCAACACTGTGGTTGGGTAGGTCGCTTTCAATCGTGTGCATTGGGCGTGCTCCTCGGTGTTGCTCTGGGCTTGCTCATTGGAGTGAATTTCTGTGGAAATTGGTTGGTGGGCGGCCTACCACAGCGTCAACAAGTACGAGGTCCAGATATATGAGCAACGCAGAGCCCGCAACCTCATCGACAGACGAAGCCCCCAAAACGTACGAGTGGCGTTTGGTCAGCGAGCATCAGGGGGAGGACAACGAAACGACGTCCATTCGATGCGAACTGAAACGAGAAGGGGAGGATTTCGAGCCGTTCAAGCTGGATGAGCTCAACTCGCCATTTTTGAACTTTCTGCAGTGCGCCCTGTCGTGTCAGTTGGCGTATCTACGGATGAATTCCGCGGAGCGCGGACTGCGATTGAGCCGCGTCGAAGGGCAAATGAAGGTGATTGCCCAGGCGTTCGTGCTTCAGGAATTGAAGGCTTCGTTCACCATGCATCTGCGCGAGGGAAGCCCCAGCGAAGAAGACCTGGCCTACATTCGTGAGCGCTGCATGGCGTGCCCGGTGTCTCGAAATCTGCAGGCGGTGCCGCTCAAAGACACGACGGTCAATTTCTCGAAGTAGCGTCTGGATTGAACGCGGGAAGTTCGAGCACGACCGTGGTGCCACGTTTGGGCTCGCTCTGGATTCGGATTTTTCCGCCAAGTTCCTCCACGATGCGCTTGGCGTAGGGTAGGCCCAGCCTGAGACTCATGCGGCTTTGCGTCGTCTTTTGACTGAACCCGAAATCGAAAATGTTGGCGAGCAGTTCCGGCGGGATGCCTGAGCCAGCGTCGCTAACGACCACGGCCCACGCTCCGTCGAGCGCGCTCGGCTCCAGTTTGACGTCGACGGACTCGGCGTCAGCTGCCAACGCATTTTCAATCAAATTGCCGAAGATGCGTGTCAACTTCGCAGGATGAGCCATCGCGAGCGCCGGTCCGTCGGGCAGTCGAAGCCGGATCTGCGAGGTATCGCGGGAGTGTTTGTCCGTCGCCAACTGGACCGCGTCCGCGAGACAGCGTTTGAGGTCAGTTTGGCGCACGCTAGATTCTTCTAGGTTCACGTACTCTTTGAGCGCCGTGATCAGTTCGTTTAGTCGCAAGTGACTGCTGTTGGCGTTGGCTAGCAGCTTGTCGGCGGCGCCGTACAAACGCTCGTCAGGGGGATGCGTCTCGAGTCTGTGCAGCAAGCGTGCGATGGTGTCTAGCGACGAGCCCAGCGCGCCGAGCGGGGTGTTGGCTTCGTGCACGATGCCAGCCACCAATTGTCTTAGGTTCGCGCTGGTTTCGTGCAGACGTTGGAACGCTAGGGCATTTTCTACGGCGAGCCCAACTTGCTGTCCCAGCGTTTGTACCAGGCTCGTGTCCTCGGGATCAAACGGTCTGCCGTTGCGCTTGCTACCCAGCAGCAAGGCGCCTCGCGGGCTATCCAGGGTTCTGGAGACACCAAAGGGAACCACCAGCTCCAGCCCGTACGTCTCCCAGAAGCTGGTTTCACTGGCGTGCGGCGCTAGCGCGTTGCTGTCATAGGACGTCACTGGCATTTGGGTGTCGAGTGCGCGCCGCAGGGGAGCGACCTCTTGCGGTGGAAGTGCGCTCGGCAGCTGTTTGGGTTCTTGGCGCTCAGTTTGGGAAGGCTCTGGCGCCAGCGCGTAGGTTGAGATGTCGTCCCGATTCGGAAGCACCAGCGCCACGTAGGCACGCTCCAGGCCGAGCGCGTCGAGCAGGGGTTTTCTCAATGCATGGGCCACCTCTGGTACGCTGTGTGCTGCGGCTAGCGCACTGGTCGTTTGCTGCACGGCACTGCGAAACACCTGGCGACCGCGAAATACCATGCCATCAATCATGCGCTCGAGATGGGCTTTGGCGATCCCGAACAGTACGACCAAAACCGCGACCACCAGCAGTGCTGCTTCATCAGAGTGCCGCGCATCAATCGTTTGATAGCTGAACACCAGCACACCGACGTAGGTCAGCGTTAGTCCCAGCGACATCACGCCGTACACCAGGCCTTGCCGCAGCACGATGCGAAGGTCGAACATGCGATGGCGCAGGATCGCGTATCCCAAGATCGCCGGGAAGGAGATGAACGAGACCACCAGCCCGAGGAAGAACAGGTCTTCATGTCCAGACTTCATGATCGGATCGCGCAGCACGAGCCACAGGCTGGGATAGAAAAAACCCAGAGCCACGGCCCAGCCAAACACCTTGGCGCGGCGTCGAAGGGCTAGCGGGTTTGGTGGCCGCGCAGCCCGTGCGGTGGCGTGCAGGGCGAGCGAGAAGCCGCACAACGCCAGCACACCCAAGATGGTTTCCAGCAGCTCCGTTAGCGGTCTGACGTCCACCAGGCCCAAGTCCCACAAGCTCACCGCTGTGAATCCGGCCACTCCGTGCAACAGGCAGGCGCCCATCAGGATCCGAAACCGCCAAGTGCTCGTGGTGTTTTTCGCGGAGGAGAAGCTGTGCGCCACCAGGAAGATGAAGCCGAGCATCAGCGGCTGCATCAGACGCGCGAAGTTGCCCCACCAGCGCGCCCAGTCACTCGTGAAGAAGACGCCACTCAATGCAAAGCCGGAGCTCAAGCAGAAAAGCAGCAGCGGATAGGAGGCTGGGTCATTGGGGCGTTTCCACCAGACCAACGCGCCGATCAGGACGTACAGCAACCCAATCAGCGAAAGTAGCAGATTGCGCCACAATACATGCAGCAACGTGGCCGCATCGGACTGTTCTACCGGCAGTGTTACATGCAGCAAGCGGTTCGTCGGTGTGTGGCGTAGTACGAACTCGTTGTGGTCGCCGAGGGCAGTGTTGACGAGGGAGCTCGCCCACACGAAGCCGCACTTCTCCGGCGGCGCTTCACAGGTGGAGACGCCGTTGATCTCGACGACTTCCAGCTGCGCGGGTGGGTACTCACACAGGGCCCGCGCGCGCTTGGTCGTGGGGTTGGCGTAGAGCTCTCCACCCAAGGTGTAGGGATGGGCGACGATGCCCGGGGAAGTCTCGCCGAAGTAGGCGCTCGAGCTGAGCAGCGTGGTGGCGAAGTAGATGACGTAGGCGGCCGCCATCAGCCAGAGCAGCAGCCGCTTGCCGTCCCAGCGCCCGGCACCCCAGCGCTTGGCATCCCACCGCTTGGCATCCCACCGCTTGGCATCCGACATTATCCAGACGCTACCAGGGTCCGAGCGCGGCCGATAGATCGATGGTGGAGCTGAAAAAGTGCCTGCGGAAGAAACCCCTTCGCTTCCGAGTGTTCGTTTCGCCTACAATCGGGCAAGCATGGCTCGAGTCTACGATCAGCTGAACGACAAACTCATTCGCTTCATCGAAGAGCAACAGATGTTCTTCGTGGGTACCGCGCCCAGTGGCCCGCAGGGACACATCAATATTTCGCCGAAAGGCTTGGACAGCTTTCGAGTTCTGGGGCCGAGTGAGGCGGCGTACATCGACTTCGTGGGGAGCGGCGTAGAGACCATCGCGCACATTCGCGACAACGGGCGACTATGCATCATGTTCTGCGCGTTTAGCGGCTCTCCCAACATCGTACGCCTGTATGGGAATGCTCGAGTGGTTGAGCCCGGGGATCCGGATTTTGCTGAGTTGCGGACGAACTTCGGCGAGCACGACGCCGGGGTGCGCTCCATCATCGTGCTCAACCTGACGCGGATCTCTGATGCGTGCGGCTATGGAGTCCCGCTGTACGAGTATCAGGGGCAGCGGACGACGCTCACTGACTGGGCATCGAAGAAGGGTGAGCAGTCGCTAGCTGACTACAAGCGCGAGAAGAACAGTCAGAGTATAGACGGCCTCCCTGGTCTGCAACGTCTGGACGGGATCGACAGCATCGACGAGGCGTGACATCGGACGTTGGCGAAGGCGTGCGTTAGCTTGCCCGATACGGCCGCGCCCGAGGGCGCCTACGCTTCGGAGGCGAGCTTGTCTTCGACGCTGCGGATCTTGTCTTCGATCGTCTGGCTGCGGTCAGTGCGCGTGCCCACCTTGATCGTGGTGGAAATGCGGGCGACGCCCAAGGCGTGCACCACTTCATGACAGCGTTTGATGGCGGCAAACACTTCGTCCCATTCGCCCTCGATGTTGGTGCCATAGGCGTGTAGCCGAATCTTCAAGCCTGCCTCGCTGAGTACGCGCTCACACGCCGCCACGTGATTCGAAACGCTGACTCCAGCGCCCATGGGGACCACGCACAGATCTGCGATGACTTGCATGCGCATTAGCCTAACCTGCCAGCGGGCGGCTGTCAGTCTCTTGGACGTCCGCGATAGTCGTCGCCGAAGCTGAGGGTGACTGGTTGTTTTTGTTCCAGAAGGCTCCAACGCAGGCTCTCGGCTTGCTCCGCCGTCAATGGCCCCAGAACGAGAGCGAAGCGCTCGTTGCCATCCTTCGTGGTTTCGTAAATCTTTGGTCGCGGCGCACCGGGACCTTCAGCCTGATAGCGCGCCTGCTGAGCGACTAGTTCTGTCACGTCTTCAGAGCGTGCCAGCTCGACGAAGTTGGTTTCGTCGAAAAATGCGGAAACCCGCCCGATCACAGTGCCGTCGTCGACGCTGGGTTTGGCCGCAATCCCCCGGCAGAGTGTTTCGGCGCTGACCTGAATCGGCGCTGACCAGCTGGCGACAGTCTTCGACCCCTGCACGAGTCGCAGCCTGAAGCCCCCAACCAGTTGTGAGCGCGTCGTTGCTGTCGGCAACGAGCTCCACTGTAGCAGGTCATCTGGGGCCTCCAACGCGGAGCGGCAGCCCAAGTCTTTGCCCTGGGCCGAGACACAGATCTGCAGGTTCTGTAGGGCGAGCCCTTGTTGGTTGAGCCACTCGCGACCCGGGTCGTTCAAAGCGATTGAGCTGAGCCGAACCTTGTATACGCTGCGCGCTCCATCTGCGGCCCCGAGATCACAAGCGACGCAGCTTCTGCCCGAGGCGCAACTGGCCAATTCCGAGCCGGCCGCTGAAGGACAAGCGCTGCCGGCGCAACAACTGTCACTGCAGCTGTCGCTCAACGTCAGGCTGGTCGGGGCGGGCTCAGCCGATGGACTGCTGGTCAACTCCCCCGGGCCCGAGCCCACCAGTGGACCGTCCACGGGCGGTTTCTGACTGACCCAAAGTAGCGTTGCAGCGGCGGCGCCCACGACAAAACCGACCGTCGACGAGACCCAAGGCAAGCGCACGACGTTGCTTGTCGGTGTTGGTTCGCGCTGCTGCCGAGACTCAGACGCGAGCTCAGTTGCTGAAATGCGTGGTTCAATCTCCGCAGCTTGGAGCGCGTCTTCTTCTTCCAGCTGACGCTCGAAAGCTTCTACCTCATCCAGGGTTTGAGGGATCAGTAGACCGAACTCGTCCGCGGCGTCCTGCAACTCCGCCGCGAGCGTTTCATCCAGATCTTGATCGCGTTGATCGCTCATGCTTCTACCTCATGGGGCAGTTGTGCAACGGCCGCTAGTCGTGCCTCGGCCGTCTCGAGTTGTTGCAGCTTGGCGCGCAGTTTCTTGGTAGCGCGCACGCGGATAGCACGGATGTTTTCATTGTTAGTTCGCCAGCGTTCGGCGAGCTCTTTGGCTACCTCGTTGGGTAGGCGTTGCTGCTTGTGTTCGCTGCTCCAGTACATGGCCGAAGTACGCAGCACGTCCTGTTCACGATCTGTCAACTCGTGAAGCGCGATGCGCAAGCGGGCCAGCCGCTGCGACGCCGTGCCGACAGCGTCGTCTGTGGAGTGGCCTGTCAGCGTTGCTGTCGCCACGTTCGCTTCGCCCCTCGGCAACTCCTGCTGCCGCCTCAGCTTGTCCACGAATAGATTCCTGGCAATGCGACCGAGCCAGGCGCGCGACCAGCGGCGCTCTTCGATCGGATCCGCGTGTGTCGAGCTTCGGTAGGAGGCCGCGCGCCGAAACGCTCGTTCAAAGGTGTCTTGCAGCCAGTCATCCACCTCATACTGACCACTGGTTGGGCGCTGACGAGACAGCACGGCGCGCAGGTAACGAACGTGGCGCTGATAGAACAGCGCCCGCTGCTGGCGCGAGTCATCAGGGTGCTCTGCGATGCGAGACAGCAATTGGGCATCACTGGGTTCCGTGTTGTGTTCCTGGCTCACCGTCTCCCCACCGCTCCGGGCTTGCCTCAGGCTACGCGAAAGCGTGACAACTTTGCTTGAAGGTCCCCTGCCCATGGGCCAGTTAGAGTGAATTTTGCTTGTATTGTTAGTGGTTTAGCTCGCGCTTCACGAATACAGACACGCCCGCGTGTTCGCCCCACGGGAGCGCCTCACCGCCGGGGGGATGGTAGTGTCTTTCGATGCGGGCCACGTAGGCGCGCCCTTCAGCGCTGAAGGGGATCTCCGTCCCGAAGGGGTCCTGGTAGTGCTGCTTGATGATGCGCCGAGCCTGGAGCACCACCGCGCGGGTGACTTCGGCCTGTTTGAGGCGACGCAAGCGAGGCGCCGATGTTTCTTCTTCCGCAGACTGCGCGCTGGGTTCACCTGCTGTCGGCTCTTGGTCGCTCGGGCCGCGTTCACTACCTACGGGGTGTTGTCCGTCGTCCGTCGCAAGCATGGCGTCGTCCTGCGGGCGGACTTCGTGCGTATCTTCAAATGGAGTTTGTAACTCAATCCCCGGGCGCGCTATCGCGCGAGCGCGCTGTTTGTCGTGTTGTGATGCCGCGCTGATGCTTGCAGACAGCAATATTCCGAAGCCTAGCGCTTTGACCCAATCTCCCGAGTTCGCCATGCACAGGCTACGCTGAAGCGTGACAGCCTGTAGAACCTAGAGTGCCTGATTCGTGAATACAAAAAGCAGACGGCTCAGCGAGGTGCCCGCCGAGCCGTCTGATTGTCGAGCTGGATTGTCTACTTGCGGCAGACCATGGAACCGTCCGGCAAGTTGCCTTGAGGAACTTGGCAAGTCGTGTTTGCGAACATGACGCAGTCTTCGTCCGTTTCACACAGGCGCTGCTGATTGCCTGCAGCGCATTCGCCGGCAGCCACGCACATCGTGGTTGAGCTGCCGCCGCTGGTAGTGGCGCAACAAATCATGCCGCCGCCACAATCGGCAGGAGTTGCGCACCCTGTGCCGCCATCTCCCACATCGACAACGCCTGCGTCGGAGACTCCACCGCCGCCGGCGTCCGCCGTCATACCGCCCGCGTCCGATTCAGGCGCAGGCTCCATCCCGCCGCCATCGGGCTCCATATCTGTAACGCCCGCATCCTCCATGGGCATTGCGTCATCGTCGACGACGTCATCGTCCGCGGGCATGTCGTCGTCGACGACGTCATCGTCCGCGGGCATGTCATCGTCGGCCGCATCGTCGTCGACCCCAATATCGTCGCCCGCGTCGTCATCCGTCGCATCGTCATCTGCAGTGGAGTCGGAATCCCGGGCCTCATCCCCACTTCCGCATGCGCTGGCAAACCCCAAACTCATACACATCACGACTGAAATCGCTGTTCGAATCTTCATACGGAACCTTCCTGTAAGCTAGGCGCGGCTGGCACGGGCAACCGGCGCAATCACTCAGTTGGTCGAGGCAAACCGGAGAAATTATGAAAATAGTCTCGCTGGCGTATACTCGCCCACATGAAGCGAGGGATTCTGATACTGGGCGCGGTTGTTTCAATATGCGGGTGCGACACCGTAAGTGAGGTTGTTGGGGCCGTCGGCGTCGCTAAGGAAGCGGCGGAACACCTGGAGACGGACATCAAGGCTCCACTGACGGATGCCCGCATCGACAAAGTGGTGGAGGTCACCCCGGCGCTCAAGGAATTCTCCAAAGAAGCGAAGGTGAAGTGGGAGCCAGATCCCAACGCCAACGACTTCTCCAATCTGGCGAAGACCGTGACCGGTCTCAATGAGTACGTTTCTTTCTTCGAGAGTCACGATACGCGTCTCACTCAGTTCTACGTTGACTTCGTCAAGATCAACGACGCACGCAGCAAGATCATGTTCCAGCGCGGCCAGGCTGAATCCAAAGCCAAGCTAGAGACGGAGAAAAAGGAATTGAAGCAGCAGCTGGCGGACGCCGATGACAAACAGAAGAAGAAGCTCGAGCGCAAGCTGAAGCGCGTGGAGCTCACTTTGGAAAAGCTCTCCAGCAAAAGCAAAGAGGCAGAAGAGATGCGCAACGCCAATGCCAAGGCGGGCTACGTGCTCAGCGACGAAGAAATGAAGCTCGTTGAAAACCGCATCGACGAACTGAACAAGTTGTTCGACAAGAACAAGAAGAAAAAGCAAGACGAGTGAGAGCGGGGTTAGACGCTGTTTACCCGACTGTTGCTGCGTGCGATTGGTGTCACTCTGCTTGCTGATGCGGAATGAGGGCTAGCGTCACGGCGCTGCCGAGGGCGACCGTAGGTTTGGAAGCCCAATCAACCGCCACGAAAGTGGTGCCCTCCGGGCGCTGTTCGGCGGCCTTGCCTGGGGCCGCGAACAACACGCTAGGCTGATGACCTTGGCTGTGCATTCGAGTGAGATCCCCCTCCAATACTCCGGCTAAGTCCCTCGCGTCTGTAGCAGACGCCAGAGCAATCACCGCGTGAGCATTCTTGTACACGACGTCTTTGGCAGAGCCCGGCTGCCCGATGAAGCCAATACCCTCGTGCCCGAACAGGTGCACATGGACGGGACGTCCGTCGAGCGTTTGGTTCGAGTCGAAGTCGAAAACCGTCAGCTCCCAACCATCTTCTATGCGGTGGGTGAACTTGCCGCGGCGATCTGGTTCGGTGGCTTGTTGTAGCTTTCGCACCCAATCGGCCACACCGGAATAACCAATCGCGACGACCTTGATCATCGGTTGACCGTCTTTGAACAGTACCGGGGAAACTCCGGGGTTGGCGGAGGGCATTGCGGATGCGCTCGCTGATGCAGCGGAGGCTTCGGGGCTGGGGTCTGGCTCGCGCTCATTCGACGGTTTGGAGCAGGCGACCAGCAACCAAGTCAGCACGAGCCAGCGACGCATCCCCAAGCATTTAGGATAGGACCAGCAACGCGTCTACGTCATTTGTGACGTGTTGACGGGGTTCGACTGCGCACCAGGCTCGTAGTCAGCATGGTAGACTCGGCGGGCTCGTGGCTTTTGGGGGCCACGGCGCAACCTGACAAGGAGCTGTCCATGGACTGGAGCGAGACCCTCAGCGAGATAGATCGAATTGCCAATACTCGCCTGTTTGAAGTCGGGGGACGCAGCGTGACGCCTGCCAGCCTGCTGATAGGAGTTCTGATCATCGTCGTCGCCTTCGTGTGCTCAGAGCTGGTGCAGCGCGCAATCGTGCGTGCGCTCAAGCGCCGGGGGGTTGAACCAGAGCACGGGGCGGGCGCGCTAGGTCGGCTGCTGCACTACGCGATTGTGGTCATCGGCGTGATGGTCGCGCTGCAGACGACCGGCATTGAGATCGGTGCGCTGTTTGCTGCGGGCGCGGTGTTCGCCGTGGGTCTGGGTTTTGCTATGCAAAACATCGCGCAGAACTTCGTATCAGGTGTGATCTTGCTGGTGGAGCGGACTATCGGTCCCGGCGACATTCTCGAGTTGGAGGGTTCCCCGGTGAAGGTCGTGCAGATGGGGATCCGGGCCACACTGGTGCGAACGTTGAACGAAGAAATCATGATCGTTCCCAACTCGACGATCGTGCAGTCCACGGTCAAGAGCTACACCATCAAGGACTCGCTCTACCGCCTGCGCGTGATGGTGGGCGTGACCTATTCCTCCGACATGGACTTGGTGGAGCGGACCTTGAAAGAGGTCGTCGCAGACGTGGAGTGGAGGCATGAGCGTAGTCCAGAAGTGATCTTGAGAGACTTCGCGGATTCGTCGGTCAATTGGGAGGTTTCAGTCTGGATGACGGATCCGTGGCGTGCCCAGGCGATGCGCGGCGAGGTGCGCAAGGCCATCTGGAACGCGTTCAAGCGAGAGAACATCACGATCGCATTCCCGCAACTCGACATCCACTTTGATGAGCCGATTGAAAAGGCGATCGTACACAGTCGGAGTGCGGCATGAAAGGGCTGCAATCGACCCTCAGTGCGCCCGTTCATTGGCTGTTTAGTCGCAAGAACCGGGCGCCCGTGGGCACGCGGCCAGGCACGTTGAGCGTGAGCGAGCAAGCCATGCCAACTCATGCATGGAGAACCCACTACGATACTTCGACGGTGCAGCGCGCAGAGTACTCACTACCTGCGCACGACGACGCAGCGGCAGAGCCCGGGCTGACGAAAGCGGATGACGCACCTGGCGCTGGCGTAGCTTGGTTTGACGTACGCGGGCTGCGTGATCTGGACTTGCTCAAGCACCTGGGAGATATGTTCGGGGTTCACCCGCTGGCGTTGGAGGATGTCGTCAACATTCCCCAACGTCCAAAACTGGATCTGTACCCTGGTGATCCGCCGCAATACTTTGGGGTGTTTCGGCAGGTGAGCCTGAATGACGACTTGACGCTAGAGGTGCGCCAAGTGTCACTAGTGGTTGGTTCGGGGTTCGTGGTTTCTTTCCTGGAGTCCGACACGGATTTGTGGGAGCCGATATTGCAGCGCCTCGAGGAGGGCCTGGGGCCTATCCGTCGCGCCGGCTCAGATTACCTGGCGTATGCGCTAATAGACATCGTGATAGACGGCTACTACCCCGTTCTAGAGACTCTGGCAGAGCGCTTGGAAGAGCTTGAGGAGCGCATCTTGAACGATCCTCAGCCTTCTGTGCTGCAACAGCTGCAGCGCATCAAGCGGCAACTGCTGCTGTTGAGACGCGCGGTTTGGCCGCAGCGCGAAGCGCTTTCGCGCGTGCTCCGTGATCACAGCGGAGTCTTTGGTGAAGAAGCGAGTCTGTATTTGAAAGACACGCTCGACCACGTCGTGCAGATCGCGGACGTCATCGAATCTTGCCGTGACTTGGTGGGGGAGTTGACGAACACCTATCTGACGATGATCAGTAATCGCATGAATGAGGTCATGAAAGTGCTGACGATCATGGCCAGCATCTTCATTCCGTTGACATTCATTGCTGGGGTGTACGGCATGAACTTCGAATCCATGCCGGAGCTGCGGGTCAAATGGGCCTATCCCCTGGTGCTCGGCACGATGGTCATCACCGCGGGAGTCATGGTTGCCTACTTTCGCCGCAAAGGCTGGATAGGTGGCGGGAGCTCAACCAGGCGCCGCGACTAGGCTAGTCGGCTTTGTTGCGCCGCCGGCGGCGGCTAAAACTCGAAGACGTGCGTGGCGCTCAGCTGCAGAGCCAGCGGGGAAGAGTACTCCCCCAAGTCCTCGTCTCCAGCGATGATGTAGCGATAGAGTGGGAAGCGCCCACTCAGGGAAAACCGCGTGTCGAGCCAGCGACGAGCGAGGGTCAGCTCTGCGTAAACTTCGGTGCGTCCCAGGCTGGCGTCTTGACGCACGCGTCCTTGCCATCGCTCCGCCCCTTCACGGAAGATGCCGAGGCCGAGACCTCCGTGCAACTTGGCGAACAGTTCAGTGCTCGCATCTAGTGCACTCTGCAGACGCAGCGGCGCCTGGAACCCGTGACGGTTTTCGTAAACGGCGCCGCTCGCTTGCACAAACCAAGAGAGCGTCACGCGATTGACGCGTCGAGCGGCTTCTAGTGATAGCGTCGGGTCGAAGGTGCCTGTCCCAAACTGGATGTGCTGATGCCGAAGCCCCTGGTCGCCCAGGGCGAACGGATCGGGCTCAGTGGAGCCCAGCGGGAAGCTCAGTCCGACCCGTGCAGCCAAGAAATAGCCCGCGGAGAGCCCGCTCAGGCGTGCCATCAATACAGGATCGGCTAGGCCCACGAGGGTTTCGTTACGATGATGCACGTCGGGATCCAGCGGAGCATAAGCTTGTCCCTCCGGCGTCGAAAAATCGATGCGACTGACGACCGTGCGTAGCGGCAATTGCAGCTCGATGCCGAGCGCTTCGTTCAGTCCGTATTCCGCGGCGAGCCGCAGTTCCAACGGATAAAGGTGCTGATCGTGGAGATACTCTGGCTGAATCGGGAGTTCGTCGCATTCGGTGACGTCGGCGCAACCAGCGCTGTGCACGACGTGCACGCTGGTCCCAGAGATCGATGCGCTAGTGCGCAACGCGTCCTCGTCCAGCGGGCCCCCGCTGGCCTGCGCAGTCGGCAATGAAGGATTGCGGCAGGCGGCGCATGCCCTGGCTTCGCTAGCGTGGAAGCTGAGTGCCACCAGGCCGAGTGCCCCCAGGGATCTGGAGCCCAATGTCACGGTTGATTCTTGTGGGGTTGGTTCTTGGGGGGGTGATTTTTGGCGGGCCGACTCTGTCTGGAGCGTGAGTCGCCTAACAGCTCATCCAACGCTTCCAACTGAGCCCCGTGCATTTCGCCGATTTGCTTGCCTTGGGGATCGAAGATGACCAACAACGGGAGTTCCGGGACGTCACGTAGCCAGCGCTCAGCTAGCGGGCTTTCCCAAGAAACCACGTTGAGCTTGCGCACGGCGATGTCACGCCGAGTCTCCAGCTTGGCGAACAGGTGTTCATCCACTTTGCGACAAGGTGGACACCAGTCGGCACGAAAGTCGAAGATCGTGTACTTGCCGGCGACCAGGTGGGGTTCAAGCGCCTCCAGATCCTCACCCTGGGAGACCAGCTCGGCTACGTCTGCCTCCGCGGGCGGTGCCTCGGCAGGGGAGAAGTCGAGATCAGGGTGGCATTTGAGGCACTGGGATTCCGGGATGTCGTGCTCGGGGCACCAGTCGCCTCTGGCCCGAAAACTATCGCTCAGCTCCGGGTTGCAACGAACGCACACTTCTTCAGGGACTTCGTGCTCGCACGCTTGCCAATCGTGCCTGGAAGCGATGCTCAACGAACTCATGCGGCCGTGCTCTTGGGTAGCGGCGCAGTTGCTGGAGACTACCGTGAAGACGCCAACAGCGATCCAACTCTTGATCCGGCGCAGCATATCGCAGTCACAGTAGGATCTGCTGAGCGAGCGCGCCACAACAATCAGAACCTCAACGCCGGCGATCTAGACGCTACTTTGCCCGCGGTCTTGGGCTAGACTGCAGCGACGATGCTGGGACGAGACGTGCGCACGCTGCTGGCAATCTCGATTGGTGTGCACGCGTGCGCGAACCCCTCGGAGCAACCGAAGGAGAACGGCGGGGCGACGAACGAAATGCCGGTTGCTGCCGCTGACGAGCAGCATGCCGGCGAGACCTCGTCGGGTGGTGGAGCGTCGGGTGGGCTCGCTGATGGGGGACAGGACAGCGGCCCAGCACCCCCCGCAACTGGCGGCAATGACGGCGGACAAGGCCCCGTGGGTGGCGGCCCCTCTACGTTGGACGCTGGCGCTGAATCGCCTGGCAACAGCGAATGCAGTGACACGCTCGGCATCACCAGCTTTTACGCAACCGCGCCCGCAGGTCTTGCGTGGACATCGGAGTATTGGAACGCCGACGCTCACGAGCTACCGTTCGGGCAGGGAGATCCGGCGGACCCTCAGCGGTTGGCGAACAGTCGAGGCACCGGGGTAGTGACTGTCAACGGCGATGGCACGCTGACGATGACTGGCAGTCAGCCGCGTATCTACCTCGGCACGCCGGACAATCACCCCTGGCTAAACGTGGAGATCACCGTTTACTATCAACGGCTCGAGGACGATGATACGGCTTGGGCCGGGCTTGTCGTGGGCGCACGTGGTGGCGTTGATGGGCACGGTGGGGACAACTGTACGGCGACCACCTACTACGCTCGTTTCCGCCACGACGGAAACGCCGACGTTGAGAAGGAGCTGGAACACTCGGCGTCGGAGGCCCGCGCCAGCGCACCGATTTGGCCGAATGAAGCTCCCCTCCCCAAGGCGCGGTGGATTGGGATGAAATACATCGTCTACAACGATGAAGCGGGTGGCGTTCGACTACAGGTCTTTCGGGACCTGTCGGAGGGGATGAATGGCGGCGACTGGGAGCCAATCATCGACTACTCGGATAGCGGAGGTTGGGCGCCACCAAGCAACTGCGACTACCCGCCAGACCACATCATCCTCGAGGGCGGCGGCGTGGTCTTCGTGCGTAATACCGGCACGACTGGGCCTGGAGCGCTCTACCGCCAACTCAGCGTCCGCGAAATTGATGCGGAGGCTCCGTGTGAGTCCGTGACGCCCAACTGACGCTCCGCACTCACCTCAGCTTTCCTGTCACTAGTTCTCTTGTCACGGAATTGGCCGAGGGTGAGAGCTCCACCGTTGCCGTGGTGATGAGCCAACCTGGAACGTTCCGGCGTTCGCTCCTCACGCGAAAGTCAACACCCGGCGAGATATCCCCAGGTCAGTAGCTCCGGCGCATGACAGACTCACAGGGTGAACGGGGAACAATTGGGTGAACCTGTCGGAGCAGACGTGGCGACTGAAACAGAAACTTTGAATGTCCTACTGGTCGACGACAGCGATGTCGCTCGCGCCAAGCTCGCAGACCTGTGCGAGAACATTCCGTTCGTGAGAGTCGTTGCAACCGCTTCTAACGGGGCAGAGGCGATTCGGTACGCGAAGCAGGCGAAACCGGATCTCGTTTTGATGGACTTAGTCATGCCGAACATTGATGGCATGGTGGCCTTGCGAATGCTGTGCGGCGGAGTGCCCGGCATTCGGGTGGCCGTGATGTCTTCGCTGGGCGGGTCCAAGCGGGTCGCCGAAGAAGCTTTTCGGTTTGGTGCCATCGAGGTTTTGGGTAAGCCTGTGCTCGCCGAAGACATGGAGCGCTTGTGTCAATCCGAGCTGGCGCGCAAGAATGAGCAAACCTCACAGGCGAAAGGACTCGCTCGCACGGCGAGTTTGAAGTTTTTCGGACAGTTCCTGCTGGAACGGCAGGCGATCACCTTGGCTGAGTTGCGCTCGGCGCTGGAGTTGATGGAGCGTGGGAATGTGCCGCTGGAAGAAGTCGCCGTTGAACAGGGGCTGTTGTCCACTGAACAGGCAGCGCGCCTCCGCACCATCGCCAAGCACAGCGGCTACTCATTCCGCGAGCTGGTTGAGCAAGACGCCGTGATCAACGAATCCGGTATCAACCAACTCTTGGAGTCGCGCATCAGCAATGAACTACCGTTGGATCAGGCCTTGGTTCGCCTCGGATACTTGACGGAACCCAGGGTCGAAGAATTGACGGCGGAATACGAGACGCAACGCGCCTCCCTTGCAGTTGGTCCCGCCTCACTACCCGGGGAGCTCTCGTCGTATCGCCCGGCGCACGTGGCGCTCGAGTTGATCCCAACCTACCTGGAGCAGGTGGCTGGAATCGTCGCGTCGGTGAACTACGTGGAGGTGACGGAAGCGTCCTTCAGCGACATGCATCGTGTGGCGCTGCTGCTGCGGGGCGCTTACCCGATGCGGGTTGAGCTCATCGCCGATTCGCAGTTCGCCCGCAGACTCGCGAGGGCGCTTTCCAATGGGGTGCAAGACGGGAGTGACCCCAGCGTGCTGAGCGACGGCATGCTCGAATTCTTGAACATCGTCCTGGGCAACACCCTGACGATTCTCGAATCGGAAGGCGTACACCTTTCGATTGTTCCGCCATCCAGCTCTGACCCGGACACTGAGGGAACGACCTTGGAAATCGTCGCGCCCGCCGGGCGTGCCTGGGTGTGCGTAGATGCGGATCCGGACGTTCCGGATCGCGTGTCTGAGTTGGATCTGCAAATTGCTGAGCCTGCTGTGCGATGATCATGGAGCGACGCAAGTCAAAGCGGGTCATGCCCGAGCCGCACAATCCCGTGGAAGTCCAAGTGATGGGCAACGGCTTCTTGGAGGTCGTCAACGCCGTCAACATCAGCGTCTCAGGAGTCGGCATCTATTTGCAGCACGGACTGGATGAAGTCTATGTGGGCTCCAAAGTGGAGATTATCTTGTCTCTGCCGAATTGTCGGCCTGTCTTCCTCCGGGGGCGAATTCGCCACCTCAAAGGCTATGATGACCCGCGCTACATCGGCCTGGAGTTCACCCGCTTACCTCCGAACGTGGAGACGCTACTGGAACTCTATGTGAACAAGAACCGGCACCGATTTGTCGACCCGCCGGCGGCCGCGGCTGACAACTAAAGCACATCCTCTAGGGAGAAGTGTGCGCTAGCGAATCTCAGTCTGTGGGCTCATCGTCGAAGTAACCCAAAGAGCCGTCAGCGCGTCCGAGATAGCGGAACACTTGCGGTTGCTCTCCAGCCGACTCGAATTGAGCGAGCACGCCAAACTTGCCTGAATCTGGATACTCGGCAATCTCTGGAGTTTGCTTCGTACTGACGGCGAGATATCTCAGCTCCGCGTCTGAGGTGTTGATGATCTGATGGGCGGTCTCCGGTCCACCGGGGGGGCAGGCAACCACGTCCCCTTGGCGAATTGGAAAGGTATCATCACCGATTCGGACCACGCCGCTGCCTTCGAGCACGAAGAACATCTCTTCGTTCACGCGATGGGAGTGAAAAGGAAACGCGCGCTTTCCGGGCGGGACCAACGTCAGATTGTAGCCGAGCTTTCGTGCACCGAGCAGGGGAGCTATCGGAGCCATCTTGGCGCCGGAAAACTTGTGTTTCAGATTTTCGGGCACGGGCACGGGCGCCTCGCGAAACTGCACGTCTCTGACGTTCATGATCGGTGCTCTCTTCGACATGCTGCGCACATAGCTCTGGTCTGTTTGGGCAGCAACGGGCGACGACTCATGATCCCGGGGAGGGCCGACGACTGGCTGGTTGCCCAGGTTTGTGACGCGCTGCGACAAGCCGACAAGCTAGGTTCACAGGGATGATTTCGTAGCTAATTGGCGTACTGCATGCCACTGTGCATGGGCTGTTATTGGTTGGTTGAGGTGCCAGGATGAACATTGACGTACTGATCGAATCGGTCGTGCGCCAAATGACAGAGCTGCTTGGACAGCTGGCTACGGCGAAAGGGCAGCGAGCGTCGCTGATTCATCTGGCGGATAGGGTTTTTCTGCAGCTTGCGGAGCAGCTCAGCCAGGCGGGGGTCAGCCGCAAAGTCTGCGCCGACATGTTCGGGCTAACGCTCAGATCGTATCTGAGAAAAATCCGGCGCTTGAGCGAGAGCTCAACCGAGCGGGGCCGTTCGCTTTGGGAGAGTGTGCTCACTTTCCTCAGTACCGCGGATTTCCGCAGTCGAACGGAAGTGCTCAGCCATTTTCACCAAGATGACCCGGAGCTGTTGGCGGGTGTCTTGCACGACTTGCTGGAGAGCGGTTTGGCCGTTCGGAATGGTGGCGGCACCGCTGTCACGTATCGAGTGGCGGACCGCCGCGAACTCGAAACGATCGTGGGCACCGATCAAGGAGAGACGCTGGATCCTGTGGTCTGGGCATTCGTGTATCGCTTGGGACCCATTTCGCTCCCGTCACTCAAGGACCGGATCCCGAGCGGGGGCGTCGAACGCGCTCTGACTAGACTGATGGCCCAGGGCAAAGTCCAGCGGCTGGAGCAAGCTGAGGTTGTGTACCAGGCGCAAGAATTTTCGCTTCCGCAGGGCGCTGTGCAGGGCTGGGAGGCCGCCGTCTTTGACCACATTCAGGCCATGGTGCGCACGGTGACCGCCCGCTTGCAGGGGCGATCGCCGGTCGGAACCACGGGCGGCTCAACCTACAGTTTTGAGGTTTGGCCCGGGCATCCGCTCGAGCAGGAGGTGTTGCAGCAGCTGGAGGACTTCAGAGCGCGCACTTCGGATCTGCGCAGCCGCGTCCGCGAGTACAATCAACGAACTGCGAAACCAGCGCAGACTCAAGAAGTGACCGTGTATGGTGGGCAGCTGGTTGTTGACAGCCAATCCAAGAAAGAAGAAGACAGCACGAATGGCGAAGGTAAGGAAGCCGTCTGTGCTTAGTGCTTGGCGCTGCTGGCTCAGCCTGTTACTGCTCTGTGTCGCCGTCGCGGCAAACCATGGGTGCGCTTCCGGCGACAGCGAGTCGCACTTCGGGCAGTTGCTGGAGTCGTGTGACGCGAAGTGCGCGGAGGGCCTTTCGTGCGTCTGCGGCGTCTGTACCAAGGAATGCACGACGGACCGCAGCTGTGCCGATCTAGCGGGCGGGGAGTCTGTGTGCCTGGCGGTCACCAGTGACTCCTGTGACGAGCCGGTGGCGGTCTGCGCGGTCGAGTGTGAATCCGACAATAGCTGCGAGTCCGTGGTCGATAGGGGGAGCTTGGTTTGCGACGAGGGGCTTTGCCAAGACCGCAAGGCGAGCCTGCAGCCGATGATGAGTATGCTGCGCGACGACGACGCTGAGGCTGACAACGGCGCCAATGACGCGCCAGATGCTTCCGTTGAACCTGATAGCTCTGGAACGGACGCCGTCGACCCGGACGGAGCTGAGCCGGACACGACTGATCCAGGGGACGCCGGGAAGGGTGACGCGGGGCTTGACGCCGGTGCTGACGCGGGGCCGCCTGTTGATGCCGGACCCTTGCTCACGGGACCAGAGTTGGAATTGCTCCTGAGTGACGAACAAATCTGGCGCCACGCGCTGAGCCAGGAACCCCCGGGAATCGGCCAGTGCCACATTTATGACAACACCGGCGCGGACGGGGCTTGCGACTTCTACGTGAAGGCGGCGCTACTCGGACCCGACGACAACTACGGATGGCCCAAGGGATCCGACGGCAGCTCCACCGGCTGCGTTTACGGCCCCAATTATGGTCGTATGGTGTCCACGTGTTTGTTCCCGGATTTGGCGGACGAGTTGTGCACGCCGGATATCCAAACCAACGCCATCAACCACGTGCGGGATGCCCTAAGGGCGGATCAGTGCGGCTCGGTCGGTCGGCTCTCAGACTACGATTGAGCGGCATTTCTGCAGTAGCTGGCTCGAAATGGTTACGCGGCAGCTGGGGAAGCTGTGTCGCGTTGAGTGAACGTATTAGGAGCCGCGGACGATACAGTTTGCGGGGTTTTTGACAGACCGCGGCAGCCACGGGTTACTCCCTGTTCGGCGTCCGGCCGCTGCGCCTATCGTCGTGCGGGGCCTTTTTTGAGGGCTTTTGCCGCGATTTCCACTCGCCGTCTCTGGCGATTTGGTGGTAACGAGCAGACCCCACTAACCCTTTGACAATACGAATGACTATGAGGTGGACGATGAAGCGATTTCGAATCGGGTTTGGCCTGGTTGCTCTGGTCGGGCTCATGTCCCTGGCTTGTGGCGGCGCTCAGACCAGCCCAGCAACAGCTGACGATATGACCGAAACCGAGGGCTCTGGATCCGATAGCGCTGAGGCGCCGAAGAACGATGCCATCACCAAGGAAGGTTTTGGCACGGTTGATGGTCAAGCAGTTGACCTGTACACGCTGAAGAACAAGAACGGTTTGACCATGAAGGTCACCAACTATGGCGTGATCATCACGGAGTTCTGGGTGCCCAATCGTGATGGCAAGCTGGAGGACATCGTCGGCGGTTATGAAAACGTCGACGGCTACGTCAAGGCGACGCCCTACTTCGGGACCACCGTTGGCCGCGTTGCGAACCGAATCAAGAACGCCGAGTTCGAGCTCGAGGGCAAGACCTACAAGTTGGCGGCCAACAACGGCCCCCACAACTTGCACGGTGGAAACAAGGGTTGGGACAAGGTCATCTGGACGGCGGAGCCGGGTGATAGTGCCGATGACCCGTCAGTTGCTTTTACCTACGTCTCCAAGGATGGCGAAGAAGGTTTCCCGGGTACCGTGACGGTGAAGGTTGTCTACACCCTCACCGCTCAGAACCAGTTCAAGGTGGACATCGAGGCCACGACGGACAAGACCACCCTGGTCAATCCTGCCCACCACACGTACTGGATGCTGCAAGGTATCGGCAACGGTGGCATGCAAGATCAAATCCTCACGATCCACGCCGAGAAGTTCACTCCCGGAGACAAGCCTGCCAAGCCAGGTGTTGCGCCAGTGCCGGATGGGACCGTCAAGTCGGTGGAAGGCACCCCGTTTGACTTCCGCAGCCCCAAGCCGATCGGTCAAGATCTGCAAGCTGTCGGTGGTGATCCCATCGGCTACGATCACTTCTGGGTGATTGATGGGCAGCCGGACGCGATGCGGCCGGTGGCTACGGTCAAGGACCCCAAGTCGGGCCGCGTGATGACGCTCGAGGCGGATCAGATTGGCGTGCAGTTCTACGCCGGTATCTTCCTAGATGGGTCGATCACTGGCAAGGGCGTGACCTACAACCAATACGACGCGCTCTGTCTCGAAACGCACGCCTGGGTGAACGCGATCAAGGTGCCGGAGTGGAAGGATGCAGTCATCCTCAAACCGGGTGAGAAGTACGAACAACACATGGTGCACACCTTCACCACCGAGTGAACTGAGTTCGTTCGGGGCCGGTGAGCACATGTAGCTCATTGGCTGAGCTAGGCGCGCCCCAGCGATTGAGCTGTGGGCGCGCTTTTCGTTTTTGTGTAGCCTGCGGACACGACCGTATCCATGTGCGCATGCCTTGCGTAGATTCGCTTGTGATGCGCTTTTTTGCGCAACTTGTTCGTGCCGGCCCGATAGGCGTACGCCCGCGGCGCAGTGGCCAGTGTTCCTCCCCCGTCGCTCAACTGCGTTGCATGTTTTGCGGCGGGAGCGTGTAGTCTTCAATGGGCATGGAGATACCAGGTGAAGTCCAACAATCCCGATAACGCGATCTCCATCACGAGAAATATCTTCTGGGTGGGCTTTCAGGAGAGCCAGCGTCTACGTTGCAATCCGTACCTCCTCGTCGATCGAGACTGCGCGGTACTCTTCGACCCTGGATCCATTCCGGACTTTCCGTTGATGATGCGCAAGGTGCTGGATATCATCGATCCTTCGAAGATTGAGCTGGTGGTGGTGCACCACCAAGACCCCGACGTGGCTGGATGTTTGCCCGTGCTGGAAGACGTGATTGGGCGCGCAGATCTCAAGATTGCTGCGCACACGAATACGCGTCGCTTGATCCAGCACTTGGGCTTCGAATCCGAAGTCCTGTCCGTCGGCGACACAGGTTTCCGTTACACACTCAGCAGCGGTGATGTGTTGGAGTTTATCTGGACACCTTACGCGCATTCTCCGGGAGCAATCGTCACGTGGCATGCCGCGACGGGGACGCTGTTCAGCTCGGACATTTTCGGCGCGGTGGACGCCCCCGGGGACTTGTTCGACAGCAGCGGATACCCCGAGGCGATGCGGAGTTTCCACCAGGCTTATATGCCGTCGAACGCGGTATTGCGGCGTGCGCTAGACCGCTTTCGGCATCTTCCAGTCCAAAGAATTCTGCCTCAGCACGGCAACATCATCGAGGGCGAGCACGTGTCTGAGGCGATTCAGTACTTGCAAGAGCTACCCTGCGGGCTTGACCTTCTCGAACAATCGCAAAGCTAGGGGCCTGGCATGGGAGGTACTACGAGTGACACGTCCGCTGAGAACCTAGTCCGGATCCGCAATATTCATCAGGAGCTGCTCGAGAAGGGGCTCCAGATGCGCTGCGTGAGCTACATGGCGGACGTCAAGGCAAAGCTCTTGGTGCGTACGGTGTCGCAGGTGGGGCTATCCAAGCGCCTGCTAGCCGACGACAATCAATCGCTTCGAGGTGCACTGGCCGCGGTCGAGCGCGAGGTGGAGGCACGGCGTCGGGTGGAGTCACAGCTCCGGGACGTGACAGACGCGATTGAGCAAGCCCACGTAATGCTGCTGATTGGTCGCAACGGACAAGTCCTGCACGCTAACCGCGCCTTCCGCGAGTGCTTTGGTGAAGAGGCACTCTCAGGTTCATTGTTTGAGGTGCTGCGTCACGTTGCGGGGACTGACGGCGAAGCTCCGGAGCTTCATCGGGAGCTTCCCTTGGTGGCGGAGTTTCGTGCCCGTGATGTTCGTGGCAACAGATTTTGGATTCGGGTTAACGTCGATCATAGCAGCGCGCTGGACCCATCAGCGGAGCCGCACTTGATCGCCGTCATGGAGGACGTGACGTTGGCCAAAGAGGCGATGGCACGCTCAGTCATGGCGCAGCGGATGGAAGCATTGGGACAGCTCGTGGGGGGGGTGGCTCACGACTTCAACAATCTGCTGATGATGCTGGCAACGAACCTCGAACTCATGATGCATGCGCCAGAGGAAGAGCGTCGACGATTGGCATCAGACATGCTGGATGTTACGCTTCGCGGCGGGCAGCTCACGCAGCAGCTGCTGTCCTTTGCTAAGCGACAGGTGCTGAGCCCAGAGCGGGTTGAGCTCAGCGGGTTGATTGAGTCCAGTGTGGAGATGCTGCGTCGGACTCTGGGCAAGGACTACGAGCTCGAGGCTACGTTCTCCTCCGACGCCCCAATGAGCGTCAATTGTGACGCTGGGCAACTCCAGGCAGCACTGGTCAACCTGGTGGTTAATGCACGCGATGCGAGTCCCGAGGGGGGGAAGATCGGCATACACGTCGGACGGGAGCAGAATGCGCAAGTCTGCCATTGTGGGCCAGGCGACTTACCCGTTGGCCTGTTCGCGACCGTGTCAGTGATAGACCACGGTGTGGGTGTGGCACCCGCAATCGTGGATCGCATCTGGGAGCCGTTTGTGTCCACCAAGGGAGCAACTGGGCATTCCGGTCTCGGACTGAGCATGGTTGCGGGTTTTACGCAGCAGTCGGGCGGCGGGGTCGAGCTGGAAAGCGTACCGGGCCAAGGCACTCGTGTGACACTATACTTACCTGTGTCGGAGGTGGAGACGTAGTCACGCGTTGGAGGCAGACTCTGGGGAGGGCAAGTGGGGAGCGCTGAGGAAGCAGCCAGTCGGGAGAAGGTAGCGGAAATCGCCGCCGGGTTGAGGGAGCGCCTCCTGAATAGCCTAGGCATGCTCGCTTGGCTCGTGGGCGTTCCGTTCATGATGTTGGCGACGGCGGTCGAAGTCTGGCGTGGAACTTGGTCAAGGCCGACCTTCATCCTGGAGTTGATGTTCATCCCTTTGCTCGCGGTTGTCGCGCGCAGTCGAGTGGTGCCTTATCGGGCTCGCGTGGGGATCACAGCCAGTCTGTTGTTGGCGCTCAGTTTGTTGGCTCTGATCAACTTCGGACCCAATCTTGGTGTGGGCATGGTGTTTGCCATGGCGAGTTTGATCTGCACGTTTCTGGTTGGTGCGTGGGGATTGGTCGCGACTATCTCGATCCTGGGCGTTGGCGCAGGGTTGGTTGCCTACGCAGGTTTTAGTGGCTGGATCGTGCCCCACAATCCACTGATGAGTCCTAGTGACTGGGCTCGAATGGGAGTGACGTTTGTCGGCATCAATCTGATATTGTCGGCGTTTCTCACGATGATGGAGCGCTCGATGACTCAAGCGGTGGAGGCTCAAGCCGCTGCCCATCAGCGCGAGCAAGAGGCGGACAAGCAACGAGCGCGAGCGCTCGAATCAAACTTGGAACGCGAACGACTGCAGTCTTTGGGGCAGCTAGCGGGGGGCGTGGCCCACGATGTGAACAACGCGCTGATGGCGGTGCAAATGTGGTCCGAAGCGTTGGCGCTTGATTTGCCTGCGCAAAGTGAGCAGCGGAGCATGCTGGGTCACATCCAGAAGGCCGCCGACCGCTGCACGGCGACGGTGCGCCAGTTGGTCAGCTTTTCGAAGGATCATGGAGCTTCGGAAGAAGAATCCTGTCAAGTCAGGGAACTGCTGCCACAGCTCACGAAGTCCATCGCCGCAGGTATCCCGGAATCCATCTCCCTCGAGTTGCAGCAAGATGATTCTCCGTTCGAGGTCACCATTGGTGGGCCGCAGCTGGAGCAAGCCCTGCTCAATCTGATCTTCAATGCACGTGATGCGATGCCGGACGGAGGTCGCTTAGCAGTTCGCGTGCGCCATGATCCGACCACCCAGGAGGACATCATCGAAGTCCAAGACGATGGCGTGGGCATGTCTGCAGAAGTCGCAGAAAGAGCATTCGAGCCGTTCTTCACTACGAAAGACGCTGCAGGTACCGGGTTGGGCTTGGCGATGGTCTGGGGCACGGTCACGGGCGCGGGCGGTTCAGTGGAGCTTGCGACGGCACCTGGTGAGGGCTCCACCGTCACGCTTCGTCTGCCAACCGAAAACGCCGTCCGAGTGAGCGAGCGGCGCAGTCGCGATGGAGCTCCGGACGCGAGCTTGGAGGGCATGACGGCGCTGGTGATCGAGGATGAGCCGCTGGTGCTCAGAGGGCTGCAGGTTACCCTGGAAAGACTCGGCATGTTGCCCGTTCTGGCGAAGTCCGTCGAGGAAGCAGAGCTGCAACTGTCCCAGCTGAAGCAGGTGGATCTACTGCTGACTGACGCGGTGTTGCCCGGTGGCGGCGCGGTGGACTTCATCCACCGCTTTCGCGAGCGTTATCCCAACACCC
>JBNLEN010000069.1:0-31253 GCA_050304975.1 Polyangiaceae bacterium
AAGAACAGCTCCCGAGCGTCGTCTGATCCGTCTTGTACCAAGAGCTCGCCGGCTGCGTAAGAGCGCTGTTCAAGCCGCTCCGCCAGCTCTTGACGCTGCTGCTTGTCCAGGAACTTGAACGGGACGATCTGCTCGACGATTTGACTGGCAGTGGGAACCGACCCCATGTGTACCCTCCGACCTCTTAGGGTGGTCTCATGCGTGAACAAACGCAAGAGTGTGCCCGTGTCGCAGCTCGTCCCCCTGCGACCTCATGACGCTCCTTATGGCACCCGTGGCCGGCCCCTGATAGGCAGTACAAACTAGATCATGACTGAATTTGCTGCTCCACGTCTGCTGCTAGGAACTCTTCTGACGGCTACGTTGTCCGCCTGTGGCGGCTCTGCTCCACCAGCAGTCGAGCCAGCCGCTGCTGCACCAGAGGTCGTTGAGGAGGAAGAGCAAGAACAAGAATTCATCCCCTTCGACGAGGAGCAGCACGCAGACACCTTGGCGAACACCACTCTGGCCGCGACTGTGGCGGAAGTCAGACCAGGCACGAGCTTCACCGTTGCCCTGTTCTTCGAGATTGCGGACGGATACCGCTTGGGTTGGCTGTACCCAGGTGACGTCGGACAGAAGCTATCCGTCCAGTTCAGCGCCCCGGAAGGCTTCGAGGTCGGTCCTGTTCAATACCCCGGTCCGGAGCGTTTCGAGCTCAATGGCGGGCTCATCAGCTACGGTTACAAGACACACGCCGCAGCCTTCGCGGAAATCACCGCGCCATCCAAGTTGGACCTGCAGGAGGCCTATCGGTTCGATGCAAAAGCAACCTGGATGGTCTGCAAGAAAGAATGTCACAGCGAAGGCACAGAAGCGTTCTTCGAACTTTCAGCCAATCGCGCCGCCCAAACTCTTGGCTTTGATTCTCCACTGCAAGAACTGCATCAGCAGGTAGCGCGACCGCTATCCTCACTCGAGAAGGTGCAGTACAGCTGGCGCACCAGTTCTACGCTGGCTATCTCTGCAAAGGGAGTGAAGTGGGACGACTTCTACCCCGCCAGCGATGCGTTGAAGCCGCAGAAGGTTTCAGCTCATGGTGAACAACTCATCGTGCGTTTCGCGCGCTCTGCGCGAACCTCGGATAGTGTCGGTGTCGCGCGCGGCGAGCTCGACGGTCAGCCGGCTTTCTTCGAGCTGAAGTCTCCCGACGAATAGACCTCGCCCGCGGGTCGAACCTGAGCTCGGACTTTTCCATCCGTGGCGGTAACCATTGGCAGCCGCGGACGCGAAAGAGCCGCGGCAGAACCCGAGGATGATCGCCCGGATCGCGATGGAGAGAGCAATCGCGATCCCTGCGATCTGCGCACCGTGGCAAGTTGTTACACCCCGGGCGCTCGTTCGCAGCCGGCAGCTGTGGGGCTTGTTTCGTGTGCTACATTGGTTCCCGAGGCGATGGCAGACATGACGCGTATTTTCCTTACAACTGGTATCGGGTGTTCTCTCTTGCTGGCTGCGGCTAGCTGCAGCGCTCCGACGGACTCCGAGGGTCCGTCAACCTTGTCCGACAACGGCAACAGCAGCACTGACGGCAACAACACCGCTAACGACCCGAACACGCCCATGGGCATGGCGATCGTCAACGACGACGACACTCAGGTCTTCCTCAGCGACGAAGACGACCCAAACGGTGCCAGCAGCTCAGGCAACCCGAATGGCTTTGGGATGGGCAACGCCGACCTGACGGACGGCGTCAATACGGGCTGCGGTAGCAACCTGATCGGCCTCATCCGCGACTTCCACGACACCCACCCAGACATGGAAGTCTGCAGCGAAAAGAAGGCCAGCCCGCGCGAGTGCGCTCACGAAACAGGAATCGTCGCCCCGCAGCTGGGTGATGACGAAAAGCCGGTCTACGCCGGAGATCCTGCCGCCGGAACCTTGTCCACCACCGGCCAGGCCAACTTCGACCAGTGGTTCCGCGACGTCGAGGGCGTCAACACGCCGTTCGAATTCAGTCTGAACTTCCAAGAAACTGAGACTGGCACGTTCGTGTTCGACAGCGATTTCCCGCCTGAAGGTAGTCCCGCGGGCTTCTATCCGGGTCCGAACAACGTGCCGCCAGGCGGGTTCTTCCCGATCGACGACTTGAACCAAGATGGCTTCAAGATGCAGTCACTGCTTTACCCGGAGTACCAAGACAACTGGTACTTCCACAACTACCACTTCACGTTCGAGTTCGTGACCGAGTTCGTCTACAACGGCGGAGAGCAGTTCACGTTCACGGGTGATGATGATGTGTTCGTCTACATCAATCGCCAATTGGTGGTGGATCTGGGCGGCATTCACCAGAAGTTGGAATCAACGGTGGACGTCGACACGGAAGCCGCTCGCCTCGGCTTGACCGTGGGCGAGACCTACCCGGTGCACTTCTTCTTCGCCGAGCGCCACGAGACGGAGTCTAACTTCCGCATCGAGACTTCCCTGGTCTTCATCAACTGCAAGCGCCCACGCGCGAAGTAGCGCCGGGCCTGGCCTGTCCCAACCAGGCAGCGAGTACATTGGACCAGCAGTGAACCTAAAGCCAGCAAGGCCTGTCTTCCTGTCGCGCTTGGCACTTGGACATGCCATGCGTCCTGGCCCACCGGCGGGTGTGCGGTTTTGCGGCTGAACGTAGGTCTTACCGCGCCGCCAGAGCATGCGCGAAGATCCGTTGATCTGGCGGGGGCCTCGTGATGAACTTCCGCGGTCAAAAAGTCGTGTCGACCGCGACGCCTCGAGTTTCTCATTGCTCTGGCGTTGACTACGGGAATCCAACGTCCAGGTGGCGGAATTCAAGAAGCTTCTGATCGTCAGCACCACGTTCTACCCCCATCCGGTAGTGGACGCCGTGCGAATGACGCAGTGGTGCAGACACCTTCCAGAGTTCGGCTGGCGACCCACGGTTCTGTGTCGGCCGTACCAGCACTATGCGACGCCAGAGCAGCTCGCCCGTGACGTCCACCCTGAAGTCACGCTCCGTTACCTGGGAAATCAAACCGGGGTTGCCTCCCCCCTTTCGGACGTTACTCGGACATCTCGCCTGGGGTCGACCGGACTGATACCACAGAGCACGCTGGCGAACCTGAAGGCCCGCGTGAAAAAAATGGTCGCGGTCCCAACGTCCTTGGTGGCCGTTCCGGACGTATCTATTTGGTTTTGGAAGCTCGCGCGAAAAGAAGTGCTCAAAGCGGTCGACGACCTGCGACCCGACGTGCTGCTCACCACCAGCCCCTCCCATTCCGTTCATGAAGTTGGCCTGTACCTCTCCCAACTGCGGCCGCATCTACCCTGGGTCGCAGACTTTCGCGATCCTTACTTGTTGAATCCGGAGGGCATGAGCCATCGAGAGAACCTGACCCAGTGCTTCCACGAGAGCTATGAAGCGTCCATCTACCAGAGCGCAGCGGGGATCATCCACGCAATTCCTGGACACGCACGCTGGGCGAGGAAGCGCTACCCGGGCAGTCGTCAGAGGCTCCGAACGCTGCTGAATGGCGCCCCCGCAGAATATGTGAATCAACAGCGCATTGCTCCACGTACCCGCCAAGAGCGAACCCGCATCGTTTGCATGGGACGAGCCCCAGCGCAGCTGCTCTCATTGGCCGAAGCCGTCAAACAGGTATCGTGCACTCAGCATCCGTTGACGCTTCGTTTCGTAGGCGCGCCTCAAGCGGTTGACGCTGCGATCACCCCAATTCTGGGAGAAGCCTACTCAGGCGCTGGCCAGCTCTCGAACCGTCAGGCAATCCAAGAACTCCAGACAGCGGACGTGTTGGTTGGAATGCGCACAAATGAAGGCGCCGGAGGCAGCAACCTGAGCAGCAAGTTGTTCGAATACCTTGTGCTCGGCAAACCGATCATCATGCTCAACCCAACGCGAGCCGATCGAAATTTGCTCCGCGGTTTCTCTGGTTGCAGGGCAATCGTGCATCCTACTCCGGCGCAGCTGATAGACGCGGTGCGCTGGGCGTTGAGCGATGCGGCCCAACCAGCCGATCACGACGTTGAGCGCGCCAAACATCGCTTTTCGCGCCCCCAACAGGCCAGAGAACTCGCCGCATACCTGGATGGGCTGGTGTGAGAATCAACTGCTCTCGCCTGGCAAGCCCAGCACGCCAGCGGAGCGGGCGCTACCCTACCTGGCGCCGCGGAGTGCGGCGTCGAACGTGAGTGTCCGCCAGGTCGCCGTCTGGCGGGTCGCCGGATATCGTGATCCGTGGCGCCTCAGGGGCGGCTATCGTGGGCGGCACTTGTGACGTGCTCGAGGCCACGCGTGCGACCGAGCCCGAAACGGACGCAGGAGAGACGTCTTGCGAGCTGCCGCTCAATCGAAAGGGCACGGACATCTCTTGGGCCAGCTCATAGTCCCCTTCGAGCAGGGCGGTCTGGTGCGCTTGGTAGCGCAATAGCTCGGCGGTTTCGAAGTTGCGCTGCATGAGCTCAATCCGTGCCAGGCAGGCAAGCAACTCCGCGCGCCCACTCGCTCCCGCCGGAAGCAGACGCAATACGCTGCGCAGGACTGTAAAAGCTCGCTTCGGTTGCTCCACCTCAACGTAGAGCTGTCCCAGCCTCAAGCCGAACGTGCGTAGCGCAAAGGCCCCCTGCTGAGTGTCGCCGGCCCGGATCGCTTCTTGAGCGGCCCCTAATGCGCTCACTAGAACACTCAGGGCCTGCTGGGTGTTCCCTGCCTTCATCAGCTTCTCTACGCGCTCTTCGGCCTGGCGAAAGCGAGATGTGTCAGGTCGGGCTCCTGGCACGACAGAAACCGAGCGCAGTGGGTTGCTGGGCCTCTTCATCGAGCCAGAACGGCTGCCCAGCTCCGCGCGACGCACTGTCTCCAGTGCCTTGGCGAAATCCCAGGCGCTCGCGTACCGATCTTCTTGCGCCACGCTCATGGCCCGCATGCAAACTCTGGCAAGCGCCGGTGGAATGCATCGCTCAGGGGCTCGCGAGCATGGGTCGGGGCGATCGGCGAGCACGTGTTGGTGCACCACGCCCATTGGCGTTTTGGCTTCGAACGGCAAACTACCCGTCAGTAGTTGGAACAGTAGTACACCCGTGGAATAGATATCTGCCGCGAAGCTTGCTGACTGACCCAGAGCTTGCTCTGGAGACATGTACTCAGGCGTTCCGACGATCAAACCCTCCGCCCCAACAGCAGCCGTATGCTCAGCATGGGCAATACCGAAATCAAGCAGCTTCACTCGGTCCACGCCGACGTCTGTCGACTCGAGAATGATGTTGCTCGGTTTGACGTCTCGGTGCGCAACGCCATGGCTGTGCGCGTGATCGAGGGCCAGCAGCAGCTGTTCGACGATACCCACGGCTCGTCTCAGCTCGAGCGTTTGTCCTTCACCCACCAGGTCTTCCAACGATGGGCCTTCCACTAGCTCCATCACTGTGTACAGCTCACCGCTCTCTGTCCGTTGGCCGAAATCCAGCACTGACACGATGTTTGGGTGACTCAGTTGGGCACACAGCCGCGCTTCGCTGCGAAAGCGCTCCACAATGCCGGGGTCGGCGCTGAGCTGCGGATGTATGCATTTGACCGCGACAGCGCGCTTCAACGCCGTGTTCTGGGCCAGGTAAACGCGCCCCATGCCCCCCTCAGCCAGCAAGCCGCTAACCAAGTATTTGTCCTTGAGCAGTGCGCCAATCATGGAGTCCATCTCTGCGTCGACGACCCGCGCAGCGCCGGCCGCGAGCTGCTGCGCTTCCCCCAAAGTCGCAGCCACCGTTCTCTTGGTTGACAAGCCCACCAACCAACTAGTGGGCGCGCCCTGCGGCGATTATGAGCCAGGGGGTTGGAATCCGCCAAGCGCCGCCACACGTTCAGCCAGACCGGAAGCGGTCACGTGCTCCGCTGCAACCAACTCGCCTACATTCAGAGTCACGCGGGACCAAACTCTGCGAAACGGACGCTTGAGCGCGCTCCCATCCTTGTGGCTGAAGAAGCTGCCCCACATCCCGTCTAAGGCCATCGGCACGACGGGCACTGGAGTGCGCTTCACGATGCGCTCGATGCCGGTGCGAAACTCGTTCATTTCCCCATCGGTCGTAAGCTTGCCTTCGGGAAAGATGCAGACAATCTCCCCGGCTTCCAACTCTTCGGCAATGCGCTCGAAAGCCTCCTCCAACAGACCTTGGTCTTCGTGCCCAGGCGCAATCGGGATCACTTTGGCGTCACGGAAGAAGAAACCGACGACTGGGATCTTCAAGAAACCGTGATACATCACGAAGCGCGGTGGACGCGGGCAAGCGGCCCCAATGATCAACCAATCCACGAAGGAGACGTGGTTGCAAACCAACACACATGGCCCCTCCGCTGGGATGTTGAGCTGGCCGCGAATGTTCACGCGGTACATCAGGTTAGCCACAATCCAGATGACGAAGCGCAAGAGGAACTCAGGCAGCAGAGTGTAGATGAACAACGCGACGACCAGGTTCGTCAGTGCCAGGATCAGAAACACTTCAGGGATACTGAAGCCGAGCTTACTGAACACAATGAGCAGCAACGCCGACACCACCATGAACAGCGAGTTGAGCACGTTGTTGCTCGCAATCACGCGTGAGCGCCGGTCCGCGGGACTGCGCTGCTGCATCAACGTGTAGAGCGGTACCGTAAACAGTCCACCAGCAACAGACAGCATCAGCAGATCTACACTGACGCGCCAATTGCGCCAATGACTCAGAAACTCCGCGAGTCCCAACAACTCTGACGGCACCCCACCTGGGTAGGGAGAGCCGGCAAAGAACAGATCGGCAGCGAAGATCGTCAGCCCGAGAGAGCCGAACGGCACCAGGCCGAGCTCCAATCGGCGTCGACTCAAGCGTTCACACAGTAGCGAACCTGTGGCGATTCCAATGCAGAACAGCGCCGTACAGAAGGTGGCGACTATCTCCGTTCCGCGCAACACATCTTTGCAATAGTTCGGTAACAGCGCCAAAAGCCCCGCGCCGAAAAACCAAAACCACGAGATGCCCATGATCGCCAGAAACACCGAGCGATTTTCCCGAGCCAACCTCATGGCGCTGACCATGGGAGAAAAGGGTTCGCGCGGAACCTGCAACTGGGGATTACCCGGCTTGGTTTCCGGGATGGCTCGGCTGGTGAAAGCCCCGAGCACCGCAACCGCCATCACGACGGCAGTCGTCGCTACAGCGGCATCATCTTTCAGCGCCACCAACAGCCCGCCACAGATGGTCCCGAGTAGGATGGAAACGAATGTCCCGGTCTCGACCAGGGCGTTCCCACCCACCAACTCATCGTCATCCAACAGCTCGGGCAAAATGCTGTACTTGGATGGCCCGAAGAGTGACGACTGCAGTCCCATCAAGAACAAGACCCCGAGTAGCAGCCCCACGTGATCGAGGTAGAAGCCCAGGGCGGCGAGCCCCATCACCCCGATTTCCATCAGTTTCACCCAGCGGATCAGTAGGTTCTTGCGAAACTTGTCCGCCAGTACCCCGGAGAAAGCCGAAAACAGGAAGAACGGGAGAATGAAGATGCCCGCAGCCGCGAGCACCAAAAGCTGGGACTTGAAGCCCCAAATAGTCAGTGATCGGTAGGCGATCAGCAGCACCAGCGCGTTCTTGAACACGTTGTCGTTGAACGCCCCCAAGAACTGGGTCCAAAACAGCGGCCAAAACGACCGCTTACTCAGCAACTGCCACTGGCTCAACGAGCACCTCCGCGGCGACTATAGTCGTCAGCCCGCGCAGGCAACAATCGCTAGAATCGATCTCCGAACGGGTCCGGCTTCTTCTCCGGCGGCTTCGCCGGTTTGTTGCGCGGCTTAGGCGACTTGCTGCCTGCCGGTGGACGCCACTTGGGTGGTGGCTTCGCAGGCGCGGCGCTGGCGCTAGCGGCGGCGACTTCGGTCGTCGCGGCTGGGCTTGCACTGTCGCTCGCAGGCGCTTCACCAAGCTCCTGCTCGTTCGTCTCGGCATCCGCCGTGGCTGGCTCCGGTTCGAGCTCTAGGGTTGGCTTCGGATCTTTGTCTCGCTGCTCGGCAGAAGACACAGACAACGAGGCCGCAGCCGCCGAAGGCCCTGGCGATGAGGATGCCGCGCTCACGCCCTGCTCCGGAGCCCGAGTCATGATGAACAGGACTCCGCCGATCACCACGGCCGCGACTGCCGCGATCACCACAGGACGACTCTTCGAGGGTTCAGGTGCTGGTGCATCAGCCCCGGTGCGCCCGAATGCGGTCTCCGTTCCGCCGAGCTGGCTGGTCGGGGGCGGCTCACTCGGCGGCTCCGTCGCTTCCGGTAGCTTGGAGGTCATTGTCGGGCGGGGGGCCTCAAACTGACTGACGGTCGTGTTCATGCCAGCACCCGCCAGAATGCGTGAGCAGCGCTCGGCCGCGGGCAGCGCCCAATCCGGATAAACGGCGGCGATGGCTTTGGCCACTTGGGCAATATCGTCGTAGCGATCTTCGCGGCGCTTTTTCAGGCAGCGTTCGACAACATCTGCCAAGGCCTCTGGCACGTCTGAGTTCAGGCTGGTAACCCGCGGCGCGTCCTCTTCCAGAACCAAGGCGCACAGCTGGGGCATGGTCTCGGCCATGAACGGAAGCTGCCCGGTCAATGATTCGAACAGGACCACGCCAATCGACCAAATGTCCGTGCGCGCGTCAACGTCCCGAGCGGAGCGCATTTGTTCCGGAGACATGTACAACGGCGAGCCCATCGCTGTTTGAGTCTGCGTGAGGTTCGAGATCCCCATCTCGACGACGTTCTTCGAGATCCCGAAGTCGAGCACTTTGACAACTGGCGAACCGTCCCCCGCGACCGTCAGGAACAGGTTGGCGGGCTTGATATCGCGATGCACGATGCCGCACGAATGGGCTGCAGCCAGCGCCTCACACGCTTGCAGGGCGTAGTGCGCCGCCAGATCCACCTCGAGAGCGCCCTGCGTCTCCAGCACTTCCCCCAGGTCACGCCCCTCCAGATACTCCATGACCATGTACGGCGAACCGCTATCGGCCATGGTGCCCACATCGATCACGCGGGCAACGTGGGGGCTCTTGATTCGCACGGCAGCTTGGGCCTCGCGCAGAAAGCGGGCGGCAGTGTGCTCGTTCTTGGCAACACTGGGCAGCAGGAATTTCAAGGCCACCCGGTTGTTGAGCACGGTGTGCTGCGCCGACACCACCACACCCATGCCGCCAGCCCCGAGTATCTTCTCCACTCGATACTTGCCGTCGAGGATGTCTCCCTCTTGCACCTCGACTTCGATTTCTTCCTGGTCGTCCATAGACTGGTCGGTGCCGCTGGGGGCTCCGAGTCTGTCGGGTTCGATCTGCAGCACGCTCAGCGCAGAAAAACCAACCTGCGTAGGATACGAGTCGTGCCCTGTCGGGGCAAGCGCAGATCCTGCCCAGATGAAGCTGGGGCGCTCAGGCGAAAGCGACGACGCCGGATTACGCGCGCCTACATGATGGTGCGCCGCAGCGGGCTGCTGCGCCCCGCGTCCTTGATACGGCTCCACTGTGGCTTGAACAGCCAGTAGTGGCCGTATCGCTTTTCGAATTCGTGAAATTCGCTTTCGATCGCTGCACTAGCCTTCTCGCCCTTTCTCAACTGAAAGCGCACTTCCCGCCCGTAGTACAAGTACCCCGTGCGGCGACGCCAGTCATCGGGTTTCCAGCTTTCCAAGATCTTGTAAACGTTCGGGTGCAAACGTTCGTGGTTCCAAATCACCGTGCCGCCATCGACTTGGCGCCCTGAATCCCCCGTCGGAAACTTCTCAATCAGATATTCGCCACCAGCGTCCTTCAGAGAGAGCAGTAGCTGTTCTTGTTCATCGAAATCGACCCCGACGCGATCGTCCCGCAATTCGTAGACGAGGTTGCCCGTCTGGTCTCGTTTGACCGCCAACAAGCAGGCTGCATCCACTTCCGCAACCCCGTAACCGTGGAACAGGTTGAAGTGCTTGATCTGTGGACTAGTAGCCTCGCGCATCGCGCGTTCAAGCGATAGCGGCATGACGTACCCGCCAGTCCCGATCAGCATCGCGTTCGGCAATTTGGCACCTTCGGAGCGCAGGTGACGGTACAGCAAGTCGGCGATGTACAGCGGTTGCCCCAGGAGCATCACTGGCATGTCTTCCTCGTACGCCAGCGTCAGCGCCCGCGATCCAGTGGATAGGCTCAAGTAGGTGTCGACATAAACGCCGAAGTCAAACGTTCCGAGCGCGGCTGGGTAGGCGTTGATGACCAACGGCAGCCGCTCACCAAAACCTTCGAACAGATGGGGCCAGCGACCTTCCAGGAATGCGCGCAGATTGCCGCCCTTGCGCAGGGTGCGAAAGCCGTAGGGGCCACGATTGTGACTGCCAGATGAGTAGGATAGAACATCGCCGGCTTTTAGCTCCACCATCACTGGGTGCTTTACCCTCGTGACCGCCAAACGACCAGGACCTGCTGACCCTCGAGCGATTCAGGTCGGACCTCTGCTCACATCTTTGTCTCGTATCAGCCCTGGACAGGCTAAGCGAATTACCCCAGCTGAGGCGCGGGCGATTCTGCTAAAACCCCCCGTATGAGCTACGTTGTGAGGCCGGCCGCGGTGGACGACTTGGACGCCATCCACCAAATCTGGCTAGAGGGGGTTGAAAACAGCCTGGGCGCGCCTCCCGCTGCCGGAGTCGACTACCGCGGTTATTTCAAACAACGACTCGAAGCTCAGAACGAGGTGTTCAAGTACTTCGTCGTCGAGGATAGCAATCGCGAGATTGTCAGTTGGCAAAGCTTGTCGCCGTTCCGCAGCAACCCCGCCGTGGCGGGCGTGATGGCGGAACTCAGCGCGTACACCAACCCCAAGACAACTCCGGGCCGTCCCACGTTGCTGGGGCTCGAAGAGACATTTCGCTTCGCCGACGCCTCCCCCCTGCATTACGTCGTCGCCTTCATCGCTGAAAACAACCCGAAGGCTCTACGGCTCGCCGAGCACTTGGGCATGCGCCAGGTTGGCCACTTCCCTATCGCCCCGGAAGCGCCACACCTACCGCAGCTCGTGTACTTGGTTTACCCTTGTCGGTCGAGCCAAGGTTCAGCTCCCCCGAGCGTTGACGCCTAAAAACTACCGCTGACGAACACGGCGCCCGTGTCCGCCGAAACCACAGGACTCCAGCGAAGTTCGCCGCTGTCTACAATCGGATCGCTCGAGCTTGGGGCGAGGAAATACACCAGCGCCCCGATGGCCAGCATGCCGCCACCAGCAGCTGCCGCGATGGTGCCCACGTTGGCCAGGTCGCGCGCGTCTTCAGCACTCGTCTGGGCATCGGGGTTCGGACATAATCCACCTTCACAGCCGGAGTCGTCGTAATCCGCCTTGGCAACCAAACCCAAGACGCCGCCCGCCGCTAACCCCGCGGCGCCAACGCCCGCAATCACCAGGCCCCACGTCTTCTGGTTCGCCCCTGGGTCGCGACCTGCTTCCGGCTGGGCCGGAGCTGGCTCGCTAGGGGCGGCGGCCGTGGATGCGGCTGGCGCGGCCGGCACTGTCGCTGGGGGCTCTTCCACCACCGGCGCGTCCTCCAGCGTAGGGATCTCGAGGTCGTACGTCTTGCCCTGTTCAGTGAGCTCGATCTCGGCCAGGAAGTCTTTCTTGCCAGGAGCTTTCGCGGTCACCGTGTAGGTCCCGGGATCGACGGGAATGGCGCTGCCCCAGGCTGCTGGCTCTAGGCTGACGCCGCCGCGCACGACTTCCAGGCCCGGCACCGCTGCCGTCTCAGCCACCGTGATCTTCAGTCGCATCAGTCCCGCCTCCAGCTGGCTAGCACGCTGGCGGGCGATCTCTTCTCGATCCGCTTGACCTGCGGTTCTGGCCAACGACGCCGCCCGCAGAAACTCTGCCCAGGCACTCGCCGTGCGCCCCATCTTTTCGTGACAGTCAGCCAGGTTCAGCAGCGTGCCAATCCCCGCCTCGAGGCTCTGACTGGCCTCGAATTTGGCACACGCCTCAGTGTACTGCTTTTGTGCCATCAGCTCCTTGGCTTCGCGGAACAGCGACTCGGCAGTGGCACTCTTTTGAGCGTCATCCTGTGCCATTGCGGTGCCGGAGCTGAATACCAAAGTGGCTGCCAAGGTCATGGCTGGGAAGGTCAGCTTGGGCATGGCGCCAAGTATAGACGCTGGAGCCCAGGCCGGCCCAGCCCTTGCCCGACCCGCTCCTGACTGGCGGGCCGCGCGCCGAGCCGCCGAGCCGCCGGGGGCATCCCCTGCTCAGGCAACCAGCGTTGCCTTTTGGCTATCCCGGAATGGGGACTCTGCCTCGATTTCCTGAGCTGGGACTGAGCTTCGAGTGGCAGTGAAAAACTGAGCAGGTGAACCACGATTGATCCAAGACATCCGATGTTTCGCCGGGTTGTCCGCAAAGCCTTAACAGGCCAAAAGGGGGCGGCGAGACGCCTATCGTTAAGGCGATATTTCCAGCCGCTGGGCCCCCCTCCCCCGCTGGCCGAACCGGACGTCAAGACTCTTGCCCCGGAGGGGGGATGCGCTATGTTCCCGAAGGGCGATTTGCGCGCCCTCCTCCTGTTTAGTCCCTGTGTTTCTCAATAAATGCACAGCGGCTCGGGAACTCCCTCCCCCGAGCCGCTGTGCCCTTTTTGTGGGCTAAAACTGGGGCTCTCCCACCTTTCCTCAGGGGTTTTCAGGGGTTGCGGGCGGGGACCTGCCTGGGCTGGCAGTCTCGCCACTGTCCAGCTGGTGGCACAGGTGAAACGCGGTGAGCTAAGGGGCTGGCACAGTCGTACTCTCTGCACCACAAATCGTCGGTGAAAAAGTCCTTTGTGAAAAACACAACCGTTGCATCGGTCACTTTGTGCAGCTAGTTGACCACTACCCTCCACCCAGGCCGCCGGCCCCCCGGGCCCGGGCCAATCCAGGGGCGCCTCGGCCCGTCGGGGGGCGTCGGGGAATGTCGGGCCCGCGCCGCCGTTCCCCGCAGATCCCAGTACCTGAATCTGGCGCTTGCGCTCCGGCCAAGACGACCCCATGACGGGGCCATGCCTCGACGCTCAGGCGTGCAACTCTGCCTTCACCGCCGCGCGACCCAAAGCGCGCACAACCCACTGTGCCGAGTGGGGGCGCCCCAGCCTTCCAGAGTGAGCCAATTTGTGCCAATCTCGAACATTGTCCGCCAACGCCTGCCCGTGATACGCGAAGCGCCGTGACGCTGACTGGCTTTGGGTTGTGCCTGCTGTTGTTGAGCGGCCTTTTCGGCTGTGACAGCGAGCGCAAAGAGAGCGATGAATGCCTGGAAAGCCGTCTGAACGCGAAAAACGCGGTGCTCGGCGGAGACGTGGAACAAGGGGCCACCCAGCTGGCGCGGGCCAAAGAGCTCTGCGGAAGTCCATCCGCATACGACATCGATCGCTTGGAGCGGCTAGTGGAACGAGCGCGACGTCGAGAGCAGCTCGCAAAAAAGGCGCAGGAAGACGCCGCGTCTCCCCTGGCTGACTTTGTGGCGTGGGCTGAGAAGCTGCGCGAAGCCGATGACAAGAGCATTGGTCAGACTGAATGCGTGCCTCGTGGAAAGCCCGAATTCGGACTTTGCACCAGTCACGTTCAGCGCGAGGGAGCGCCGACCTACAACCTCGACTACTTTCGTGAGGACCATCAGGCGTTCCGCTTCCGCACGACGATGGACAAGCGACTGAGCTGTTTGGATCTGGGACAGCATCGCGATCTGTCGAGCTGGACAGACGCGGGCAAAGAATACGAGCGCTGCGATCTTACGTCCCACGGACTGCTGGGATTGCGCGTGCTGATCGAGCGCGACTCCGGAAGCTCGCGGGTATCGGTATTTTCCGCTGACTATCCAAAGCGTGACCCGGAATTGGCGTCGAAGCTGAAACGCTAAGCGAACCTGACCATTTGCGGTGGCGCCGTCGCTAGCTGAGCACTAGGTCTAAGTGAGTTGTATCGACATCGCTCTGAACTCAGCTCTGAACTCAGCTCTGAACCCGACCGATCAAGAATTGGTCCGGCATTTCTCCGCGGCCCTAACATTCGACGGGTGCAGCGTCTGAGCAACCAGCAGCGTCTGAGTAACCAGCTCGGCAAGTTGACGCTCGCAGCCACAGCTTTGGTGGTGAGCGCCTGCGTTGGAGCCAGCTCCTACGATGCCCAGAAGAAAGACGTCGACCGGCGTCTGCGCTCCAACGAGCAGCCCTCGAGGCAGCTGGATGCGGCTCCACACACAGGCGCCGGCAGCGCCAATAGACGAGTCGACACCCCCGAAGCGGTCCCCCCCTCGGCTACCAGCGTCAAAGCGCAGGCTGCGAACTTCCTGCGCGCCGGGGATTGGAAACGCGCTGACGAACTCCTGGCAACGCTCTCAGTAGACGACGCGGAGGCCGCGCTCGCCAGGAGCTGGGCGCTCACCAAGCTGGAACAACCGGACGCCGCCCTCGAGCACCTCGATCGCGCGTTGGGCAAGCTTCCCGGGCTAGAGGCATTGCTCGAAGATCATCGGCAGCAGTTGCAGCTGGCCTCGGCGCGATACCTCGAAGCGCTCCCGGAAATGAAGAAATCGCGCAGCGCGAGCCGCATGCTGCAGCTTGGGGAGCGCCTACTCGCCGACGGCCATACAGACGATGCAGCGCTGATCATCACTCGCGCAGCCAAGTTCGTGCGCAACCGAGACCAGCAAGCAGAGCTGCGCTTCGTGAGAGCCAAGCTGTCGATGAAGCAAGGGCGGACTTACTCCGCCAAATATGATTGGCGTTGGCTAGCGCTGCAGGCCCCGTTGCACGAGCGCGCCCGCGACATCGATACGTTGATCTCCGAGCACTTCCCCCGAGAACCCCTGAAGCCTCAGGAGCGCATGCGCCGCGCCCAAGAGTTCGCCGACGCGGGACGCATCACCGAGTTGGAGCATGAGCTCAAGTTCATCGAAAGCGCGCGCTACTACCGCGCTTCGGCCAGCCTGCTCGCCCATTTGCGGGCTTGGGCCCAGTATCGCGCCCGCCGCTTCCCCGAAGCCGCGCGCCTGCTGCAGGAGGCGGCGGATATGGGCGGCGCGCACGCTGGACAAGACCGCTACTACGCGGCGCGAGCACTCTCGCGCATGGGTCAGCCGCTGGAAGCCATCCGAGTGTTTGAGGTGATGGAGCGTGCGCGTCCAAAAACCAAGCTCAACCAGACGGCGGCGTTTCGCATCGCCCGAGAGTGGGCGCTGCTGGGCTCCTGGAGCCAAGCGTTCGACAGCTACCAAGACTTCCTGTCGCGCTATCCCAACAACGAATACGTCGAACCAGCGCGACGCGAGATGGCGATCGCTGCGTTTGCCAAAGGCGACTACTCCAAATCCACGTTTTGGTTCAAACGCCTGCGCTACCTCAAGCCCCGGGCGGAGCTCGCGGGTCACTACCATCTGATGGAAGCCCTGAGCACCTGGCGCGAGGGCAAGCTCGATGAAGCCAAGCAGGCTTACCAAACGATCGCTCGCACCAGCCCCATCAGTTTCGAAGGCTGGATCGCTCGGGCGCGGCTACGGCAAATGGGCGAGACGCCGGAAAGCCCCATTCCTCCAAAAGACGTCGAGGCCGCAACGCCTGCGCCCGCCATCCCGCTGCCCGGCAGCGTCCAACAACTGCTGGCTCTGGGGCTGGACGAACTGGCCGAAGAAGAGCTAGAGCGCCACGAGTCCGAATACCGAGCTCTGGGTAAAGACAAGTGGCAGGCGCTATGCTCAGCCTACGACCAGCTGGACGTTGCTCAGCGCCACTTCCGAGTCGCCTATAGCGCCGCAAAGACGAATAACTTCTACTCGGATCCGCCGCAGGCTCCGCGTTGGCTGTGGGAGTGCCTGCATCCGGAGCCCCATGTGCAAATGGTGCAGGCGGCAAACAAAGAGTGGCAGGTGCCTGCCGCGTTGATCTACGCCGTGATGCGCCAAGAAAGCGCGTTCCGCCACCACGCCTACTCGAGCGCCGACGCGCGCGGTCTGATGCAGGTGATCCCTCCGACTGGTCGAGCGATCGCCAAAGAGTTGGGACTGGAGTACAGCCACGAATTGCTGTTTCAGCCGCGGCATGCGATCCGCTTCGGCGCGTTCTATCTGAACAAGATGCTCGGCTACTTCAATGCGCACCCCGCACTGGCCGCTTCTGCCTACAATGCCGGACCTGAGGCTACCTCGCACTGGGAATACGCGGGGCAGCATCTACCGCTCGAGCTGTTCGTTGCGCGCATCCCCTACGACCAAACGCGCACCTACGTGCGCAAAGTGATTTCCAATCTGTTCGTCTACCAGGCGCTGTATCCGGAATTGGGGGACGCGGTCGTTCCGCTTGATCTGTCGCTGGAGTCTGCGCCAGTCGTCATGCCACTGGCTTCGCCGGCCATACCGCTCAAGCACGAATAGACGGCAGCCCGCGCTCCCACATAGAAGTGCTTCAGTGGGCAAACGTCAGCTAATCCATCGGCTCGCTTGATCCGAAGCCGGAACTCAGCAAAGGTGAAACTCTGTTGAGTGGGCCGACACGGCACTTATTAAGTGAGTTCGTGGCGCCTGCCGGGACGCCTCATGGCCAAGGATAACAAGTTCGGAACGTTCGGCGGTGTCTACACGCCGTCGGTGCTGACCATCCTCGGCGTGATCATGTACCTGCGCTTGCCGTGGGTGGTGGGCAACGCAGGCCTGTACATGGGCCTAGCCATCATCCTGGTGGCCCACGTGATCAGCGTGAGCACCGGGCTGTCCATCTCCAGCATCGCCACCGATAAGAGCGTCGGTGCGGGCGGCCCCTACTACATCGTCTCTCGCAGCTTGGGCCTGCCCATCGGCGGCACCCTGGGGCTGGCGCTGTTCATCGGGTTGGCCTTCAGCATCAGCCTGTATGTGATCGGTTTCTCCGAGAGCATGCTGCATTCGCTCGGCTTCGAAGCCACCAAGACCAACATCCGCATTTGTGGTTCGGCCACGTTGGTGCTGCTGACCAGCATCGCAGTGATCAGCACGGCGGTGGCGATCAAGACTCAGTACGTGATCTTCGGCCTGATCGCGGTCTCTTTGGTGGCGATCGCCTTCGGCAGCCCCGAGGTTCCAGCTGAACCTGCGCTGAGCCCGGCCGAGGGCGGAGCGAGTATCGGAGAGCTGTTTGCCATCTTCTTCCCGGCGGTGACGGGCTTCACCGCCGGCGTCAACATGTCCGGTGACTTGCGCCGCCCCAAACAGTCCATCCCCACGGGAACGATGCTGGCCATCGGCACGGGCATGCTGGTGTACGTGGGCTTGGCGGTGTTCTTGGCCTTCCGGGTCGACCGCACGGCTTTGATTGAAAGCTCCACCCTGCTGCAAGACGTGGCACTGAAGGACTGGATGGTGATCGGTGGCATTTGGGGCGCCACGCTCTCGTCCGCACTTGGCAGCATTCTCGGAGCGCCGCGCATTCTGCAAGCGGTCAGCGCTGATGGGATCACGCCACGTATATTCGCGCGGGGCGTTGGGCCCAGCAAAGAGCCGCGTAACGCCCTCATGCTGTCGTTCTTGATCGCATTGGGTGGCATCTTGATCGCCGAGCTGGATGCGATTGCGCGCGTCGTCTCGATGGTGTTCTTGACCACCTACGGCTTCTTGAACATCAGTTGCGCCATCGAAAGCTGGGCGAGTCCGGACTTCCGCCCCGATTTCAAGATCCCCAAGATGGTCAGCATCGCCGGCGCCGCTACCTGCGTGCTGGTGATGATCCAGCTGGATCTGCTGGCCATGGCGGGCTCCGTGCTGCTCATGGCTGGGCTGTACGCCTGGCTGCAACGGCGCCAGCTCAGACTCGATGCGGGCGATGCCTGGGAGGGGTTTTGGGCCAGTCTGGTCCGCACAGGCCTACACCGCTTGAGCCGCGAGCATCAGCAGCGCCGAAACTGGCGTCCCAACGTGCTGATGTTCCGGGCCTTGGCCTCCAGCAGTGGCCCGTTGGTGCAATTTGCTCATTCGCTCGTGGCAGGCAGCGGCTTGCTCACCGACTTCAAACTGACGCCCAAGGAACGATCCAAGCCCCAAAAAACAGGCAAGGGGACAATCAACGCGGCCAGTGAGGCGCTCAAAGCCATCGCCGAACAGGCCGGCAGTCAGACGACACCAGCCGAAGCTAAACCAAAGACCGACCAAAACCTCGAGCCTAGGGCCGACGCCAAGACTCAGGACAAGCTCGGAAAGACCGCTCAGAAGCTCGAGGCCGAAACGGAACTGGAAACCCCGCCGGTGGGCGTTTTCAGCCGTTCACTACCGAGTGATAATCTGACGGAAACCATCGCCGGGGCGTGCCGCTACCACGGTTTCGGTGGCCTCTCACCGAACACCGTGTTGTTGGATTGGGACGACCACAAACAGAAACCCGCGGAGCTCTCCCAGCTCATTCAGACCGTCAGTGAGCTGGACTACAACATGCTCATCCTGTCCAACAGCACGTCGCTGGTGGCTCCGCCCGCCAATCGGATCGACGCGTGGTGGAGGCCGGGCGCGGGCAACTTCAGTCTGAGTGTGGCGTTGGTGCGTTTCATCACCGCGGCCGAGCAGTGGCGCCAAGCCGAAGTACGCTTCTTGCTCCTGAGTGAAGACACCTCCAATAACGACATCCTGCGCACTCGCGCGCGCCGGGTGTTGGCGGAGGCCCGCGTCGAAGCCAGCGTCAAAGTGATCAACAACACGTTGGAAGCCCGTCGCCTGACGGACTGGGTGCAGCAAGAGTCTCACGACTCCAAGTTGTGCATCATGGGGTTGACGGATGATGCCGCAGAAAACACCGAGGCCCGCCTGGCCCGCTTCGATCGCCTGCTGGGCTCGTTGAATTCGGCTTTGTTGGTGCGCGGCAACTCCAGCTTCGAAGAAGCGTTGAGCCTCGGGCGCGCGGCTTCCAGATCTCTGCTGCCCGCCCAACCCGGCGACAGCCAAGGCGGCATCGGCAGCGTCACCGCTGGGGACAACCCGCTCGTCATCGGCATGGTGGAGCAGCAGCGCGAGGCCTATGAGGCCGTGGTGATGGCTTTTCAAGAGCACGGCATCGCACGCCTGTACACCAACCAAATCACGCTACTACGTTCCCTGCGGGAAGCCTCCGAAAAGCAGTTTATCGCGCTCGAGAAGGGACTTGCAGAGGGCAACCCCACCAAGCATCGCAAGCTGATCAACCGGCTGCAGAGTTCCTTCGTGATGGAGGCGCACAAGCAACTCCAACTCTACGTTGAGCGTACCCTGCCAGAGCAGCGCGCCACGCTGGACGGCCGCATCGAGTCGTTCACCCAAGATGAGGCGATCTCTGCGGAGTCCAGTGACACGCTGATCCGCATCGAAGGCACGAAGCAAGACTTCGCGAAAGATCCCAAGGACCCACCGTCACTGGCCAGCTTCAAACGCCGCCGACGCATCGCATCCGTCTTTCGCCGGGGTAACCCCACGTATCCAGTCCCTCTGCAGAGGCTGCGGCATTTCTACTACGACCGCTTGCAGCGCGATTGCCTGCGTGAAGCCGTTCGCCGCGTGACCGCGGACAGTCACCAGCTGGCGGTCCACTTGGGCAAGATCCTCAACTCCGGAGAAGCCAGTCTCACGCTGTTGGGGGGGTTGTCCGAAGGGCAAGTCTTGGATTCCTACTTGCAAGAGCAACGCCAGCGCACGCTCAAGCACTTCGATGATCTGATCGCGCATGAGCGTCAACAGGTCGACGCGATCGAGACCTTCCTCAAAGAGCGCGCTTTGGAATTGGTTCAGGACTACGCCAATGACCTGCAAGCGCTGGACATACGCTCACGCGCGCGCAAGCAGCGCAAGCCCGACAAGCGTTCATCCGGCGTGCGCAGCGAGTTGGACGAAAGCGCCACGCTCTGGTTCCAAAGCCAAGAGCTACTGTATCAACGGGCACAGCTGGGCCTGACGGTTTCCGGCTTTCAGCATCGTCTAGCTGCGATCGTGCAGCGCGAAAAAGAGGCGCTCGAGCTGGAGCTACGCAGCGGCACGCTCAAAGACTACCAGACCTTCCACAAGAGCCTGCAAGAGCTCAAGCAACAGCTCGAAGCCAGGCAGCTGGATCCCAGCAAGACACCCAAACTGCAGTTCGACGCCAAGCCCCGCTTCGAACCCGCTCAGTTCATCGACCGACTGATGCAAGAAGCGGACGCCTCCACCCAGGAGCTGCCGGAGTCAGTCGAGACGCTCAGTGATGACACGATTGAGATGTTGGAAGAACGGGGCTACGGCGCGCCGGAGCTGATCCAGCTCTCCGTCAGGCCGCTGGTGAAGTTCCTAGTCGAGTCGGAGCTGGTGGGCGGTACCCAAGCCGCGATTGAACGTTTTCCCGTGGTGGAGCGCCGCGCGACCATCATCGGCAATGACGTCGCCCGCTTGATTTCCTTCCAGTTGAACGAATTCGAAGCCGCGGGACAGAGCAAGCAGGACGACTTTTCCGCGCACATGTTGCCGGTCGTCGAAAATGGGCTCGAGCGCCTCGAGAAAGAGCTGCGGGAGCTGGAGAGTTTGGTGCGGCGCGTCGTCTCAACCGTAGATGACAAACTGCGGGGCGTGCTGGAGGCGACCAACGCGTATGAACTGACTCACGCATCGGACACGCTGGACCAACGTTTGCGTTTGCGGCGCGGGCGCGAAGCCGTCACGGGCCTGCGCGGCCTGGTGCGCCAAGGCATTGAGGGCGCTCGCCAGTTTTCGGTGCGGGCGCTGTATCGGGGTAGCGCGGGGCTATTGCTGGCCAGAAATCTACGCGCCCGACCGGAAACGGCCAACAACACCGTGGAACGCGTGTTGGCGCTAGTAAACGCGCACAAGCCGCTGCCGTCAGCACTGGAGAAGCTGCCGTTCTACTATCGGCAGCTCTTCTTCGGACAGTCCGCGCTGAATGAGACCTTCTGGGTTGAACGCGAGCATGAAGTGCAGGTCGCGCGCCAAGCGATCAACAACTACCGCCGCGGCTCGAGGGGCGCGCTGCTGTTCATTGGGGAACGCGGCTCGGGCAAGAGCGCACTTTGGCAACGCATCGTGGGGCGCTACTTGGAGCGCCATTCGGTGTTTCGGGTGCACGCCAAACCGGGCGGCAGTGCCGATCCGAACATATTCCGGGCCGCGCTGAACGACGCTTTTGGACATCGCGCGGGACCACCGGGCAGCAAGAGCGATCCCTTCGCGGCCTTGCCAGAAACCTCAGTCGTCGTGATTGACGATCTGGAGCTGTGGTGGGAGCGCTCCCCCAACGGCAATGCCGTGTTGGACCTCATTTTCGATTTGATCAGCCAGCACAGCGATCGCTGTCTGTTCGTGCTGTGCGTCAACAAGTTCGCGTTTGAGCTGATCAGCCACATGCGTCCCCTCGCTGACAGCGCGCTCGGCGTGGTCGAGTGTGGCCCGATGCCGGCTGAAGACTTGAAAGAAGTGATCAGCCTGCGCCACGGTTCCACCGGCGTGCAGTATGAGCTGGATGAAGTCAGCGAACGAGACTTGAGTCAGTGGGACGCGGCTCGCTTGTTCGCCTCCTTCTACCACTACTCCAGAGGAATGGTTGGAGTCGCCCTGCAAGCTTGGATCAGCCACGTCAAGAGTGCTGACAAGGACCGCATCGTGTTGAAGCAGCCCAGCTTGCCCAACGCGGAAGATCTGGATGATCTCAAGGTTGAGCAGTCGGCGCTGCTGCTGGCGTTATGTCTGCACAAGCAGTTGCATCTGAGTCGTTTGCCCCGGGTGATTGGCGGTGATCAACGCGTTTGGCGCGCCAATCTAGACACGCTCACGCGCATGGGGCTGGTGGAGGAAGTACGGCCGGCGGTGTATGAAGTCAGCCGCTTCGTGCAGCATCTGGTGACCGAGCGCTTCCGAGCCCGGGGGTACCTCGCATGACGACCGCGCTCGTCCGCCCCGAGCTCGAGCTGGCGCTGCTGGGCGTCGGCGGCTTGGCGCTGCTGCTGGTGATGTACGGCATCGGCAAAGCCAGCGCGCTGTTGCCGATGAAGAAATCTCGCCGCGAATTGTGGACGCGAGCGCAACCGGTGCTCGGACTGCTGCTGGTGTTCGCCTATTTGGCGTTTGCCGCTCGCCTCGTGCTGCGCGACACGAGTGAGATCCAGCCGCTGGCGTTTGTGGCGTTGGGGGCTGGATTTGCCGCAGCCGCGTGGTTCGCGGTGCGCGATTTCGTGGCAGGTGTGGTGCTCAAGGCAGCCAAGTTATGCCAAGTGGGCGATCGCATCCGCGTGGACGAAACGGAAGGGCGCGTCGAGGACATGGGTCTGCGGGCGCTGGTACTCGAAACCAGCCAGGGTGAGCAGGCCATCATTCCCTATTCGCGCATCGCCCGCAGCGCGGTCATGCGCACGCCTGCCGTGGAAGGCGTCGCCATGCACGTGTTCGAGATTTCTGCGCCACTGGGCCACGGCGTACCCGAAATCCGCCGCGCGATCCTCGAAGCCGCGATGATGAGTCACTACTCCAGCATCGTGCGTGAACCGCAGATCAAACCCCTGGGCGATCGGCGCTTCGAAGTCACGGTGTTCTCTCTACACAGCGACTATGCCTCCGACATCGAGGCGGCTGTGCGCCGCGCGCCGTTGCTCCGCGCCTAGCCAGCTTGGTCTTTCGCGGGTAGCCGACGATGTGGTCCCTGGCTCGCTGGCGCGCAATTCTCGGGCAATCGGTCGACGGCAGCTCGCTGGCGGTGTTTCGCATCGCGTTCGGCCTGCTCTTGGCCTACGAAGTATTCACCAAGCTCGGCTTCGAGAAACACATCGAGCTGTACGCACCAGAGCTGCACTTCAAGTACTTGTTCTTCGAATGGGTACCGTCGCCCGAGAGCTACGGCGCCTCGGTAGCGTTGCATTGGGTGCTGATTACCTTGGCGCTGTGCGTCGCCGCGGGCTTGGCCTTTCGTCTGAGCGCCTGGCTGCTGTTTCTATTGTTCAGCGCATATTTCTTGATGGAGCGCACGCTCTACATCAACCACCTGTATCTGTACTGTCTGCTCTCGGGACTGCTGGCCTTCAGCCAGGCGCACAACATGCTCAGCGTCGACGCCTGGCTCGCTCGGGGGCCGTTCAAGCCGCTGCATCGTGGGGCTACGCGAGTGGTGGATTTGTATTTGCTACGTTTTCAAATGGGCGTGGTCTACTTCTTCGCTGGCGTCGCCAAACTCAACGGCGACTGGCTGCAGGGTAGCCCGCTGAACATCTGGTTGGACAAGAAGGCACCCTATTCGCCCTTCTGTGATCTGCTGAAGAACGAACAGCTGCCTCTGCTGATGTCTTGGGGCGGCGTCGCCTTCGATCTATTGGTCGTACCGCTGTTGCTTTGGAAGAGGACGCGTTGGATTGGTTTCGGCTGGGCGCTGGCGTTTCATGCGACCAACGCCAGCATCTTCGGGATTGCTTCGTTTCCGTGGATGAGCTTGGCGCTGAGCACGCTATTCTTCGAACCAGATTGGCCCAGACGAGTGCTGGCCTTCGTGCAAAGGCGAACCGGCAAACTGAAGGCGCTAGATAGCCTGGCGGGCACTCAGCTTTCGTCCCTTGGGGCCTCATTGCTGCCACGTTGGGCGGTCGTGTTGGCGGCGGGCTACTGCGCGGTTCAGCTGCTGTTGCCCCTGCGGCACTGGCTCTATCCCAACGACGTCGCTTGGACGGAGGACGGGCATCTGTTTTCGTGGCGCATGATGCTGCGCACCAAGAAGGGGGATGTCGAGTTTGAGATCCGCGACCCCGAGACCGGGAAGCGCCAGAAATTGGAGCCTTTGGACTACTTGACCCGAAGGCAGACCCAATTGTTGGCGCTGCACCCAGATCTGATGCACCAGCTGGCACTCCACGTGGCGGATGAACGGGTCCAGCAGGGTAAACCTCGTCCGCAGGTATTCGTTCGGAGCAGGTTATCGCTCAATGGACGCCGCAAGCAGCGCTTCGTCCAGGGCAAGGTCGACTTGGCAGCTCAGCCACGGGGGCTAGGCCCAACCAGCTGGCTGCGCCCCCTGAAGGACGGCCCTCCTCGCCCGCCTAAGCGCAAAGCCTGCCCGGCGAACGTGCCTCTACCCGCGCGAAATTAAAGACAAACCCAACTTCCTCAAAAAAGCCGTGTAAGGCCCGCCCCAGCCCGGCGTTGGGGGGCTGTTCGCGAGAAGCACTTTTGGAGGTCGCCATGAAGTCTGTAATTTCCCTGACGCTCACCCTGATGTTGTTGCTGCTGCTCAGTGCCTGCAGCGGAACTCCCAAAGAAACCAAGTACGCCACTGACTATCCGCCGCACAGCGAGGGCGAGGCGGCTGCTGAGCAAGGCGGCTATGCGACGCAGCCGGACGGACGCCGCGGCCAGCCAGAGCGGATCGCCTCCGCCAGCCGCAAACCCCTACCGAGAACCAGTCGCTCCTATCCCCCAAGCGCTCCTGACGCAGACGCTGCTGAAGAGAGCTACCCTGAGCCCGCCCCTTGGAGACGACCGGGCCTGGCCACCCGCTGGGGCGAAGCGCGCGAAAGTCGCATCCGCGAAGTGCGCTTTCATCGTCAGCATTCGTCCCCCTCTGCCGTGGTGAGCATGTACTACGATGACGAAGCCGGCGTGCAAGCGGCGACCGGCATGAGTGAGCGGTATGCCTACGCCGGCGTGTTTCCCGTGCGAGGCGGCGCACTGACGGTAGCTCTGGTGGATTCCGATGGGGATCCATTGCCCTCATTGCAATCAGCCGGAAAGCGCTACGTCATGGGTGATGAAGGTGAACGCTACCAAATACAGATCACCAATCACACACCCGGACGCTTTGAGATTGTCGCCACCGTGGACGGCTTGGACGTGATCGACGGTCAAGAGGGTGACTTCGGCAAGCGTGGCTACCTGGTGGACCCTTGGGGCACGCTCACCATCGAAGGCTTTCGCGACAGCTACGACAGCGTCCGGGCCTTTCGCTTTGGCGCGGTCGAAGACTCCTACGCCGCCAAGCGCGGCAAAGGCATGAACATCGGCGTCATTGGTGTGGCGCTGTTCGAAGAAGAAGGCTTCTACTGGGGAGCGGATCGCGACGACTGGCACCTCCGCCAAAATGCAAACCCATTCCCCGGTCGGTTCGCGCCGCCGCCTCCATACTGAGACCACACCTCCTAGACCGCTGTTCGGCTGTGCTGCCCTGCGCCGTGAGCCGAACTCTGGTCAGGCCAAACGCGAACCCATCAGGCTGGCGATGCTTTCGTCAGCCTGATGTCTTTTGTGCCCTAGCAACAGGGCTCGGCAGCTGTCGGTAGTCAACTCAGCGCTTGCTTCAGATCGATCACCAGATCGCCCATCGACTCGATACCCACGCTGAGCCGCAGCAACTCGTCTGGCAGGCCAGAGCCGGCGCCTTCGACGCGTGCGCGCTGCTCAACCAAGCTCTCCACGCCGCCAAGAGACGTCGCGAGGCGAAACAGCTCCAGCTTGCGCGCGACTCGTTCAGCGCGCTGCCCGTCTCCGCGGACGCGAAACGAGAGCAGGCTGCCGAAGCCGCCACGCATTTGCTTCTGCGCCAACGCGTATTGAGCGCTCTTGGGCAAGCCGGGATAGAACACCTGACTCACCGCTGGATGCTGCTGCAAGAATTGAGCGATTTCTGCAGCGTTTTCGCACGCGCGCTGCACCCGGACCGCCAGTGTGCGCATGCCGCGTAGCAAAAGCCAGGCTTCGAATGGGCCCAACACCGCGCCGCGGTTCGCGCGCTCATAGCGGCAATACTGCCACAACGGAAGCTGCGCGCTCTTGACGATCAGCGCCCCCGCCAAAACATCCGAATGACCGTTGAGCGACTTGGTTGCCGAATGCATCACGACGTCCGCTCCGAGCGCGAGCGGCCGGGTCAAGATCGGGGTGGCCGTGGTGTTGTCCACCACAACGGCTGCCCCTGCCTCCCGTGCCATGGCGCACACGGCTTCGATGTCCGTCAGCTGCAACAGTGGGTTGGCTGGCGTCTCGATCCAAACCAGGGCCGCCTCGGCTTGTAGCGCCTCCTGCCACGACTGAAGGTCATCCGGATCGACCCACGTCACCTGCACTCCGCGGCGCGCAGCGAAATGGGTTAGCCAGCGGCGCAACGCCCAGTACATCGCGCGCGGAGCCACAACGCGCTGCCCCGCTTCCAACCATTCGAAAGCGGCGGTAGCCGCCGCCATGCCTGAACTGAACAGCAGCGCTTCTTCTCCGCCTTCCAACGCGGCCAAGAGCGACTCCGCCGGAGCGTAAGTCGTATTTTGGTCACGACTGTAGATCGGCCCCTTGCCGCCGCTGCGATCGAAGGTCGTTGCAGGACCTATCGGAGGCACGAGCGCGCCATGCTCCGCGTCGCGAAACCCCGCCGCGTGCGCCACCAAAGTCTCGGGCTGCCAAGAATCACGATCGGTCACAACGCGGGTTGTATCGCATGGGAGCGGCCGGCGGCAATCGCCGGCCGCTGGCCGTGGCGGGGTGAACCTTGGGGCGTGCGTGCAGAATTCCGCAGGCCCGCAGCGGTTGTGGTCACGATTGCAGCCACCAGTTGCGCTGCCAATTGCGAGCTGGGTCGCACTTACTGTAGGGTCCCGCCCATGACCGCGCTGCGCATACTCAGCCACACCCAGACGGATTTCGAAACCCAGGTCGAGAAGTTGCGGCAGCGTCTGCATGGTGGTGCGCTCGTATCCGAAGACACGGACATGAACATCCCCGCCCTGGTGCGCGACATTTTGCTGCAAGTCATGGCCGAAGGTGATGAGGCCGTCGTGCGCCTGGTCAGCAAGTTGGACCGGGCAGAGCTCACGCGAGAAACGCTGCGCGTCAGCCCCGACGAGATCAAACAAGCACACCGCGACGCGGACTCGAACTTTCTCGAGCTGATGCGCCGCGCGATTCGCAACATCCGTGAGTACCAGCAGCACATTCTGATCAAGGCGCCTCCACCCCTGTTGCGCGGGGGCCGCAAGTTGGGCGTGCGCTACACACCGCTCGACCGCGTCGCGGTCTACGTACCTGGTGGGCGCGCCCTATATCCTTCCACGGTGCTGATGACCGTGGTGCCGGCGCTCGTGGCTGGTGTGAAAGAGGTCGTGATGTTTTCGCCACCGACAGGCGGCAATATCAATCCGATGGCGCTTGCCTTGGCGCACGAACTCGGAGTCAAAGAAGTCTACCGCGCCGGCGGAGCCGTGGCAGTCGCAGCGGCGGCCTACGGCACCCAGACCATCAAACCGGTGGACAAGGTCGTCGGGCCCGGCAACGCATTCGTCGCAGAGGCCAAGCGCCAGCTCTTCGGCAAGGTGGGGATCGACTCGATCGCCGGCCCGAGCGAAGTGTTCATTGTCGCCGACGACTCGGCCAACCCCCGATGGATCGCGGCCGATCTGCTAGCCCAGGCCGAACATGATCCCGGCTCGGCGTTGTTGGCCACGCCATCCAAAGAGCTAGCCGAGGCCGTGGCGGCTGAGGTCGCGAAGCAACTGCAAGACCTGAGCCGTTCGGAGGCCATTGGCTCCGCGTTGGATCGCTACTGCGCAGCGCTCGTGGTGGATACACTCGACGCGGCTTGTGAACTGGCCAACGTGTTCGCGACCGAGCATTTGCAGATCATGACTCGCGAGGACGAGCGCTGCTTGAAGCAGATCCGACACGCAGGGGCGATCTTCATTGGCGGCCACACGCCGGTACCGCTCGGAGACTACTACGCGGGCCCGTCGCACGTTTTGCCCACGGGCGGCACCGCGAAGTTCTTCGGTCCGCTCAGCTGCAACGATTTTCAGAAAGCGAGCAGTCTGGTGCAATATGACAAACAAGATCTCGCCGCTGACAGCGCTGATGTCAGTGACTTCGCAACCCGCGAAGGCCTGACCGCCCACGCTCGCGCAGCGACCATTCGCGGCGAGCAGTGATTTCCGGTGGCGCCGGGACAACGCCAGCTCATCACAGACTCAGCAACAACGTCCCAACGTTGCTCTAATTCGAAATATCGTTGACCATTTCGACGATATTCCGATTTATTGCTGCCTGTGGAGTTGTGGATAAGTCCTGGGGACAACTCATGGGCCCACAGTTAAACATTTGATATGTATAGATATTTTATCAACACCGGCCGAATGTTCGAGCGGGTTTCAGGCATGTGCTCGCTTCTTGCTTAGCTCTCTCCAGTACTGATTTGGCGCGTGGCATATTCGCGCTGCACCTCAGCTGCTCCCGGAGCAGGAGTCGGCACAACAGGAAGGAACACACAGAAAAATGGCTGATCTCAAAGGCTCAAAAACTCATGAGAATCTCAAGGCTGCGTTTGCGGGCGAGTCTCAGGCAAACCGGCGTTACCTCTACTTCGCCAAGGTGGCGGACGTGGAAGGCTATCCCGAGATCGCTGGTAACTTCCGTGAGACCGCGGAAGGTGAGACTGGTCACGCTCACGGTCATCTCGACTACTTGAAGAGCGTCGGCGATCCCGCAACGGATCTTCCCATCGGTGATACCATCAACAATCTCAAAGCCTCAGTGGCTGGCGAGACCCACGAGTACACCGACATGTACCCGGGCATGGCCAAGACGGCCCGCGAAGAGGGATTCGGCGAAATCGCTGATTGGTTCGAGACACTCGCCAAAGCCGAGAAGTCACACGCAGGCCGTTTTCAGTCCCTGCTGGACGACATCTCCTAAACCAAGCCCTAAGTTACGTGCCGAGGTCGCCCCATCGCGGCCTCGGCATTCGCATCTAGCGAATTGTGTATCTGCAACCACGATGGGAGAAGCGAGAGAGGCATGAGCGAAGAAGGTAACGTTTCTTACCTGCCGACAGACGGCCTCAGCTACGATCCCAGCGAAGACAAGTATTGGGATGAGGCTGGCCTACAGAAGGAAATCACGCGGGTTTTCGAGGTCTGTCACGGCTGCCGCATGTGCTTCAAGTACTGCGACTCATTTCCCAAATTGTTCAAGTTCATCGACGACAACCACGACGGGAACGTGCGCAAGATCACCGAAGCGGAAACCGCCGAAGTGATGGACGATTGTTTCCAGTGCAAGCTGTGCGAGGTGCAGTGTCCGTACACTCCACGCGACAAGCATGAGTTTCAGCTAGACTTCCCAAAGCTAGTACACCGCTACAACGCGCAGCGCACCAAGAAGCACGGGGTCAAGCTGCGCGACAAGATCTTGGGAAACCCTGACGCGGCGGGCGCGATGGCTCGGGCCAGCTTCGGCATGGCCAACGTCATGAACCGCGTTTCCCTGCACCGTTGGTTCATGGAGAAGGCGCTCGGCATTCACCGGGACAAGTTGCTACCGGACTTCGCCTCCTCGACGTTCGAGTCGTGGGCGCGTAAGAAGGGACTGATCCAAGACCAGCCAGGCGGCGAAGCGGTGCTCTTCCAAACCTGCTTCGTGCAGCACAATGAACCGCACATTGGGCAAGACACCGTGGAGGTGTTTCAACGCAACCAGGTCGACATCCGCTGTGCATCACACCTGGTTTGCTGCGGCATGCCAGCTTGGGAACACGGCAACCTCAAAGAGGTGCGCCGCCGTGCGAAGATCAACCTGGATCGCCTGGAGCCCTTCGTCGATCAAGGGGCCAAGGTCATCGCCATCAACCCCACCTGCTCGATGATGCTGCGCCAGGAGTACCCTGAGCTCGTCGCCGAGGAAGATCGCGAGCGAGCCAAGAAGGTGGCTGCTGCCGTGCAGGATCCTGGGGAATTCATCTGGTCGATCCGCAAGGAAGAGCGTTTCAACGACAACTTCGCGGACGTCCCGGAAAAGGTTTCGTACCACGCGCCGTGTCACTTGCGGGCCCAAGCGGTCGGCTTCAAGGGCCGTGACCTGGTGCGCAAAGCCGGCGCCCAGATCAACACCGTGATGGAATGCTGCGGCCATGACGGCACCTACGCCATGAAGGTTGAAGGCTTTGAGACCTCGCAGCGCGTCGGCAAGAAGTCGTTCGACGGCATGAAGTCTGAAAAGGAAGCGGAAACCTGGGTCACGGATTGCCCCCTTGCCGCTCTCCAGTTCGAGCAACATGCAGGCAATAAGCCTCTACATCCCATGTCTCTCTTGGCGCGCAGCTACAAGGCCGCTGACGCCAAATCGAATGAGAGCAAAACCGAGAAAGGTGGTGAGTGACCATGAAACGCGTTCAACGCTCAGACATCGTGGACTACCAGACCTACAACGACACGCGGGACGCCTACCGCACGCGGGTGTTCGCGGAAAAAGAGCCGCGTCGCATCCACGTCGGCAAGCATCTGACGTTCCTGTTCGAAACCACGGAAACCGTGCGCTACCAAATCCAGGAGATGATGCGCATCGAGCGCATCGTGCGCGAAGCCGACATTCAGCACGAAATTGACACTTACAACGCTCTGCTGGGTGATACCGGCACGCTGGGTTGCACGTTGCTGATTGAGATTGACGATGAGCAGGCCCGCAAAGAGCTGCTCACGTCATGGCTCACCTTGCCCCAGCACTTGTACATTCGCACTGCCGAGGGTGAACAGGCTCGCGCCACTTGGGACTCCGCACAGGTGGGCAATGATCGCTTGTCGTCGGTGCAATACATCAAGTTTGAGCTCGGCCAGGGAACGCCGATCGCCATCGGCGCCGACCACCCTGAGCTCGTCGTCGAGACAGAGCTCACCGCCGAGCAGCGCGAAGCCCTCACCAAAGACGCGCGCAGCTAGGCGCGGCAGAATCCGCGCGGCGGCTGTGCGGCGGAGGCCTTGCGGCGGAGGCGGCGGCGACGGCTGTGCGGCGGCGGCGGCTGTGCGCGGCGGCTTTGCGGCGGCGGCGGCTTTGCAGCGGCGGCTGTGCGGCGGCGGCGGCTGTGCGGCGGCGGCGGCCGCGCCTGCTCTCACCCCGGAAACAGCGTCGCTGCCACTTTGCGATTTTGTTACGGATCGACGACACGCCACGCGCAGATACCGCGGCGAGCCCCTGGGGTCGTGATCGTGGGCGCAAAACGGACATTTCACCGAGCTCAGGGCGTCTGAGTCCGCGATCGCGACCGCAAACGGACATTTCGCCAGCTTCACAGGCGACGCCCACAAGCCTCGCCCCCAAAAGCGAACACTTCACGAACCAAAGTTCTCATTGTCTGGAGCCGCCTGCGAAATTGTTCCCCGCGGCGGACGCTAACTGCGCCTATCTCTCACCACATCAGCGAACGGCCGCCGACTTGCCGAAAGGGCCGAGGTCGACCTCGTCGCAGCAGCCGCAAGCCCATTCGAGAGGCGGGGCTCTGAGGTCGCGATCGTAGGCGCAAAACGGACATTTCA